>NZ_JANLOA010000057.1:0-93657 GCF_025466035.1 Pseudomonas sp. 20P_3.2_Bac5 | reverse complement strand
CGGTCATGGCCGGTCCCCCGTCAAGCGGCCGAACAGCAGGCCACGCCGGCTCGGGTTGGCCGGTACTTCAACGGGCGGGCGGCGCAACACGGAGAGCACGTGCACGGCGGTCTCGCGGGCGCTGCGGGCGTCGGCGAAGTCGAACATCGGCGAGAACAGCGAGCAGCTCTGGTACGCGCCGAACACCTCGTCGTGGACGCTGATGAAGTCCATGCGTTCGTCACCGATCAGGTACTCGCGCACCTCGCCCTCGGCGGGCGCGTCGCTGCCGTCCGGCAGCCAGATCAGGTTCATGCACCACGGCGTGATGAGGATGCCGAGCAGCCCGGCGCTGGCCTGCGGGCCGACGTGCTGCCAGGCGAAGCCGACGACTTCAACGTCCAGCGCCGGGTGCAACAACGGCAGGCCGCGCATGCGGGTGTCGGCGATTTCACGGAAACGCCGGGCCAGTGCTTCGGCTCTCGGGTTCGGCTCAGTCATCGAGCACCATGAACTGCTCGGCGTCGCCGTCGCAATTGGGGCAGCGCCAGTGTTCGGGCAGGCGCGAGAACGGCGTGCCCGCGGCGATCTGCCAGACCGGGTCGCCCTGCGCCGGGTCGTAGATCCACCAGCAAATCTTGCATTCCAGGCGGGTGGCGTCGGCCAGGCGGCTGCGGTCGCCGAGGTAGCTGCCTTCGAAACCGCAAAAGTCGCTCATGCCCCGACCTCCGCGCATTCGTCTTCGAACCACTGAATGATGTCGGCGAAGCGCTCCAGCGAGTCGGTCAGGTCTTCGGGGGCGGCGAGCACCACTTCCGGCAGGTCGGTGACTTCGAGGGTGTCGAGGATCAGCGCGTCCTGGGAGTTGAAGTAGCGCACCCGCCAGCAGTTCGGCACGCGGGTGTTGCTGATGCGGCAGTTGCCGTAGCCGCGGGCCAGCACCAGCACCGCGCCTTCGCCGAGGCAGGCGTCGAGGAAGGGCACGTCCTGTTCCGACAGCGGCAGCAACGTGAGGTTGATCACATGAGCGGCGCTGCCGGGCTGCCAGTTGCCGGTGCGGTCTTGCAGCTCGGTGAGGATCGCTGGCGCGTTCATCACCCCGGCGGGCAATGGCAGCGTCGGGGTCAGGGCGTCGGCGGCGGCGTCGATGCGCGCCGCATGGCTGAGCAGCGCAGGGGCTGGCGCCACTTCGATATGGTCGCGGCCCACGCCGAACACCCGCCACACACCGGCGAAGATCGACTCCTGGATACGCACGCCGGCGGCGCCGCCGATGCGCGCGCTGACTTCGCCTTCGCCGAGCAACTGGTCGAGCAGGCGCCGGTCGGCCTCGCTGTAGCCGCGCAGGTCGAGGATCGCCGGCGTGTCGCCGGCACACCGCCGCTGCAGCCGTGCGAGGATTTCGCCGAGGGCCTGGCGGGCGCCGGGCGCGGCGTCCAGCGCCTCGGGCTCGGGCAGTTGCGGCAGGCTGTGGGTGTACATGCCCTGGGGCATGTTGATGTATTCCAGGGGGGCGTCGTCCTCGGGTTGCGAACCGGGGCCGATGTCCATCAGTGGAATGTAGTGCAGCGGGTCCATGGGGTGGGCACCGTTCACTGGCAACCTCCGGGGGCGGGGTGGGGCGCGTCGCTGCGCACGGGGATCAGTGCGTTGCTTTGCTGCAGGGCGCTTTCGGCCATGCGCAGGTACACGTCCCAGTCGCGCATGCCGTCGATCTGGGTCACGTAGCCGCCGTCGCGCAGCCAGATGATGCTCGGCCAGCGGCGCAGGGCGAAGCGTTCGGCCAGGGCCTCTTCATCGGTGCGCCGGCCGACCCCCAGGCGCAGGTGGCAGCCGTGGCGGGCGGTCAGGGTCTTGCATAATTCCGGCAGGATCACCGCGACGTCGAGGCATTCCGGGTGGCGCACCGGGTCGCCGCAAAGCAACAACAGAGCGTCGCCGGGCTGCGCCAGCCAGGCCTCTACATTGTCGAGGTCGACCCAGTCGGCGGCGAACTGCTCGACCAGGCGGTTGATCAGCGGCGGGACCTCAGGGGTAGCGGGCAGGGGCGCCAGGAAGGCGGCAGATTCGCTCATAAGGATTCCTTGGAAGTGGGCTGGCCGAGCAAGCGGGCCAGGTCTTCGGCGCTCATGGCCGAGGGCAGGGCGAACGCGGCGTCCGCACCCACGGGTTCACCGAGCAGCGCGGCATCGAGCAGCGCCAGGGTGGCGTCGATCTCGGCGGCGCGATCGGCGCTCAGGCGCTCGCGCGCGGCGTCGATAAACACCAGCAACCAGTCGCCGGCCGCGCAATCGCCGACCAGTGCGGTGTCGATCCAGCGCTGGCGGGCGTGGCGGTCGACGCACAGCGCCGCGCCGGGCCGCGTGCCGAGCACGTGCATGGGCAGGCCGATGCACATCTCAGTTACGCCGCGCGAGGATGCGTTCGTCGCCGACACGGCAGGCGACTGCTTCACTGGGCCGCTCGTTTTCATAACGCTGCAGCTCCAGGTGCAACAGGGTCACCGCCTCGTCGTCGGGCAGGGCGCTGGTGCGCGGGCGCGGTTCGCCGCCCCAGTCCGCCAGCACCTCCAGCGCGGCGTCGATGACCTGCTCCAGCGCCGCCTTGACGCAGGGCCTCAGGCTGCCGCCGTAGTCGTCCATGCGCTCCGGCTGGCAACCCATCAGCAGCACGCGCGTGGGGTAATGGCCGGTGAGCTGGGCGAGCATCAGCACTTCCTGGAAACCGGTCTGGTGCAGGCTGAGCTTCTTCACACCGAGGAAGCGCGGCACCTCGTCGTCGGCGACGAGCTTGAGGGTGCCCGGCGCCAGGCTGTAATCCACGGCGTCGAAGATCAGCAGGTAATCGGCCTGCTGCACGTGCTGGATCAGGTACAGGCCCTGGGTGCCGCCGTCGATCAGGGTGACGTTGTCGGCGAATTCGTAGCGTTGTTGCAGGGCCTCGACGCAGCGTACGCCGAAGCCTTCGTCGGCCCACAGCAGGTTGCCGATGCCGAGCACGGTGATGCGCGGAGCGGGGGTGGATGTGCTCATTTCTTGAAGCTCTTGTAGCCCGAGACGATGCCGCCGATCAGGTGCAGGCGGCCGCAGATTTCTTCGCGCACGGCGGCGTACACGTGCAGCAGGATGAACAGGATCATCAGCCACATGCCGAGGCGGTGCAGGACGTGGACGTTGTTCGACTGGCCCAGCAGCGGCAGCGCCCAGCCGAACAGTTGCTCCTGCCACGAGCCCACCTGCGCGCCTTCGCCGTACAGCGCGAAGCCGGTCACCAGCATGAACAGCGAGGTGAGCAGGAAGACGAAGACCATGGCGAAACGCGACAGCGGGTTGTGGCCGAAGATCGGTTCCGGCACCGGGCCGATGAACAGGTAGTAGCGCAGCCAGCAGGCGAAATCGCGCCAGTAGGCTTTGCGCGTAATCGGTATCCAGAACAGCTCGCGGGCATGGTGGTTGCCCACCAGCGCCCAGTAGGCGCGGCCGAGGATGCCAATGGCGAACAGGTAGGCCGCGGCGAAATGGGCGAAGCGGATGTAGCCCATCAGAAAGCTGGCGCTGGCCTCGCCGGGCTGGGTCGGCGGCGGCACACCGATGAAGTAGCCGGTCACCGACAGCACGACGATGCAGGCGGCGTTGATCCAGTGCCACAGGCGCACGGGCGCTTCGTAGACGTATTCGCTGTGCCCGCTCTCGGGGGCGTGGGGTTCGGACATGTCGTCACCTCGAATGCGCCGGGCGCGCGTTGGCGCCCGGCGGCTGGCTGCGGGCGGGTTCAACGCACGGTGACCGTGCTCAGCTCGACGCCATCCTCGCTCATCACGTGGGTGGCGCAGGCCATGCAGGGGTCGAAGGAGTGCAGCGTGCGGAGGATTTCCACCGGCTGGTCGGCGACCGCCACCGGGGTGTTCATCAGCGCCGCTTCGAAGGCGCCGATCTGGCCCTTGCTGTCACGCGGGCTGCCGTTCCAGGTGCTCGGCACCACGCACTGGTAGTTTTCGATGCGCCCGTCCTTGATGCGGATCCAGTGACCGAGGGCGCCACGCGGGGCGGCGACGCTGCCGACGCCCTTGGCTTCGGCGGGCCAGGTTTTCGGGTCCCATTTGTCGACGTTGGCGGTGGCGCGGTCGCCATTGCGGATGTTGAGCATCAGCTCGTTCCAGTCATCGACCATCATCTCCGCGCAGTACTCGGCTTCGAGGGCGCGGGTCAGGGTGCGGCCGATGGTGCTCGGCAGCAATTGCTTGGCGCTGTAGTTGGTGCTGGCCAGGCCGAGCGCCTTGGGCAGGTCGTGGTTGACCGCCCGCAGCGAACTTTCCAGTTGCTCCTTGACCCGCTGGCAGTGCGGGTTGCCTTGCTGCGCATGGGCGTAGCCGAGGATATAGCGGGCCAGCGGCCCGACTTCCATGGCGTGGCCGCGCCAGCGCGGCGACTTGACCCACGAATACTTGGCGCTTTCGTCGACTTCTTCGATGGCGGTGCGGGTGCCCTTGGTTTTCGCGCCCAGCTCGTAGTGGGGATCGGTGATGCCGTCCCAGGGGTGCAGGCCCTTGTCGTTGTCCGGGTATTGGTACCAGGAGTGGGTGACAAATTCCTGCACCTGTTCCGGGTCGCGCACGTCCACCGGCAGGATCTCGTCCCAGTTGCCGTTGAGGATGGCGCCGCCGGGCAACTGGTTGGTGCGGTCGTCGTAATTGACCTTGGCGTAGGTGCCGTAGTCCATGACGTTGGTCGCCGCCAGGCCGCCGCCGTGCAGCCAGCCTTTGTCCTTGTACAGGGTGCCGATGGCCAGCACGTCCGGCACATAAACGTTGCGGCAGAACTCCAGCGCTTCGTCGATCCGCGCCCGCACGAAATTCAGTCGTTCCATGTTCAGCGGCGCGCCGGCGGCGAGGTCGCCGTCGATATTGATCGCGCAGGGTACGCCGCCGACCAGGTAGTTCGGGTGCGGGTTCTTGCCGCCGAAAATGGTGTGGATCTTCACCCACTCCTTCTGCAGGTCGAGGGCTTCCAGATAGTGGGTGACCGCCATCAGGTTGGCTTCAGGCGGCAACTGGTAGGCCGGGTTGCCCCAGTAGCCGTTCATGAACGGGCCGAGCTGGCCGCTTTCGACAAACTTCTTCAGGCGGTTCTGCACATCGCGGAAGTAGCCCGGCGAGGATTTCGGGTGCGCCGGCGAGACCATCTGTTGCAACGCCGAGGTGGCCTTGGGGTCGGCTTTCAGCGCCGAGATCACATCGACCCAGTCCAGCGCGTGCAGGTGATAGAAGTGCACCGCGTGGTCGTGGACCTGCAGGGTCTTGGCCATCATTTCGCGGATCAGGTGGGCGTTGGGCGGGATGCGGATATCCAGCGCGTCCTCGACCGCGCGCACCGAGGCCAGGGCGTGGCAGCCGGTGCAGACGCCGCAGATGCGTTCGACGAAAGCCCAGGCATCACGCGGGTCGCGGCCCTTGAGGATGACTTCCAGGCCGCGCCACATGGTCCCGGTGGACACGGCGTTGCGGATCACGTTGTTGGCGTCGAGGTTGACCTCGACGCGCATGTGGCCCTCGATGCGGGTCACCGGGTCGACGACGATGCGCCGGCCGCTGTTGTCCAGGTCGAAGCCCTGGGTGGAGTAATTGCTCATGGATCAGGTTTTCCCGTACGTCATTCAGACTTCGTGGGTGGCGTGCGCCTTGCCATTGCTGGCGCGCTTGATGGCGGTGACCGCGGCGTGGGCGGTGATGGCCGCGCCGACGGTGCCGGCGGCGGCCAGGCCGATCTGGTCGGCGTTGGCCTCGACGCCGAAGGCATTGACGTCGCTCAGGTGCTGGTAGAACGAGCCCTTGTCCCAGAAACCTTCTTCGGAGCAGCCGATGCAGCCGTGGCCGGACTGGATCGGGAAGCTGGTGCCGCCGTTCCAGCGTACGGTGGAACAGGCGTTGTAGGTGGTCGGGCCTTTGCAGCCGACCTTGTACAAGCAGTAACCCTTGCGCGCCGAGTCGTCGTCCCAGGCCTCGACGAACTGACCGGCGTCGAAGTGCGGCCGGCGGTAGCATTTGTCGTGGATGCGCTGGCTGTAGAACATCTTCGGCCGGCCCTGGCGGTCCAGCTCGGGGATGCGGTCGAAGGTCAGCATGTAAGTGATCACGCCGGTCATCACCTCGGCGATCGGCGGGCAGCCGGGCACCTTGATGATCGGTTTGTCGGTGATCACTTTGTGGATCGGCACCGCCTGGGTCGGGTTCGGCTTGGCCGCCTGGACGCAGCCCCAACTGGCGCAGGAGCCCCAGGAAATGATCGCCTTGGCATCGCGGGACACGCGCTTGAGCTGCTCGATGAACGGCTTGCCGCCGATGATGCAACTCATGCCGTCCTGGTTCAGCGGCGGGTTGCCTTCCACGGCGAGGATGTAGTTGCCCTTGTACTTGGTCATCACCTCTTCGAGGATCGCTTCGGCCTGGTGCCCGGCCGAGGCCATCAGGGTGTCGTCGTAGTCCAGCGAGATCATCGACAGCACCACGTCCTTGGCCAGCGGGTGCGCGGAACGGATGAACGACTCTGAGCAACAGGTGCATTCCAGGCCATGCAGCCACAGCACTGGCGTGCGCGGCTTGTTTTCCATGGCCCAGGCGATTTTCGGCATGAAGGCCGGGCCCAGGCCCAGCGAGGTGGCGGTCAGCGAGCAGAACTTGACGAAGCTGCGCCGCGAGATGCCCTGCCGGCGCATCACCTCATAAAATGTTTCGGTCAATTGAATTTCCTCGGCCAGGCGGTCTTTTTCTTTCGAGTGGCCAAGGGCTTACTTCAAGACCTGTGCCATTACGTCGCAGGCGCCTTTTCGACCTTGGTCTAGACTGGCGGACCCCTGAATTGCGGGGTTTCGCCCCGGTCCGCGGCGAAGGCGGACGGGCGGGGCGCAGACGCGGTGGAAGGCCTGTGATCAGTTGGCGGGCGCAAGTGGAAAGGTCGTGATCAGGCCGGGTTCAGGTCCAGGCGGTCATAACCCTTGTAGCGATAGAACGCCCAGGACAGCGCCCAGGTGGCGATGAACAGGCTGACGATCAAGTAGCCGAGCAGGCCGAAGTTTTCGTTTACCTGGGCGATGAAATCCCACGCCGCGCCTTGCAGCCCGAGCTGGTCGGCGATCAGGTTAAGGGCTTCCATGCTGCCGATCAGCAGCGCCACCAATACCGACGCCGAAGTGATGGTCAGGTTGTAGTAGAGCTTGCGCGCCGGGCGCACTTCGGCCCAGCGATAGGCGCCGGTCATCAGCACGCTGTCGGCGCTGTCGACCAGCGCCATGCCGGCGGTGAACAGTGCCGGAAACACCATGATCGACAGCACCGGCAGGTTCTGCACCGCCTGGCTGGCGGCGATGCCCAGCAGGCCGATTTCGGTGGCGGTGTCGAAGCCCAGGCCGAACAGAAAACCCAGCGGGTAAAGGTGCCAACTGCGGCGTACCAGGCGGAACAACGGCCGTGCCAGCCGCGCGATCAACCCGCCGCCGGCCAGCATGCCGTGCAGCTCGGCCTCACCGATGCGCTCGCCCTGGCGCACGCGGCGGAAGGCGCGGTAGACCGAACGCAGGATGACCAGGTTGATCAACGCCACCAGCAACAGAAACCCGGCGGAAACCGAGGTGCCGATCACCGCGCCGACGCCGTGGAAGGCTTCCAGTTCGTCTTGCAGGCTGGCGGCGCTGAAGGCGATCAGCGCCGAGGCGATGATCACCACGCTGCTGTGGCCGAGGGAGAAAAACAGGCCGACGCTGGCGGTGGGCTGGCCTTCCTGGATCAGCTTGCGGGTCGCGTTGTCGATGGCGGCGATATGGTCGGCGTCCACCGCGTGGCGCAGGCCGAAGCTGTAGGCCAGTACGGCGGTGCCGAGCAGCAGTGGGTAATCGTGGAAGGCCACCAAGGCCCAGAACCAGGCCAGCAGATTGACGGCGATCAGGCCGGTGAAGAGGGTGGTGATGGAGGAAGGGCGAGGCATGGGCAGTCCGGTTGTATGAAGAATTTCAAAGTCTTCATACAAGGGGTGTGCCAAGAGAGGGGGATGAGTTTTAGGGCCTCATCGCTAACGGTCAGCCAATTGCCATTCTGTGGGAGCGGATTGCAAGCGGCTGGCGATTTGCGATCCAACTGACAACCCCATTTGCACCCGCCCCCTCAAACCGGAAGCCCCGCAACCACCGCCGGCAACCGCAACCGGAACACCGCACCCCCCTGCGGATGATTCCCCGCCTCCAGCGTGCCGCCCGCGCGCTCGATGATGCCGTAGCTGATCGACAACCCCAGCCCCGTGCCCTGGCCCACCGGTTTGGTGGTGAAGAACGGCTCGAACACCTGGCTCAGGTGCTCGGGGGCGATTCCCGCGCCGTTGTCGCGCAAGGTCAGGTTGGCCCAGCCGGGCTCCCGGACCAGTTCGATCCAGATTTGCGGCGGCACGCTGGCGGCGCTGCGGGCGGCGTCGTAGGCGTTCTGCATGAGGTTCATCAGCACTTGCAGCAGTTGCCCGCTGTTGCCGTGAACCGTCACGTCTTCGCCCGGCTGCCAGTGCATGAGCAGGTCAGGCGCGGTGCCGCGGGTGATCCAGTGGATGGCGCGTTCGATGACATCGTTCAGCGACATCTCTCCCGATTGCCCACGGTCCATCGCGGAGAACCGCTTCAGCGCGCTGACGATATCGGCGGTGCGCTGGGCGCCTTCCAGGGTGCCGTCGATCAGCGAGGGCAGGTCGGCCAGCAGCGGGTCGATGCGCAGTTGCCGGCGCAGGGCTTCGCGTTCGTCGCCGAGGGCGCCGTCGTGCACCGCGCCGAGGTAGTCCTGCAGGCGCTTGCCGTAGCCGCCGAGCACATGGGCGTTGGCCAGGACGAAGCTGATCGGGTTGTTCAACTCGTGGGCGACCCCCGCCACCAGACGGCCAAGGGCGGCCATTTTCTCGGCGTGCAGCAGTTGCTGTTGGGTGCGCTTGAGCGCTTCGTGGGCTTCGTGCAGTTGCCGGTAAGCGTGTTTCAACTCGCCCAGCGGCCGGCCCACCAGCACATGCCCGAGGCAACGCCCGTGAGGACCGCTGCGCACGGTGCAACTCAGCTCCACCGGCAACAGCGCGCCTTGTGCGTCGCGAAAATTCACTTCGAGGTTGGCGCAGGCGTTGGCCTGGCGCAGGCCGCCGAGGACGTTGCGCAGGTGCGCGGTGCTGTCGTCGTCGCCGAGCAGCGCATACACCGGGCTGCCCAGCAGTTGCTGTTCGTCGCCGCCGACCAGTTCGCGCAGCGAGGCATTGGACTGCTCGATCAGACCCTGGGTGTCGCAGGCCAGGAGGATGTCGGACATGGCCCCGAGCAGGCCGGTAATGAACTGCTGCGACTGTTCCAGCTCGGCGTTTTTCTGCTCCAGGGCGATTTCGTCCTGGACCAGTTGCGAGTACACCTCGTCCATTTTGCCGATGACTTCGAGCCAGGCGTCTTCGTCGATGGGCGGCGGTGGCGGTTTGCGGGCCATGGATTTCAGCTCGTGGGGTGCAGGTGCGCGTGGGCGTGATCACCGGCGCTCGCCGCCACCGGAATCAGGTTGAGCTGGCCGTGGCGCACGCCGCGTTCGGCGCTCAGCCGTTCGGCGAAGGCCCGCACCCGTTGCACCGGGCCGCGGAGCATCAGGCTTTCCAGGCAGTGGTCGTGGTCCAGGTGGACATGCTGGCTGGCGATGGTCAGGTCGTGGTGGTCGTGTTGCAGGGTCATCACCCGTTCGGCGAGGGTGCGCGCATGGTGGTCGTAGACGAAGCTGAGGTTGGCCACGCATTGCAGCGACTCGGCTTGCTCGCGCAGGCGCTGTTCCTCGATGTGCCGGCGCAGGATGTCGCGCAGGGCTTCGGAACGGTTGTCGTAGCCCTGGGCGCGGATCAGTTGGTCGAGCGCTTCGGCGAGGCCGTCGTCGAGGGAGATGGTCAGGCGTTGCATGGGGTTCTCCGGGTCAATGCACAGTACAGACCATGCAGGGGTCGAACGAGCGCACGATGTGTTGCACCGCGACCGGGGTTTTTTCGCCGGGCCGCACCGGCGCGCCTTCCAGCGCGCGCTCCAGGGCGCCGGGACGACCCTGGGCATCGCGCGGAGAAAAGTTCCAGGTGGTCGGCGCGATGATCTGGTAACTGGCGATGCGCCCCTGTTCGACCCGCAACCAATGGCCCAGCGCGCCGCGCGCGGCTTCGGTGAGGCCGACCGCGCTGCCGCTGTCGGGCAGTTCGCAGGCGGTGTAATAGGGTTCGCCGGGACGCAGCGCCAACAGCCAGGTTTCCATCATCGGCACCACCCGCGCCAGTTCCACCAGGCGCGCCAGCAGGCGGGTGTAGACGCTGGCGCCGCAACGCGCGGCGGCATCGCGCAGCAACGGCTGGCCGCTGATCAACTGACGCGCCAGGGCGCCGGTTTCCAGTACTTCACCGGCCAGGCGCGGGGCTTTGTTCCAGGTGTAGGCGGCGGGTTTGTCCAGGGTCGGTTCGGTTATTCCTTGCGCCGGGTGCAGCGGGCCGCCGCGGTCGTCGAGCCAGGCGTGGCTGGCGTCTTCGCGAATGCCGTCCAGGTGCAGCGGGCGCAACTGGCCGAGGCGGGCGTCCCACAGGCCGCGGTCGAAGGCCAGCGAACCGTCGGCTTGCGGGTAGGCGCCGTAAGACAGGTACAAGCCGGGGCCCTGGCCCAGGTGTTCCAGGCCGCTGTCCAGCACGATGCGGAGAAAATGCCGCAGGTCGCCGCGCTCCGGCGCTTCGGCGTACCAAGCCCACAACTGTTCCTCGCTGGCGAGCCCGGCGATGAGCTCCAGCGGCGCGGCGAACAGCTCGCTTTCGAGGAACTGGCGGAACTCGCGAACCCGCGTCAGCAGGCGCAGGCGCTCGGCCGGATCGATGGCGCGGGTCGAGCCACCGGGATGCACCGAGCCGGTGTGCGGCCACTTGCCGCCGAGGGTGCCGATCAGGTCCAGCCAGCGCTTGCGCGCCGCCAGGGCCAGGCGCTGCTGGCTGCCGCTGTGCGGGGTGAAGCGGGCCACCGCGTCGGCGTACCAGGGCCGCTCGGCATAGAGCGGGCGGACGAAATCGGGCATGAAGAACAGGTAGAAGTGGCTGAGGTGGTCGGCGAGGTTTTCCGTCGCTGCCATCAGGTTGATCGCGATCAGGCCGTTGGCCGGCGGCTCGACCCCGGCCAGGCCGGCGAGGGCGCGGGCCGCGGCCACCGATTGCGACACCGAGCAGATGCCGCACACCCGTGGCGCGTAGACCAGCGCATCGAGGGGCGGGTGGTCGCGCAGGATCTGTTCGAAGCCACGGTACATGGTGGCGTTGACCTGCGCCGAGCGCACCTGGCCGTCCTCGATGTCCAACTGGACTTCGAGGTCGCCTTCGACGCGGTTGAACGGGCCGACCAATAGACGGGTCATGCTGGCAACTCCCTAGCGCCGCGTGGGGCGGATGGCCGGCGCGATCAGCGCATGGTCGGCGGTGGCGTTCTGGCGGACACGGTCCGGGGTGGCCGACTTGGACAGCGCGGCGAGGGCGACGAACCAGGCCTTGGGCATGTCGGTGGGCAGGCCGATGGGAATGCCGGCGCGCTTGGGCGTGAGGTGGAATCCGTGGCCCGGCTCCTCGAAACCCGGCGCCGTGCAGTTGATGCAGGCGTAGCCGCCGCGGGTGCACGAGCCTTCGCCGTTCCACAGGCGGTTGTTGCAGTCGCCGTGGGCCTGGGTGCCTTTGCAGCCGAGGTTTTCCATCATGCAGCCGAGGTCCGAGGGCTTCACCGCGCTGGCCTTGTACTCGTAGAACTCGTTGCGCGTGCAGCCGTGGTGGACCAGTTGGTCGGCGTAGAAACGCGGGCGGCCGAGGGCGTCCAGGTCGCTGTCGGCGAACAGCCCGGCGGCCAGCGCCATCAGCGTGTCGGTGACCCAGCCCGGGTGGGTCGGGCAGCCGGCGACGTTGATCACCGGCAAGCCCTTGCGCGAACGGTAGCCGGCGCCGAGCAGGCCACCGGGGCGGTCGCCGTCGTATTGCAGGCCGCAAGCGTCGGTGGGGTTGTGGCCGGCCGCGGTGATGCCGCCATAGGCGGCGCAGGTGCCGATGCCGAGGGTGTAGTCGGCGACCGCGGCGAGGCGGCTGACCCAGTCGATCATCGCCACCCCGGTGCCGGCCAGCAGGTGGAACCGCCCGGTGCCGTTGGGCCCGCGCAGCAGCGAGCCTTCGATGCACAGCGCGTCGAGGTGGGTGCGGCCGGCGAGGCAGTCGTCGAGGATCGCCAGCACTTCGTCACCGCTTTCCAGCGACAGCGACGGGTGCCACAGCAACTCGATCCCGGCGCTGCGCCAGAGGCCGGCGAAGTCCTGGGTGTCGGCGCACAGCAGCGACATGTTGCAGCCGCCGCAGCCGCCGGATTGCAGCCAGAGCACGCGGAACGGGGCACTCATGGCGATTCCTCCAGGCCGAAGCGGCGCAGTTTCTGGCGCAGGCCGACCCGCGACAGGCCCAGTTCGCGGGCAGTGTGGGTCTTGTTCCAGCGATGGCGCAGCAGGGCTTCCTTGAGCAGCGTCGCCTCGATGGCGTCGAGCTGCTCCTGCAGGGTGCCGGCCGGGCGGCCATCGACGGCAAGACCGGGCAGCGCGCCACCGGCTTGTCCTTGCAGCACTTTCCAGGAGAACGCCCGGGCGCTGACTTCGGCGCTGTCGGAGAGCGCGGCGGCGCGGTAAACCTCGTTGCGCAGCTCGCGGATATTGCCCGGCCAGGGGTAGCCGAGCAGGCTGCCGAGGGCGTCGGCGGCGAAGTGCAGGCCGGGCAGGTCGAGTTCCTTGCTGGCGTCGACGAGCAGTTTGCTGGCGATCGGGATCAGGTCGCCGCTGCGTTCGCGCAGCGGCGGCAAGGCCAGCGATACCCCGGCGAGGCGGTAATAGAGGTCGCTGCGAAAACGCCCGGCCTGCACGTCCGCCTCCAGGTCGCGGTGGGTGGCGGCGATAATCCGCACGTCCACCCGCACCGCCGTGGTGGCGCCGACCGGGCGCAGCTCGCCTTCCTGCAGCACCCGCAGCAGCTTGACCTGGAAGGCCGGCGAGGTGTCGCCGATCTCGTCGAGAAACAGCGTGCCGCCGTGGGCGCGCTGGATCAGGCCGACATGGTCCTGATGGGCGCCGGTAAAGGCGCCGCGCTTGTGCCCGAACAACTCCGATTCCAGCAGCGAGTCCGGCAGCGCCGCGCAGTTTTCGACGATGAAGGCGTTGCCGGCACGCGGGCTGGCGTAGTGGATGGCGCGGGCCAGCAGTTCCTTGCCGGTGCCGGACTCGCCCAGCAGCAACACCGACAGGTCGAAGCGCGCGACCCGCGCCGCCAACTCGCAGAGCGCGTCCAGCGGGCTGCCGGGGGCGCGCACGATGCGGGCGAAGTCGAAGGCATCGCGGACTTTTTCCAGCGCCTGCTGGTTGCGCCGGCGCAGCACCGGAGTGGCGGCGCGCAGCTCGACGTCGAGGCGCTGCATGTGGTTGTGCAAGGCGCGGCTTTCCACGGCGTTGCGCACCGTGTTGAGCAGGTGCTCGGGCAGCCAGGGCTTGAGCAGGTACTGGTAGATCCCGGCTTCGTTGACCCCGGCGATGATGTCTTCGGAGTCGGTGTAGCCGGAGAGCACGATGCGCACCACCTCGGGCCAGCGCTCGCGGCTTTCCTTGAGGAAGTCGATGCCCTGCATGCCCGGCATGCGCTGGTCGCAGAGGATCACCGCCACCGGGTGGCGTTCGAGCAGTTCGCGGGCTTGATCGGCGGAGTCGGCGAGCAGCACGTCGAACTCGTCGGCGAGCACCCGCGACAGGGATTCGCGGGAGCGCAGTTCGTCGTCGATGACCAGGATGGTGCGGACGGTGGAATCAATGCTTTCGTGAGAGGACATGGAAGCCGTTTTCGAGAGTCACAAGGCCGGGGCGGGCTGAGGGCGAATCATGACATTCGCCGCGAGGTGTAGGAAGAGAACACTACTAAGTGACGAATCCGCCAGTGCTTGAGCGGCGTCGCGCTGCCGAGCTTTTTCATTGCGCCCGAGCATATTTTTACTATTTTTCCTCGCCACGAGACTGGCGCACCATCCGCCGAAACCATAACAACCGACCGTGCCACGGTCGGTCAGGGAGTAGCGTGTGCTCGATCTCAACTACTGGCAGCAGCGGGCTGCCCGGCAAACATTCCTCGACACGGCGCTGATCGGCGGCCAGCAGGTCGCGAGCGCTTCGGGCGCGACCTTCGAGGCGATCAATCCGGCCACCAACCAGTTGCTGGCGCGCGTCGCGGCGTGCGGCGAGGACGAGGTGAACCTGGCCGTGCGTTCGGCGCGGCGGGCGTTCGAAGAAGGGCCCTGGGCGCGGATGGCGCCGGTGGAGCGCAAGAAAATCCTGCTCCGGCTTTCCGAGCTGCTGCTGGCCAACCGCGAAGAACTGGCGTTGCTCGACTCGCTGAACATGGGCAAGCCGGTGATGGACGCCTACACCATCGACGTGCCCGGCGCCGCGCACGTGTTCGCCTGGTACGGCGAGGCGCTGGACAAGGTTTACGACCAGGTCGCGCCCACCGCGCGCAACGCGCTGGCCACCATCACCCGCGAAGCGCTGGGCGTGGTGGCGGCGGTGGTGCCGTGGAACTTCCCGCTGGACATGGCCGCCTGGAAACTCGCCCCGGCGCTCGCCGCTGGCAACAGCGTGGTGCTCAAACCCGCCGAGCAGTCGCCGTTCTCCGCCTTGCGCCTGGGGCAACTGGCGCTGGAAGCCGGGATTCCCGAAGGCGTGCTGAACGTCGTGCCGGGCCTCGGCGAAAGCGCCGGCAAGGCCCTCGGCCTGCACCCTGATGTGGATTGCCTGGTGTTTACCGGCTCGACCCAGGTCGGCAAATACTTCATGCAGTACGCGGCGCAGTCGAACCTCAAACAGGTGTGGCTGGAGTGCGGCGGCAAGAGCCCGAACCTGGTGTTCGAGGATTGCCAGGACCTTGATCTGGCGGCGGAGAAAGCGGCGTTCGGCATCTTCTTCAACCAGGGTGAGGTGTGTTCGGCCAACTCGCGGTTGTATGTGCAGCGGTCCATTCATGACGAGTTTGTCGAGCGCTTGATCGAGAAGGCCAAGGCCTGGCTGCCCGGCGATCCGCTGAATCCTGCGAGTGGTGCCGGGGCGATTGTCGACAGCGAGCAGACCGCGCGGATCATGCGTGCCATCGAGCAGGCACAAGGGCAGGGCGCTCGGTTGTTGGCGGGGGGTGAGCAGTTGCGTATCAACGGCTCGTCCAACTTCATTCAGCCGACGATTTTTACCGACGTTGACAGCGATTCGAGCCTGGCCCGGGATGAGATTTTCGGGCCGGTGCTGGCGATCAAGGCGTTCGACGGCGAGGAGGAGGCGGTGCGCCTGGCCAACGACAGCATTTACGGGTTGGCAGCGTCGGTGTGGAGCGACGACCTGAACCGCGCCCACCGCGTGGCGCGGGCGTTGAAGGCGGGGACGGTGTCGGTCAATACCCTGGATGCGCTGGATGTTTCCGTGCCGTTTGGTGGTGGTAAACAGTCCGGGTTCGGGCGCGATTTGTCGCTGCATTCGTTTGACAAGTACACGCAGTTGAAGACGACCTGGTTTCAGTTGCGCTGAGTTCTAGGCCCATCGCGAGCAAGCTCGCTCCTACGGGCGTTGCGTCAGGCCGACGTTTGGAGGCGCAGCTCAAACCACTGTAGGAGCGAGCTTGCTCGCGATTCCGCACCACCCCAAAACACAATACCTGCACCATCCATCAACTCACCCCAACGGGTGATTTCGGTCCCTCCCACCTCGTGGGAACATCCTTTCAACCCCGGCGCCGCCGATCAGGCGGGTGCCGTCCCCAGCGTTCTTTCGGCGAGTCTTTGAAGTGGAAAACGACCAGCTTGTTTCTGCGCAATGGTTCGAACAGATGGCCAAGGTGACCGAGAGCATCGGCCACCCGGGATTCGCCGCGACGCTGTTCGAAACCCTCGGCTGCATCCAGCCGATCCAGGCCACCACGCTCTATCTCTACCCCCACGGCGGCATGCCCAGCGCGTTGTTCGAGCTGGACGGTCCCTGGCTGCCACAAGGCAACGTGCGTCACTACCTGTCCGGTTTCTACCTGCTCGACCCGTTCTACGGCGCCTGCGTGGAGAACGCGGTGTCCGGGTGCTTCGAGCTGGCCGAGGTTGCCCCCGATCATTTCGAGCTGAGCGAGTATTACCAGTCGTTCTACCGCCACTCGCACCTGCAGGACGAACTGAACTACATCCTGCAACCGTCCCCCGGGCTGAGCCTGGCGGTGTCGCTGGCCTTCACCGAGAAACTCGACGCGGCCACCACCGCGCAGTTCAAGCGCATCGCGCCCTGGGTCCTGGCCTTGCTCGGCAAGCATTTCGTCGGCTTCGACGTCCGCGGCACGCGCTTCGAGAACCAGTTGGAGCAGCGCATCCACACGGCGCTGAACAATTTCGGCTCGTCGATCCTCACCGAGCGCGAGTGCCGCATCGCCCAGTTGATCCTGCGCGGTCACTCGACCCGCTCGCTGGCCGAGCGCCTCGCGGTCTCGGAAGACACCATCAAGTCGCACCGCAAAAACGTCTACAGCAAGCTCGATATCGGCACGCAGTCGGAGCTGTTTTCCCTGTTCATCGATTCCCTGGCGGCCGCCCAGGGCGTACTCAGCAAGGACCCGCTGGAAAGCTACATGAGCAAGCGTCGCTGAACGCACCCGCTCGCCTACCAACAAGAGAGAAAAACGCCATGAATGCACCCTTCGCACCGCAACGCCAGACCCGCGACTACCAGAAGGCCGATGCCGCCCACCATATCCATGCGTTTCTGGATCAGAAGGCGCTCAATGCCGAAGGGCCTCGGGTGATCGTCCGCGGCGAGGGCCTGTATCTGTGGGACAACGATGGCAACCGCTACCTGGACGGCATGTCCGGGCTGTGGTGCACCCAGCTCGGTTACGGGCGCAAGGACCTGACCGCCGCCGCCGCCGCGCAGATGGACCAACTGCCGTACTACAACCTGTTTTTCCACACCACCCACCCGGCGGTGATCGAGCTGTCCGAGCTGCTGTTCAGCCTGCTGCCGGGGCACTACAGCCACGTCATCTACACCAACTCCGGTTCCGAAGCGAACGAGGTGCTGATCCGTACCGTGCGCCGTTACTGGCAGGTGGTCGGCAAGCCGCAGAAGAAGGTCATGATCGGCCGCTGGAACGGCTACCACGGCTCGACCCTGGCGGCCACCGCGTTGGGCGGGATGAAATTCATGCACGAGATGGGCGGGCTGATTCCCGATGTGGCGCACATCGACGAGCCGTACTGGTACGCCCAGGGCGGCGAGCTGACCCCGGCCGAGTTCGGTCGCCGCTGCGCACTGCAACTGGAAGAGAAGATTCTCGAACTGGGCGCGGAGAACGTCGCCGGCTTTATCGCCGAGCCCTTCCAGGGCGCGGGCGGCATGATCTTCCCGCCGGAAAGCTACTGGCCGGAAATCCAGCGCATTTGCCGCCAGTACGATGTGCTGCTGTGCGCCGATGAAGTGATCGGCGGCTTCGGCCGCACCGGCGAGTGGTTCGCCCATGAATACTTCGGCTTCGAGCCGGACACCCTGTCGATCGCCAAGGGCCTGACCTCCGGCTACGTGCCCATGGGCGGCCTGGTGCTGGGCAAGCGCATTGCCGATGCGTTGGTGGAGCAGGGCGGGGTGTTTGCCCACGGTCTGACCTATTCCGGTCACCCGGTCGCCGCCGCGGTGGCGCTGGCCAACCTCAAGGCGTTGCGCGATGAAGGCATCGTCCGCCAGGTGAAGGACGACACCGGCCCGTACCTGCAGAAGATCCTGCGTGAGGTGTTCGTCGACCATCCGCTGATCGGCGAGGTCCAGGGCGCGGGCCTGGTCGCGGCCTTGCAGTTCGCCGAGGACAAGGCCACGCGCAAGCGCTTCGCCAACGAAAACGACCTGGCCTGGCAATGCCGCACCTTCGGCTTCGAAGAGGGCCTGATCATCCGCTCGACCCTGGGCCGCATGATCATGGCGCCGGCCCTGGTAGCGACCCGCGCCGAGCTGGACGAACTGGTCGACAAGACCCGCATCGCCGTCGACCGCACCGCGGGGATCGTCGGCAAGCGCTGAGTTGAACGGCGCGCCACCCCGGCCGGGGTGGCCGCCTTGCGTGCCCTTCCATAACAAGAGTCACAACGGCAGCGAAGCCTTTCGCCTGCCGCGGCGTCCTGCATCCCGATTCCAGGAGTCTGCAATGAATACAACAACAAACGTGGCCGATACGCCGTCTCACCCTTCAACCTCGCACACCGGGCGTTTTCGCCAGTCCCTGGGCTTCACCGCGCTGGTGCTGTTCGGCCTCGCCTACATGGTTCCGCTGGCGGTGTTCACCACCTACGGGCTGGTCACCGAGATGACCAAGGGGCACCTGCCCACCGCCTACCTGTT
Organism: Pseudomonas sp. 20P_3.2_Bac5; assembly: GCF_025466035.1. Classification (NCBI taxonomy): domain Bacteria; kingdom Pseudomonadati; phylum Pseudomonadota; class Gammaproteobacteria; order Pseudomonadales; family Pseudomonadaceae; genus Pseudomonas; species Pseudomonas sp. 20P_3.2_Bac5. Next base: position 75,215 of record NZ_JANLOA010000057.1, on the reverse strand, counting down.
GACCCTCGCGGCCATGCTGTTCACCGCCTACAGCTACGGCTGCATGGTTCGCGCCCATCCTTTTTCGGGCTCGGTCTACACCTATACGCGCAAGGCGTTCGGGCCCTGTTTCGGCTTTATGGCCGGCTGGACCCTGCTGCTCGACTACATTTTCCTGCCGATGCTCAGCTACCTGCTGATCGGCATCTACATGTCCGAATACTTCCCGGCGATTCATCCGTGGGTGTGGGTGCTCGGTTCCATTGCCCTGGTGACCTTCTTCAACCTGATCGGCATCGAGTCCATCACCCGGGTCAACTGCGTGCTGGTGGTCGCCCAACTGATTTTCATCGCGGTATTCGTCGGCTTGTCGGTGCAAAGCCTGTCGGCGCAGGCTGAGCCGGTGTCGTTGCTGGCGCCGTTTCATCATGAGGGCTTCAGCTTCCCGCTGGTCATGACCGGCGCGGCGGTGCTCTGCGTGTCTTTCGTCGGTTTCGACGCGGTATCGACCATGGCCGAGGAAACCGCCAACCCGAAATTCCGCATCCCGCTGGCGATCATGCTGGTCACGCTGCTCGGCGGCGTGTTGTTTGTCGTGGTGTCCTGGTGCGCGCAGATGGTGTACCCGGAGTGGAGCACCTTCAATGATCCCGACTCGGCCTCGGTGGAGGTCATGCGCCGGGTCGGTGGTGATCTGCTCGGCTCGGCCTTCACCGCCACCTATGTCGCGGGCTGCTTCGCCTCGGCGATGGTGTCCCAGGCCAGCGTGTCGCGGGTGCTGTTCGCCATGGGCCGGGACGGCGCGCTGCCCCGCGTGTTCGGTCGCCTGGTGTCGAAGAAACGGGTGCCGGCCAGCGCGATCATGCTGGTCAGCGTGTTGTCGCTGGTGGCGCTGTTCATCACCCTCGACACCGTCGCCAACATGATCAGCTTCGGCGCGCTGTTCGCGTTCTCGGCGGTCAACCTGGCGGTGGTCAAGCATTACCTGATCGACCAGAAACGTCGTGGCCTGCGCAACGGCCTGCTGTACGGCGCGCTGCCGGTGTCGGGCTTCTTTATCACCTTGTGGTTGTGGAGCAGCCTGTCGAGCCTGTCGTTCACCATCGGCCTGATCTGGATGGGCCTGGGGTTGATTTGCCTGCTGGTGGCGACCCGGGCGTTCCGGGTCAAGCTGCCGGAGTTGCAGATGGCCGAGTGAGTGCGGTTTACCCCGGCTGAGGGGCAGCGCAAGTAGTGGCGTATTGACACGGGGCTGGCCATTTCGTATATGGCTCGCTACGACAAACGTCCAGGGACGGAACATGCGGTTATGGGTGGCGGACGGCGCAGAGCAGATCGAGCTGTGCGAACAGGCTGAATTCAGCACCAGCCGCCCCGACAGCGGGGCGCTCGCCTGGCAGCGCCGCGTCGAGTTGCACGACGTGTGGCAGGCCGACGCCTTCGTGCAACGTCACCTGCGCGGCACCGGCCAATTGTTCGAATTGCGCCGGGTGCTGGCCCGGCAAACCCTGATGATCCACCAGCTCAGCGACGATCAGGTGCTGCAGCAGGTCGCCAATGAACTGCGCTTCGGCAGTTTGCGCGCTGATGTCTACGTCCACCGGCCGCGCGTGTGGCCCCGCGTCGATACCTTCGCCAGCCCGGCGGTGGTCGCCCCCAGCGAGCGACCCGCCGCTGTTGCCGCTGCCGCCCCGGCCAGCCCACCTCCGCCCGTTGAAGCCGCCGCTGCCCCAGCGCCCGCGCCGGCTCCTGCCGTGGTGGCGGCGGTGGTCGAGCAGCCGACGGCTGAAGTGGCCGCCGCCCAGGAAACCCTCGCGGCCATGCTGGAGCAGGGCGCGCAGGACGCTACGCCTTTCTGCGAGGTGTGCGAGCAGGCCCGGGCCGCTGCTGACCCAGTGCCGTCGCCAGAGGCCGCGGCCGTGCAGGATGCCCAAGCGGCGGTATTGGAACAGGCCGCCGAGGAGGGCACGCCCTTCTGCGAGGTGTGCGAGCAGGCGAAGCAATCCCGCGCCGCTGCGACTAATAAGGCCCCCGCGCCACCGCAACCGATCGACGCCGTGCAGGGTGCGCAAGCGGCTGCGCTGGAACAGGCCGCCGTTACCGGCACCCCTTTCTGTGAAATTTGCGAGCGCAACGCATGAGCGAAGAGAACACCGAGAATGTCCCGCCACTGTCGGCGCTGGAACGCTTGCCCGCGCTGCTCTGGCCCGAGGACAGCGAGTCGCCCGACGACCAGATCTATTGGCTGCTCGACGGCGCTCGCGACCCCGGCATCGTGGCTTTGCTCGAACGCAGCGGACTTGAATCCAGTTGCCTGTACTCCGGCCCGTTGATCCCCCGGCTGAAAGCCGCCGCGCCGTGGCTGGTCAAGCTCACGCCCGGCTCGCCGGCCAGCCTGGACCTGCTGCGGCGAGGCTGGGGCAAGGCCTGGGGGATTTTCATCGAGGTCCCGGCGCAGGTGTCGATCGATCAGTTGCGCCGTCACTGCAAGAAGTTCTTGCGGGTGCGCACCGAGGACCACCGCGTGCTGATGTTCCGCTTCTATGACCCGCGAGTGCTCGGCGTGTTTCTGCCCTCCTGCGACGCGGCGCAATACCAGGCGCTGCTCGGGCCGATGAAGCGCCTGGTGGTAGAGCTGGAAGAGGGCAAGGACTGGCAGGTGTTCAGCACCGGGGGCGATGATGCTGGTAATCAGTAGCGAGCAACTGCGCCAGTTGGGCCAGTCCGCCGACGCGCTGTTCCTCAGGCAGGCCGCCGCGCGGGTGGCCGAGCATTGGCCGCGGCGGGCCGAGCGCCTGGGGCCGGCTGCGCTGGAAACGCGCTTGCGCGCCGTCTACACGCTGGCGCAAGACTGCGGCGTGCGCGACCGGCCAGACATGCTGCGCCTGGCGAACGTGGCCATGGCCCTGGACGACGATCTCGGCGCGGAGTCGCCCAATACCTGGGTGCGCGAGACGCTTGGCGACACACGCCTGCGGCCGGGTGACCGGCTCGATGTGCTCGATGCGCAGGTGCGCGACTGGCTGCTGGAGAAGAGGGCGCGGGGATGAAGTTCGAACCGCTGATCTTCGCGGTGGTGCCACCGGTGATCGTGCCGCCCGACGACGATCCCGTCGCCGCCTATGCCGCCATGGACAAGGAGGTGGTGGCGCTGGCGTCGTCCACCGAACTGGGCGACCCGATCCTGCCTTGCCAGAAACCGTGCATCGAAGTGACGGTGATGGACGAGGACAACACGCCACTGGCCGACACGCCTTATCGCTTGCTGCTGGAAGGGTCGTTGCTGGCCGAGGGCACCCTCGACGGCACCGGCTTCGTCGCCATCGAGGAAAAGGAGCTGCCGGCAGGGGACTGGAACATCGAGATCACCTTGCAACGCAACGAATCGACCCAGGTCGTGGAGCGCGCCGACATCCTGCTGACCGCGACGCCGCCGGCCGCTGAAGAGGCGGAAGAAGACGAAGGCGAGATCGAGGAAGAGCGCTGGCCGCCGTTCCTGGACCCCCCTTACGCCTGGCGGTAAGTCAGAAAGTGAGCGTCACCTTGATCGGCAGGTGGTCGCTGATCCCGCCTTTTTTGATGATGCGGATCTTGTGGAACACCGTGCCGCTGCGGAACACGTTCGCCGCGATCGGTGTGGGTTTGGTGGCGACCAGTGGGGCGACCAGGTCGATCACGCCGGGCAAGTTCGCCGCGGTATGGCCTTTGACCAGAATGTTGTCGTAGGCGTGTTCGCGGTAGTTGTTCCAGACCGCGGCGCCCGATTTGAGGCTGGAGCGCGTCCGATCGGAAACCAGGGTCAAGCCCAGGTTGCCCAGCGTGGTGCGGTCGTCATTGTGCCCCGTCAGGTCACAGTCCGGCACGGGAGGCGACGGCACAGCGCACAGGTTCAGGTCGCCCAGGTACACGACCCTGGGTTTGCCGGTGACGCTGGCGTGTGCGCCCACTGCCGCCACGCCCAGGTTGGCCTTGCGGTTTTGGTCGGCGCCGTAGCTTGGGCTCGGGGCGTGCTGTGCGATCAGTTCGAAATCGGTATTGGTTGCCACGTCGCGGAAGGTGACATGGAACGGGCAACTTTCCCGTACACCCAGAATTTCCCAGTTGGGGATGATGGTCTTCGTCGAGTTCGTCAGCAATGTCCCCGCCTGGAACGTGACGACCGGCGTGCGGTGGAACACCAGCACGGTTTCGCCTCCGCCTTTCTTTTTGCAGTAGATAATCTGCGGCGCCACCATTGCCCAGTCCGCGCCGCCATTGGCCCGGGCGTTGAGTATCGCGAGAATCTGCGTGCCGCCGCTGGGGCCGCCCCCGGTAGCGGCGGTGCCGACTTTACCTTTCTTCGTTGTCGGCTCGATGATCACGAAAATGTCGCACTCGGCGGCCCCGGCGGGCGGGTGAACCACATCCATCATCCGGTTGGTGCTGTCGGTCCTGCTCATGACCCCGGACGTGCCGGCCGCGAAATTGAAGATGTTCCAACTGATGATGCGGATCGCCATTAGCCTTGCTCCGCGGGAATCGGATTGAGTGCCGGGTTGTAGAAGGTGAAGTCGAGGTTCTCGTCGTTGCTGGCCTGGATCGACCAGCGTCCGGTGGTCAGTTCCAGGCGCAGGGCGAACTGGGTAATCGGCGGCTGCGGGTCGCTTGGCAGGTTGATCTCCATGGCGTGGATCAGTGCGGGGATATCGGCGTCATCCAGGGGGCGCAAGTTGACAATGGCGGTTTGCTCGCTTTCCTCCCTGTAGCCTTCGCAGGCGACACCGCAGACCGTCGCCTGCAGGTGCGACTCATGGATGATGCCGCCCGAGCCACCGTTGAATGGCTGGCCCAGCACTACCCGGAACAGCGATCGGCCAAAGGAAAAATGCTCATTCGTCACCGTGGCTGTCGGTGTGCCGCGAAACAGCAGTGCGACATCCGTCATGCCGAAGGTGGTCAGGGCAATGCCGAATTGCAGGTGCAGCAACTGGGCGTCGGTGAGGGCGTTGTACAGGCCGGACGAAATCGCGCCCTTGCGCCAGGTTTCGCCACCCAGCCAGGTATCCAGATGGGCCAGCTCTCCCAGCGGCGGAAACTCGTTTTCGCAGTTCAGGAAGAAGTCATCTTCCTCACCCGCCAGCGACGCGTTGGTGTCCGGGTCGTCGTCATCGACCTCGGAAGGCTCGAACCCGTCTTCCAGGTAGAGGTTCCAGCGCAGTACCCAGTCGTCGCGGCCGAGGTCCGTGTAGTAGCGGCGGCCATCCAGGCCAACGCCGACGAGGTAGCAGGTGCTGTGCGTGGCGCCCTCCAGCGTTTGCGTGATCATGTTGAGCACGCAGTGGGACAGGCGGACGTTGGTGAACTCGAGATCGAAGGGCGTGGAGCGCCACTGGCAACCGTCGGACTGTTCGCAGATCAGTACCAGCGGCATGTGGCTGCGGACCGCCTGCTGTAAGTTGGGGCCGAACTGGAAGGCCTGGTAGTAATGCGCGCCCTGCAGAATCGGCATCGCTGTTTCGCTGCCTTCAATGGCGATGGCCGACTCGGCGTACATCGGTGTCGAGTCGAAGCGCAGGCTGGCCAGGCCACTGTCCACGGTTTGCGCCTTTTGTTCCGGGCACAGTGGGTAGAGCGCGGGATGGCCGGAGATGTCCTGGATGTTGACGATACACACCGCCTGCGGAGTCCAATCGTTCCCGCTGCGCTGGAACCAGGCCGCCGCCTGAAAGGGCGATTGGTCGTCAAGCACGCCTTCGACGAACATCGTGTTGTCCGAGGTCGATGCCAGCTCTTCGGTATACGTCGCCGACGCCTTCGCGCCACGGGATTTCACCTTGGCCATGATCCGCTTGAGGACTTTGATCTTGTACTGGAGCAGCTTCTCTTCGCGGGCCTTGTCGCGATAGCGCACGCCCAGGCGCGCGCTGTCCCACTTGTGCTTGAGCTTGTTCTTCCTCAGGGTGCGTTGTGAGCCGGTGTATTTGCTTTCCCCGCTGTGCGCCCATCGAACGTCGCTGGTCTTGACCTTCCACGCGCCGGTGTTTCGCCAGATCAAGGATGACCGTTCAAGGTCGCCCAGATGATCGCGGTCCCCTGTTCCACGGGCACCCCAGATACGCTGGTAGTAAACGCCGGCAATTTCGATGAGCTCCTTTCCCATTACGGCCTCGGCTGCGGCTGGGGTTTGGGCAGAGCGGCGGGCACGGCCTTATTCATACTCGGTCAGCCAATGTGGCTTGCGGGCGAAACCGACGTGATAGACCAGCGCCTGCAGCGCTTCCTGGCGGCCCGCCACCTCGACCGACGCCAGGGTTTTCTCGAGTCCGATGATCCGTCCCTTGGGGGTGTTGTTCAGGCAGCGGTTGAGCAGGTCTGTCTGGTCATCGATAGCGGCCTGCGAGAGTGGATTGGTCGGATCCGTGTTGCCGATCACGATACGTTTGACGTAGCCAACGTCACTCAGATCGAACATCTCGTTTCTCCTTGAGGGGATGTTTGTGGCATCCCGCCATCATTCACATTTTGCGGGGTGGAGGGAAGGGGGGAGGGTGTTTCGCGCAGACTCAAAATCGTGCGGCGCTCAAGGGGGGGGCGCGAGCAAGCTCGCTCCTACAGGAGGCCGAAAGGCGCCCACAGCCTCGCCGCATCGAACGGATAAGTCCGCAAAGCCAAAGATCATCGTCCCCAGGACCCCGTGAAAAACCAAAAAAAAAGGCCGCCGGGGGAATCCCCCCGGCGGCCTTTCTGTTTACCGCGTTACGACTTACTTGTTGTAAGTCATCACGCCGTCTTCACCTTCGACAAAGCCACGGAACGGGCTGACCTGCGAAGCGTTCAACAGACCCGCGTCGAAGAGTTTCTCCGGACCGGTCTGCTGAACCATCGCCGGCTGCAGCAGCGCTTCCATGAAGCGACGGCTTTCGGCCAGGCTGCCACCGATCACGCGGTTGCCCAGGTCGACCTGCGACGAGTCGTTGACGTCGCCCATCAGTTCCTGGATCAGCGCGTTGGTGCCGTTGTCCGCCTTGAGCGACACCGACCAGGCACGGACGTTGGCGACGCCCGGCATGTTGTCCAGTACCTGCGGCGCGACGAACACCACGCGACCACCACCGACATCGTTGGAGGTCTGGATCGACGCAACGCTGATGCTGCGACCGCCGGTGTAGCTGACGGTGCCGTTGCCGGTGCTGGTGGTGGAGGTCGGCGCCATGACGACGTTGCCGCTGCCGTTGACGCTGACGTTGCCGCGACCACTGGTGGTGATGTTGGCGTTCTGGTTGATGTTGCCGCCGTTGAGGGTGATGTTGCCGCCGCCGGTGTGCGAAACACCGCCGTTGACGTTCAGGTCGCCCGCGCTGGTCAGCACGATGTCGCCCTGGGACGCGGTCAGCGCCGTCAGGTTCAGCGCCGAGGTCGAGGTGCTGTTCAGCGCCGCACCACCGTTGCCGCCGTTGGACGCCAGGTTACGCACGTTGACGTCGAAGGCATTGCCGGCCTGGCCGACGCCATTGGCGGCGTTCAGGTTGACGCTCTGCGCGTTGACGTTGCTCACCGTGTTGTTGTTGACGTCACGGATGGCGCCGGCGTTGGCGTTCAGGGTGACGGCGTGGCCAGTGGCATTGATCACGTCGACGTTGAGGTTGCCGGTCGCGCTGTTGACGGCAACGTCGCCATTGGCGCTGTTGACGGTCAGGCGATCCAGGCCATCCGCTTCGTTGATGGCGATGTTGCCGCTGTTGCTGACCTGGGCGTTGATGCTGGTTGCCTTGGTCTGCAGGGCACCGTTGGCGCCGATGCCGTCGGTGGCGCTCAGGTTCAGGGCGTTGCCCTGGACGCGGGTGGTGCTGTTGCCATCGTCGACCAGTTGGCCGTTTTCGGCGGTCAGCGCTACCGAGCCGGTGCCGCTGACGTTGCCCACCACGGCGTTGCCATCGGCGACCACGACCTGCACGTTACCGTTGCCGGTGCTGACGTTCTCCAGGGTTGCCGCCTGCGACTGAGCCAGGTTCACGTCGCCGCGGGTGGTGCTGGCGTCGAGGGTGTTGCCGGTCAGTTTCAGGGCGCCTTGCGAGCCGTTGCCCAGGCCGTTGGCCGCGTCGAGTTCGATGCGGTCGCCGGTGATGCCGGTGGCTTGGGCCACGCGAGCCAGCATGCGAGCGAAGAAGCTCGGCTGCTGGGTCACGATGGCGCCGCCGGTGGAGGTCAGGCTGACATTCTGGCTGCCGGCGTTCACGGTGTTCACGCCGATGTCGCCGCCAGCGGTCACGCGGATGTTGCCGTCCGCAGTGTTCAGGCGGGTGAGGGTGATGGCGTCGTCTTCGGTCAGGGCGATATTGCCGCTGCCGTTGACCCATACCGTCGCGCTGTCGACAGCGGTGTGCAGGTTGACGCCGGTTTCAGCGTCGACGTTCAGGTCGCCGCCTTTGACCAGGCCACCGCTGAGGGTTTCGACCTTGCCGCTGGAGGTCAGCGCGATGCTGTCGCCCTGCAGTTGCTTGATGGCGATGTCGCCCGCGTTGACCGACACCTGGCCGTTGGCGGCCGCGACGTTGTCGAGGGTGATGGCGTTGGCTTCATCGACCACGATCGAGCCGCTATCGGCCTTGGCCACCAGGGTGTCGATGTCGGTGCGCAGGGCATCGTTGCTGCCGATGTTGCCCGACGCGGTCGCGGTCAGTTGCTTGGCGGTGACGTTACGCGCCGCGTTGCCCTGGACCTGGATGTCGCCGGCCTTGGCGGTGAGCGTGGCGTTGCCGTCGGCGGTGCGGATCTGGTCGATCAGCAGGTTGCCGCCCGCGGTGTAGGCCACGTTGCCCTGGCTGTTGACGTTGGTCAGCGCGCCGACGCTCATGGTCAGGTCGCCTTTGGCGTCCACCGAGACGTTGCCGTTGTTGACCCCGAGGGTGCCGTTCTGCACCAGGTTGCCCTGGGCGGTCACGCTCACGTTGCCGCTATCGACGCCGATTTCCTGCACGGTGGCGTTGCCTGCCGCGCTGTAGTCGACATTGCCGGTCGTGGTGGTGGTGCTGGCGACGGAGGTCATCAGCAGGTCACGGCCGGCTTTGGCGCCGACATTGCCTTGGGTGGCGTTGACCAGTGCGTTCTGGGTCAGGTCGCGACCTGCAGTCAGGTTCACATTGCCGTTGAAGGTGCTGGTCACGTCGTTGAGGGTGACATCGTTACCCGCGAAGGTCGTGACGTCGCCGGCATCGGTGTGCACCAGCGCATTCTGGGTCAGGTTCTGGCCCGCGCTCAGCGCGATGTTGCCTTGAGCGGTGCTGGTTTCGCCGTTGAGGGTGACGTCGCGACCCGCGGAGGTCGTGATGTTGCCCGCGCCGGTTTGCACCAGAGCGTTCTGGGTCAGATTGCCGGTGGCCGCCAGGTCGATGTTGCCGTTGCCGGTGGTCACCTGCTGCAGGTTGGCGTTGCCGCCAGCGCTGTAGTTGATGTTGCCGGTGCCGACGACGGTGGTGTCGGTCTGGGTGGTCAGGTCGCCATCGGCGTGCGCGGTGATGTTGCCCGCGCCGGTTTGCACCAGAGCGTTCTGGGTCAGGTTGCCGGTGGCTTTCAGGTCGACGTTGCCGTTGCCGGTGGTCACCTGCTGCAGGTTGGCGTTGCCGCCAGCGCTGTAGTTGATGTTGCCGGCGCCGACGACGGTGGTGTCGGTCTGGGTGGTCAGGTCGCCACCGGCGTGCGCGGTGATGTTGCCTGCAGCGGTCAGCACCTGTTGATGCTGAGTCAGGTCACCGCCTGCGTTCAGTTTGATGTTGCCGCCGTTGGTGCCCACGTGCTGCAGGCTGATGTTGCCGCCAGCGCTGAGGTCGATGTTGCCTGCGAACATTGCGCCTGTCAGGCCCAGGGTGGTCAGGTCGCGGCCGGCGTGAGCGGTGATGTTGCCCGTGCCGGTCAGCAACTGGCCGTTCTGTACCAGGTTGCCCTGTTGCGCGCTCACATTGACGTCGCCAGCGTAGGCACCCACGTCTTGCAGCGAGGCATTGACGCCTGCGGCGACGGTGACGTTGCCGGAAACCGACGAAACGGTATGGGTATTCGCGCCCATCGTGATGTCGCCGTCGGCGGTCACCGCAATGTTGCCGACATTGGTCTTGGTGTGCGCGTTTTGTTGAATGTTGCCGCCAGCCTTCACCGCAATGTTGCCGGTATCAGCCAGGATCTGCTCGTCCTGCTGGACGTTGCCGCCAGCGCGTACCGAAATATCGCCGTTCTCGGTTTCGATCTGGGCGTTCTGCTGGACGTCACCGCCCGCGCTCAGACGTACCGCGCCAGAGGTAGTGGCCGTCACGGAATTGTTGACGGTCAGGTTGCCGGCGGTGCCGACTTCGATAGCGCCGTCGGTGCTGTTCAGGCCGGAGAGCGTGCCGAGGCCCAGGTTCTGGGCGAGGGTGCCGATGACCAGGTCACCGTCCAGATCGTTGAGCTTGAGGCTGCCCGTTGTGGTTGTGCCGGCGAGGTTGCCGACCTTGACGTTCAGCGCGTTGGCCGCGCCGATACCGTTCTCTGCACGCAGGGTCAGGTTGGCGGCATCGATGTTGCTGGTGCCGTCGGTCTTGGTGTTGGTGATCTGGTTGCCTGCGACCAGGGTCACGGTGTCGCTGGTGGTGCCGGTGCTTAGGGTGCCGACGTTCAGCGAACCACCGGTGGTGACGGTGACGTTGCCGTGGTCGGTTTCCAGGGTGCCGATGGTCAGGTCATCGACGTCGGCCAGGTTGACCTCGCCAGCGGCGGTGACGTTGACGGTGTTGACCTTGGTGTCCAGCGCGCGGTTGGCGTTGCCGCCGGTGGCACCGACGCTGCCTGCCGCGTTGATGTTCAGGGTGTCGGCGACGATCAGGGTGCTGTTGTCCTGGTCATCGTCCACCGCGCCATCGGCGCGCAGGTTGATGGTGCCGGTGCCGGCGTCCAGGCTGCGGACCAGCACTGCGCCACCGGCCGTCAGGTCGATGTTGCCGCTGGCGGTTTGCAGGCGGTTCGCGGTCACGGCGTTGGCTTCACGCAGGGTGATGTTGCCCGCGTGGGTGACTTCGGCGTTGAGGGTGTCGACGTCGGTGTCCAGGTCGATGGCGCCGGTAGCCGTGGCTACCAGGGTGCCGCCCTGGACGTTGCGCTCGACGGTGTTGCCGTCAATGATCGAGCCGTTGGTGCTGGTCAGGCTCACGGTGTGGCTGTGAGTGCTGTCTTTTACCAGTTGGTCGATTTTCAGCGAGCCGTCGGTGGTGACGCTGATGTCGCCCGCGCCGGTGATGCCTTTGACCGCGCCTTGGGTGCCGATGGTCAGCAGGGCGCCGCCGTTGGCGTTGACGATGGCCACGCCGCCGTTGCCGGCGTCGGCCGCCACGCGGTCGGTCCTGGTGTTGACGGCCTGGTTGGCGCCGATGCCGTTGCCGGCGACCATTTTCAGGTCTGGCGTTGCCAGCGTGCCGCCCTGGCCGAGGATGGCCTGGCCAGCCTTGAGGCTGATGGAGGTGTCGCTGTTGACGCTGCCGACCACACCAATGTTGTTGTTGGCTTCGGCGACGATCTTCTGGCCAGCGGCGACGGTGATGTCACCCAGGCCCAGGCTGCCCGCGGAGTCCAGGTACAGGCTGGAGTCGATGACGCCGCCGTTGTTGATGTCCAGGCGGTTGGCGGTGATGCCCAGCGGCTTGTCGGCGGAGCTGTCGATCTGCTGGTTTAGGTTGTACGCGGCCACGGCTTGCTTGCGCACTTGCAAGGAGGCGTCGCGGGCGGTGTTGGCCTTGAACACTGCGAGGTCGGCGGTGGCCTTGGAGGTGGCGGTGGTGTCGCGGATGGCGGTGGTGGTCGCCAGGTTGGTCGCGGCGGTGTAGACCGCGGCGTTGGCCACGTCCAGGGTGTTGTTCAACTCGACCAGCAGGTCTTGTTGCGGGGCCAGGCTGTAGCGCTCGTAGCTGTCCAGCGCCAGGGTGGCGGCGGACAACACCAGGTCGACCACGGCGAAGGCCGCGTCGGCACCGGCGTCACCGGAGAACGGAATGGCCTGGGCGGCGCCGGCGATGACCGCGGCGGCGTTGCGGACCACGCTGGCGGCGTTGAGTGCGGTGTTCAGGCCGTCGGCGACCTTGGACATGCTGTCGACTTTGTTCGACTGCGCAGTCGCGGAGATATCCGCCAGACGCTGGGTCAGCTCGGCCAGGCTGTTCTGCACGGTGGCAGAGGTGACCAGGGCCTCGTAGTCCTTGAGCTGCTGGATCAGGATGTTCAGTTGCAGCAGCTTGGCGGCCGCTTCGGCATCGCGCGCCGAGTATTCGGCGATGGCGGTGTCGCGGGTCAGCTCGGCGGTGTACTTGCTCGGGGTGCTGGCGGTCAGGCTGACGTTGTTGCCGCGAATGTTCTGTGCGGTGCCGTTACCGTCGAGGATCACGCCGCCGGCCGAAGCGACGGTGACGTTACCGGTGGTGCCGGCATCGAGCATGCCGATGGTGATGTTCGACTGCGCTTGCAGGGTGATGTTGCCGCCGTCGGTCTTCAGGTTGCCGGCGATGATCACGCCGTCATAACCCGGCACCTGCGAGCTGGCCTTGTTCATCGCGGTCAGGGTGATGCTGCCGCCACCTGGCAGGTAGATGGTGTCGGTCTGGTTGAGGAAGACGATGTTGCCCGAGGTCGCGGTCAGGGTCAGCGAGCCGCCATCCATGGTGATGGTGCCGCCGCTGTTGTCCAGCACGGTGATCGCGGTGGCGACGATGGTGATCGCGCTCGCGCCCTTGCCGGTCAGCGAGCTGCTGTTCACGGCCACGGCACCGGCGTTGGTGGCGGTCACGCCACCGCTGCCGCCGGCGGCGGAGAGGAAGCTGACATCCAGGTCCAGTTGGCCCTGTTTGCCGATGCCGCCGGGTGCGCTCATGTCCAGTTCGCGGGCGACGACGTTGGCTTTGGTCTTGTTGCTGCGGCCATCTTCGATGGTGCCGCCGGCGCTCAGCTTGACGTTGTTGCCGCCGGCGTCGACGTTGCCCAGCTTGATGCTGCCGTCCGCGGCGATCTGGATGTCGCTGCCGGTGCCGCCGCTGGTGGCCTGCACCAGGGACAGCAGGTTGCCGTTGCTCTGGCGGGCGTAGATACCGCCGTTGGCGGCGTCGATCACCAGTTCGTCGACCTGGATTTCAATGGCGTCGCCCGAGGTGCCGAACGATTTCACCGCCGCGGTCAGGCCGCTGGTGATGAAGTTGGCGGCCGAGCCGTTGCCGTCGGTGACGTTGCCGGAGACCTTGAAGTCGACGGTGCCGCCGGCCTTGACCTGGCCGACGACCACGTCACCGGAGTTCTGGAAGGCGATCTTGCCTTGGGTGGCGAGGACGTCCAGCAGGCTGATGGCGCCGATGTTGGCGTAGTTGATGTCGCCGCCGGTGGCGGTCAGGTTGACCGCGCCACCCGCCACTTGGCTCGATAGCGCTTTGCTGCTGGTGCCGATGGAGGCGGCGGTGACGTTCAGCGAGCCGGCGGAGATCGGCGTGCCGACGGCGTCGGCGGCGGTGGTGACAGCGCCACCGGCGGTCAGCTCGACGGCTTTCTTGGCGACGATCGAGTTGACCGCCAGGTTGCCGCTCTGGCCGACGGTGACGGCACCGTTGGTGGAGTTGGCCTTGGCGGTCACGGTCAGGTCGGCGGAGGTGTTGGCGACGTTGGCGATGCCGTTGCGGCTGGTCAGGTTCAGCGTGCTGGCCTGGGTCTGCAGGGCAGTACCGACGGCGCCGACGTTACCCGAGGCGTCGATGACCACGTCTTTGCCGACGATGCTGCCGCTGCCCTGGGTGATGTCACCGGCGGCGGTCAGCGAGACGCTCTTGTCGGCGCCGGCGTCGATGCCGTTCAGCTTGAAGCCGCTGGCGGTGTTGGAGAACGACAGGTCCAGCGCCTGGGTGCGGTTCAGGGTCAGGCTGTTGAGGTTGCGGCTGTAGACCAGCGAACCACCGGTGAAGGCGACGTTGGTGTCACCGTTCGGCGTGGTCACCGACAGGCTGTTCAGCGCCTTGCCGTTGGACAGGTACACGCCGGACTGGGCCGCGGTGGTGGTGGCGGTGATCTTGTCGACGCTGGTGCTCAGCGCCTTGTTGGCGGCACCGATAGCGGATTTGCTCGATGCGGTCAGCTCAGCCGCGGTGACGTTGGTGCCGGAACCGGTGGCCGTGATGCCGCCGTTGCCCGCGGTGAGGTCGACCTTGCCGCCGGTGGCGGTGATGCTGCCGACGGTGATGTTGCCCTGGGTCGCGTTGAGCACGACGTTGTTGTCGGTGCCGGCGGCGGTGAGGGTGCCGATGGTCAGGCCCTGGCTTTCGCTCAAGTACACGCCACCGTTGCCGGCGGCGGCGTTGACGGTGTTGCTCTGGGTGCTCAGGGCCTGGGAGGCGTCGCCGACTTCGGTGCCGGCGTTGAGGTTGACGGTGCGACCGACCAGCGAGGTGCCCGCCTGGGCGGCCAGGATGCTGCCGGTGTCGGAGGTCACGGTCAGGCTGTTGGTGGCCGAAACGGTGCCGGTGAGGACCACGCCTTCAGTGGCCTGCACCTTGACGTTCTTGCTGCCGGTGTTGCCGTTGCTCAGGGTGATCGAACCGCTGTTGTCGATGGCGCCGGAAACCGCGGGCTGGCCATTGATGGTGATCTGCTCGCGAGCGACGACGTCGCCGAGAATCACGGCGCCCTGGTTCTTGACGTTGATGCCGCCGTTCTGGGTCGAGGCGGAGAGCACGCCGACCTTGGTGTTGACCGCATCGCTGTCGGTGCCCACGGCGCCGTCGGCGACGAACTTGGCCGAGTAGCCGGAAACGTTGGTTTTGCTGGTGTCGGCCGAGGTGATGCTGCCGTTCTGGGCGGTGATCACCACGCTGCCGCCTTCGGTCGCGGTGCCGGCGTTGACTTCGCCCAGTGCCACGCCGCCGTTGACGTCGGTGACCAGCACGTGGCCGTTGGCGGCATTGGCGTTGAGCACGTCGGCGTCGACGCGCAGGGCCGCGCCTTCGGCACCGATGGAAGCACCGGCGCCGGTGACCGAGAGGTTCAGGGTGTTGGCGCGGGTGGCGCTGTTGTCGGCGGTGGTGATGGTGTTGGTCGCGGCCAGGGTCGCGGTGGTGGCCGCGGCGACGCCGACACCCTTGACGGTGCCCGCCTGGACGATATCGCCCGCGTTGATGGTCAGGTCGGTGGCTTCGATGATGCCGCCGTTGTTGACCACCGAGCTCATCAGGCCGCTGGCGGAGTTGCCCTGCAGCAGGACGGTATCGCCCTTGACGGTACCGCTGTTGTTGACACCGGTCAGGTCGTTGCCGGTAGCGGCGGCCAGGGTGTCGGCGGACACGCTGAAGTTGATCAGGTTGCTGCCTTGCAGGTTGACGGTGAAGCGGTCACCGGCAGCCATGGTCACGCGGCCGACGTTGGCGATCACGTAGCCGGAGTTGTCGACCTTCGGCGCCACCAGGTAGACGAAGCCACCGCTGCCGGTGGTGATCTGGCCCTGGTTGGCGATGCTGGCCAGGTCTTTGCCGGCGACCTGGGTGAAGTTCAGTTGGCCACCGTTGAGGAAGCTCTGGTCGGTGACGTCGAAGGTGGTCGCCAGCAGGCCGGCCACGTCGACCTGGGAACCGGCGCCGAAAACGATGCCGTTGGGGTTGATCAGGAAGATGTTGCCGTTGGCCTGGAGGGCGCCCTGGATCTGCGAGACCTGGCTGCCCAGCACCCGGTTCAGGGTGATCGAGTCGTTGCCGGCGTTCTGTGCGAAACGCACCAGCTCGCCAGCGTCGATGCTGAAGTCGGTCCAGTTGATGATGCCTTTCTGCAACGCCTGGGTGATGACCAGTTCGTTGTTGTTCATGGTGCCGATGGAGATGCCACCGGACACGGCCACGCCGCCTGTGGGTGCTGCGAATGCAACCGAACTGCTGGCGCCGATCACGGAAACCGAGACCGCCTTGATGAATGTCTTCGTGCCTTTTTTCTTGCGGGACATGAGTACTTACCTGTGCGAATTGGGTGTGGTTTCCGTGGCTCAGAAGCGATAGCGGGCCTGGGCGTAGACGTAGGTGCTGTCCTCGGTTTTCTCACTGAGGGGCACACCGATGTCTACGCGCAGGTCGACGCTGTCGATCGGACGGGCCAGCAGGCCGATGGCGGCGCCGGTCAGGTCCTGATGATCGTCCTGGCCAACCAGGGTTTCCTTCAGCCAGACCTGACCGTGGTCGATACGCGCGGTGGCCTGGTAGCGGTCGTTGTCCTTGAACAACGAGTAGCGACCTTCCAGGCTGGCGGTGAAACCGTGGTCACCCGACCAGGTCGACGGCGCGTGGCCGACCACCGAGTTGAAGCCGCCGACACCCCACTGCTCGCTGGACACCAGCGAATCGAGGGAGTACTGGCCGGCGATGCGCGGGATCACCAGGAAACGCGGGGTGATCTGTTGCAGGCGAGCGATGTCGAAGGTGAACTTGGTGAACGTGTTGTCCGCCTTGGCGGCGGCGCGGCTGGACATGATCGACTCGTCGTCCATGCCACCCAACGCTTCGCCCAGGCCGTAGTGCAGGCCGGCGGTGGCGAGGGTGCGGCCGTACAGGTCGGAGTTGTCCAGGTTCAGGCTGAAGCGCAGTTTGCGGATCTTGTCTTCGGCGGTACGCACGCCCAGGATGCTTTGCTCCAGGTCTTGCGATTCCAGCCAGGCCTCGGCGGTGATGATGCTGCGCGCCGAGCGCACGAAGTCTTGCGAAACGCCCAGGCCCCAGCTCTGGTTGTCACCTTCGATTTCCAGCACGCGGTAGGTGTTGCCGACGTCGACGTTACCTTTCGAGAAGTAAGCGCGGGCCTTGGTGCCTTGGGCGTTGAGCGGCAGGCTGTAGTCGACGTAGCCGTACCACAAGTCGCCGTCGCCGATGGAGGTCAGCGCCATGACGTTGGCTTCGTCGCCGTGGCCGCTCAGGTTGGCGAACTTCAGGCTCGGGATCACGCGGGTTTCACCGGTGTCCTTGCTGCCGTAGTTGTTGACTTCCACGGCGCCCTGGACGCGCGCTGCCTCGGTGACATCGACCACCAGGTCGGTGGAACCGGTTTCCACGCCTGGCTGCAGGGTCGAACTGACCTCGATGCCGGACAGGCGATTGAGGTGAGTCAGCGAGCGCTCGACCTGTTCCAGGGTGAACGGCTTGCCGGCGACCACGCCGCCCGCGGTCAGGGCGTCAAGCACCTGCTCGTTGGAGAAACGTTTGGCACCCGTGACTTGCACGTTACCCAACCAGCCTTCGAGAACCACCAGCTTGAGGGCGTTCTGGTTGGCGAAGTCCTGGGCGGGCACCACCACCTTGACCAGGCGGTAGCCGGAGGCCTGGTAGTAGGCCTCGACCTTGGCGGCCAGGGCTTTCATTTCGACCAGGCTCATCGGGCGGCCGATATCGCCGGCGATCTGCGCGCTGAGCTGCTCGGTGGTGAAGGTGCGGTTACCGCTGAATTCCACGGCCTTGACCATCACCTGGGCTTGCGAAGCCTGGGATTGCGGGACCTGGGATTGCGGGACCTGGGTGGCGGATTCGTTGGCCAATGCTGCGTTGGCGGTCATCACGGCAAAACCGAGGGCGCACAGCAGCGCCTTCGCCGGTACGTGGGAATAGAGCATGGGAACCTTGCTGTCAGTGATTGGCGAGGAGGTTTTTAGAGGCAGGTCATTCGATCGTCGGGATACATCCAGCATCTTTGTTTCTCTAGCGATTGAGCACACTCGAGCCGGCGTCCTGACGGAGCCGAACATCCTTGGTAAACCGTTGGCATTTTTCAGGCGCAAGGGCGCCCGGGCCGAAAAAAGATCAGCCAAAAAAGTTTTACGCAGGCACAGACAAGCGGCCTCGGTTGAGGCGCATGCGCAGGCGTGTAATTAGTTTGATTCTCGAAAAAATAGAACAGCATTCAGCGGCGTGATACCGCGTTGCACCGTCGCGCAGGTGAACTGCGTCGACACCCCATCGCGCCTGTTCTTTGTCAGGCTCCAAGATGGATGTTTTTCTAGGTTTTCTTGATATCTGCCCCTTTGCTCGAAGGAGCGCTCCCCTATTTCTGCTGGGCTTGAACAGCCCCCCCCGGTCTGCGTGGCGCGTTTTAAAAAACGGATTCTTTAATGGTGAAAACCATCGTCCGTTTGATTTTATGCTCCCCCCCGCATTCCGTCGCAGCGATGACCCATAGCAGGGTCAGAGGTAGTACGACCGCATTAATAGCGCTGTTGCGACCGGCGGTCAATGGCAATGTGACATCATTTTTTTTGACGCGGATTAATTGACGTCAGGAAGTGTAAGTATTGTAAGTGCGCTAATGGCGAAGCGAGGGGCAGGTTGTCCCTTGATCGCCTGCAGGGCAGGTGGGGCGGGGCGAGCGCGCGATTTGTTAACGCGCTAACTATTTGTAAAGCGGTAACTTTTTGCTGCGCGTGGCGCGGCTGCGGAATGGCTCGGGTGAACTCGAAAAGTTTGCGCGAATGTCTTTTGTTTGCAAGAAATAGTTGGTAAGGCCGGCCGGGTTGGTAGTCGCGTGATTTTTAAATAAGGATTTATTAGTTGGGCTAGTAGTTTGGTAAGTTGATTTTAGTTTGGGGGAAGTTGTTGGGCTTGCGTTCAGATGGTTATTTGGGTTTAGGAGCGTTGTTTGTTGTTTTATTGTTGGGGTTGTTGTGTTGCTATTTTTTCTGGATTCTTGGCGGTGCATGAAAGGCGAATTTTAGTTGTTGTTTGTTTTTTTGCAGTTAGGTTGTGGGTGGGGAAGTTGCAAGGTCGTATTCAACGTGCACGCATCGGAAGTGCGGGCGGTATTAAGTGGCGTTTGATGATTTTTATAGTCGTAAAGGTGTCTCGCCCCCGAAAACATGGAGCAATCCCGGGGTGAGAGAGCGACGAAGGCATGCGTAGTGGAATGGAGTAAAAGTGTCCGCTGTTCAACGGGAAAGTGGGCGATGGCCTGTTCGTGAAAAATGAAAAATCGACGGCATTTATCAGCTCTGATTGCGCCCGTTCTGACGTTGGAACTGGGTCCGTGAAACGGTTCAAATGAGGTGCTTGGCATCTGAACGAGTGGCTGAATATTTCCACTTATGTTTGAGCCAAAACGCGTCCGGGCATTGTTTTTATTGCCCGTGAAACCATCAGGAAAAATGTGACGCAGTAGACATTTTATGGAGGTGTCAGGCGAATACGGTATACAGCGTAATTCAAGGCCTGAGCCATTACACAGGACGCGTGGAAATACATTCCGTATGTCTTATCCCGCCGCCGAACGACGCCTTTTTACCCGGTACATATCGCTGTCCGCATGGCTGAGCAGGGTATCGGCATCCTCGCCGTCAGCGGGATAGCAGGCCACACCGATGCTGCAGGACGGCATGGAAAGCCCGTCGAAGTCGTCACCCAGCGGTTCGGCCATGACCGCGAGAATCTGCGCCACCTTTTCGGCAACGGCTTCTTCCGACGGGATATCGCTCAGCAGCACGGTGAACTCATCACCGCCCATCCTCGCCACCGTGTCCGTCTCGCGCACGCAGCGTTCCAGGCGCCGGGCAATGGCGCACAGCACGCGATCACCGGCGGCATGCCCGTGGACATCGTTGATCAGCTTGAAGTCATTGATATCCAGAAACAGCAAGGCCGCCGTGCTGTTGTGACGCTGCGCCGTGCGCAGGGCCGATTCCAGGCGGTCATTGAACACCGAGCGGTTGGTCAGTTTGGTCAGCGGGTCGTGATGGGCGAGAAACCGCAGCTCATCCTCGGCCCGGGTCAGGGCCGTGACGTTGCGCGCGACACCGATCCGCGCCTCCACCTCGTCGGACCAGAAGGCCGCCCAGAGAATATTCACCACACCGCCGTCCTTGCGGATATAGCGGTTGCGGAAATCGAAGTGAGGTTGCCCGTTCATCACCCGGATGATCGAAGCCCGCGTGGCCGGCAGGTCGTCGGGGTGCATGTACTGGGTGATCAGGGTGCCGGTCAGTTCGTCGGCGCGGTAGCCCAACAGTGCCTCGCAGGCGTCGCTGACAAAGACGATCCGGTTGTCCCGGTCGACCACGAAGACCGTGTCCAGCATCAGGTGGATCAGTTTGGGGTAGAGCGCTTTCAGGTCAACGGGCATGGTTCATGGCGTCCGATTGATACAACTTGATCATGGCCCGGCCGTGCAATCAGGCCCCGAGCGTTGTTGCAGACGTCCATGAAGTGGCGAGTGTCGCCTATCGGCTGGCCATTTGGAATGGGTTGGCCAGCGTCGCCGGTTGCAACCCGCGCGCCGATCGCCGCTAAACCAGCACCGACCATTTGAAATACCCGGCATTGCCCGACAGAATTGCCCCCGATCCGGCCAAGCGCGCCGGACGCTTGTGGTGAAAAAGGGGCGGTAGTGAACGAACAGACATTGTCCAAGCGCCTGGAGCGCGTGGCGGCGCAGGTGCCAGCCGGGGCGCGGCTGGCCGATATCGGCTCGGACCACGCCTATCTGCCGGTCGCGTTGATGCGCCGTGGCGCCATTGCGGCGGCGGTGGCGGGCGAGGTCGCGTTGACGCCGTTTCGTGCGGCCGAGCGCACGGTTCGCGAGAACGACCTGCAACACGGCATCACCGTGCGCCTGGCCAACGGCCTGGCGGCGATCGAGGCGGGGGACGGGATCACGGCGGTCAGCCTGTGCGGCATGGGCGGCGAGACGATTCGCGACATCCTCGCCAGCGGCAAGGCCCACCTGAGCGGCGAGGAACGCTTGGTCCTGCAGCCCAACGGCGGCGAGCAGCCGCTACGGCAATGGCTGATGGACAACGACTACCGCATCCTCAGCGAAGAAGTGCTGCGGGAAAATCGCTTCGACTACGAAATCATCGTCGCCGAGCGCAGCGGGCCGGTGCTGTACAGCCCCGAGGAACTGTACTTCGGGCCGTTGCAGATGCAGGCGCGCAGCCCGGCGTTCCTGGCCAAGTGGCAGCGGTTGTTGCGGTTGAAGCAGCGCACGCTGGTCAACTTCGCCCAGGCCCGGCAGGCCGTGCCGGAAGAGAAAGTGCGGGATTTGGCCCGGCAGGTTCAGTGGATCACTGACCTGCTGGGCTGAGGGTCAAGCATCCAGCGCCATTGCTCGTGGGTGCATGTTGGACGATTTAGGTCGCGGCGTTTCGCGAGCAAGCTCGCTCCTACACCTGTCCGCTGCATGTTGCTAGCCGCGGATGTCCGACGTGTTGGACTGCAATCCCCACTCACTGCGTTTCGACGCCAACTGTGCTTCGAGAATCGAAACCCCGCGATCCCTCAACGACGCCCGTTCCTGAGTGAACGCGTCATTGAGCAGACCCAGCAGGTTACGCGACCCGGACGTCGAGGTCGGCGTGCTCACATCCGCTTCCACCGCACCATTGATAAAGGTACGAACACGCTCGTTCTGGCTAGCCTGCTGAGTCGCGGTAGCCTCGATCAGCCGGTCTTTCTTGTCGTAGGCCAGGCGAGTGCTGCTGCTCGATTGATCGTTGATCTCGTGATAGCGGTAGTTCTGCGACGCGTTATCAGTGCCAAGCGCCAGCGCCACTTCCGGGTTGAGGCTTGCGTGGTAGGCGGCTTTCAGGCTGGCCTGCTGGTCCTGTTGGACCGAGCGGGCGGCCTCAGCAGTGCCACGAACCGTGGTCGACTGGGAAACCTTGTAGTCGAAGTAGTCAGTCTCCGACAGCCGCATCGGGTTGACCTGCTTGACCTCCTGGCTGATCGAGGCGCTGAAGTCGGCCAGGCCGCTGAGCAGCACGCGGTCGTTCTTGCCCAGCACCGAGGTGCGTTCGGTGGCGGTCTTGGCGCCATCGTCCGCGCTGTTGAGCTGAACGAAGGCGGCCTTGAACAGGTTCGTCAGGTTTTCATCACCCTTGCCCCGGCGCTGCGCCGTGTCGAACTGGGTCAGGTAGTTCTGGATCGCCGCCTGGCGCTGGGCATCGTTACCCAGCAGCGTCTTGTCGCGGGTATCGAGGTTCAACTGCACGTTGCCGGAAGGGCCTTGCAGGCTCAGGGTGCGGGCGCTGTCGTCCAGGCTCAGGTTGAAGCGCTGCGGTTCGCCGCTGGCGGTTTCCAGCTGTGCGCTCATCTGCAAGGAGCTGAACAGGCTCGGGTCGAGCTTGACCAGATTACCGAGGTCCAGGCGCGGCGGATCTTCGGTCAGGCCATTGATGGCGCCTTGGAAACTGTCAGCCAGCGCAGCCAGGCCCTTGAGTTCATTGTCAGTGAGCTGGCCGCCCTCAACCTGGGCGCTGACCGCCAGGCCTTTCTCGTTGCTGGCCAGGGACAGGGTGATGGTGGCGCCGGAGGCGCTGGTCAGGGTCAGGCTGACGGCGTTGGTCGGGTTCTCGCGCAGGCCGTTGCCTTGCAGTTTCAGTGCCTCGGCGCTGGGCTGGGTGCCTTCGGTAAAGGTGAACACCGATTGCGAAACGGATTGCCCGCCATTGGCCGCCAGTTGCTCCAGCAAGGCCGCGCCGATGCCCTGGAAGCGGGCGCCGATGGAGGACGACTGGATGCTGCTGATCAGGCTGATGCTGAGTTTGTCGAGGTTGTCTTGCTCCAGCGCGTAGCGGACCTGCGACGCGCCGAGGGTGCCTCGCGAGGTGTAGAGGCGTGCGTCCTCGTTGCTGTTGGGGCTCTGCCCAAGGCTGACGGTGGTGCTGGGAATGGCCGTGACCGCCTCGACCGCGTTGATGCTCTCGGTACTGACGGGTGCCGGCTGGGGCGCAATGTACACGGGGGAAATGCGCAATCCCGCGATGGTTGGGCTCATGATCGGTAGCCTTTAGTTTCCATACTGGTTCAGGCTGTATCGGCGGCGATCCCCAGAGCTTGAAGAAATTCGTCGACCTGCCGGTTGCCGCGCAGGTGCACCACCGGCACCTGCGGGCCGACGGCCAGGCGCACGCGTTCGATGCCGGGCCGGTAGCCGCGATCGAATTGCCAGATGAACTTGAGGAAAGTGAGGAATTCCCGGTCGAGCTTTTCGCTGCAGCCTTTTGCAAGGTCGGGGCGCGGACGGCTCATCAGGCTGCGCAGGAGCACTCGCGGTAAGCAGATGAGCCGCGGCGTATCGAGCCAGATGATCAGGTCGGCGCGGGGCAGACGCAGGTCGAAGGTGCGTCGGGCGTAGTTGCCTTCGCAGACCCAGCTATCGGATGCGACGGCGTTGCGGACCCGCTTGCGAAACTGCTCGGCATCGGGCTCGACCCAACCGGGCTCCCAGAACAGTTGGTCCAGGTGCACCACCGGCAGGTCGAGGCGTTTGCCCAGGGCGCGGGCGAGGGTGGATTTGCCACTGCCGGCATTGCCGAGAATCACAATCCGTTGCATGGGAGCCGTCCTGTCACGAAAAAGGCCGGCGATTCTGCCGTTTTCTGCGGGACTGTCAACGACGGTGAACGTTATTAGCGCATGGCCGCCAGCTTGATCCCGAACCCCACCAGACAGGCGCCTGCCGCGCGTTCGAACAGGTTGCTGATGCGCGGGTTGGCGCGCATGCGTTCGGCCAGTTTATGGGTCAGGACCACGGCGATCAGGCCGTAGAGGAAGGTCACCACCGCGACGGTCGCGGCGAGGAAGCCGAACGTCACCAGGCCCTGGTGCTTCACCGGATCGACGAACAGCGGGAAGAATGCCATGTAGAACATGATCGCCTTGGGGTTGAGCAGGGTGATCATCATGGTCTGGCGCAGGTAGTGGCCGTTGTCCATGCGGCTCTTGCGCGGCGCGCCGCCGGGTTTGCTCAGCAGCATGCGCAGGCCCAGGTACGCCAGATAGGCTGCGCCTACCCACTGCACCAGGTGGAAGGCCGCCGGATAAGCGGCCAGCAGCGTCGCGACGCCGGCGACTGCCAGCCACAACAGCACCTGATCACCGAGAATCACCCCGCAGGTCGCCGCCATGCCCGCCTTGATCCCGCCCTTGCCGGTGGCCGTGATCAGCGCGAAGTTGCCGGGGCCGGGAATGGCCAGGACGATGATGAACGCGATCACGAAAGCGCCGTAGTCGGTCACGCCGAGCATGGGGGAATCTCCTGTAGCGGATGGAAAAAGCCGAGTGGGGCGTAGCCTATCATCCGCTGCAGGTATCGAGGGGGCCCAGTGTGTGTGGCACGCCACTGGCGATATACTCCGCGCCCTTCATTCACCTTCGAGGGCCGTCCATGCGCCAGGTGCTACTCATCGTCGACATCCAGTCCACCTTCAGCCCGCCCGAGTGGCTGGTCGACCGGGCGCGCTGGCTGTCGGCACGGTTGCCGGCGATCGCCTCGGTCGAACTGCATGATGAGCAGGTCACGCCGTTTCAACGCCAGCTTGGCTGGCACCCGGCGGCGGAAGACGAGTGCCTGGTCGAGGTTGACCGGGTGTTCGTCAAGCACGGCTACGGCCAGAGCGCCGAAGCCCTCGAGTACATCAAGCAGCTTGGGGTGGAGCGGGTGCTGGTCTGCGGCATGCAGACCGAGACCTGCGTGCTCGCCGCCGGGTTCGCGCTGTTCGATGCCGGCCTTAGCCCGACGCTGGTCACCGACCTGACCGTGGGCTCCTCGCTGGACCGTTCGGGGCGGTTGGGGATTGACCTTTGGACGCATCATTTTCGCGAGGTCATTACGACCGCGCAGGTGATGGAGGAGTTGGCTGGGTGAGGTGCGCCGGGCATGTCCGACAGGTTTTCGCGAGCAAGCTCGCTCCTACCGCGCGACAGCGATCTCAATGCCCCGCAACCACCCCAGCCTCAGCCCGCCTAGGCCCCGGCGTAAACCCATGGGCCCGGGCCCCGCGGGCGATGGCGAAAGCGAGTCCCAGCAGCACCAGCATCGCCCACGGAAACGCTTCGACACCCCAGCGATCCAGCAACACCCCACCGGCCACGCCGCTCCCCGCAATCGCGCTGTTCCACGCCACCACGTTGAGTGACAACGCCACATCCGCGCCATCGCCCGCGGCGTCCGCCAGGGCGGTCTGCAGGAGTGTCGCCGCGCCGCCGAAGCTCAGGCCCCAGACCGCCACGCCGAGGTAGATCACTTCAGGCACGCTGCCGAGCACGCCAAATACCAGCGACACCAACGCGAAGGTCGCCAGGCTGACCAGGGTGGTCACGCGTAGCAGCGGCTCGACCAGCCGGGCGGTCATCCAGATCCCGGCCAGCGCGAAGATGCCGAACACCAGCAGCACCAGATCCACCCGTTCCGCCAGCCCCGCCGGCGCCACGAACGGGGCGATGTAGGTGTAGAGGATGTTGTGCGCCAGCATCCAACTGATCACCACCGCCAGCACCGGCCGCACCCCCGGCGTGGTCAGCACCGCGCGCAGCGACCGGCGCTGGTGCGCCGGCTGCGGCGGGTAGTCGGGGACTTTCACCAGCACCCAGACGATCAACGCCAGGGTCAGCGCCGAGATCAGGCCAAAGGTGCTGCGCCAGCCGACCAGCCCGCCGAGCCAGGTGCCGAGCGGCACGCCGAGGGACAGGGCGATCGGCGTGCCGACCATCGCCAATGCCAACGCCTTGCCCTGTTGCTGTGACGCGACCATGCGCCGCGCATAACCGGCCAGCAGGCTCCAGGCCAGGCCCGCCGAGACACCGGCAAAGAAGCGCGCCACCAGCGTCACGCCGTAATGGGATGACAGCGCGGTGATCGAGTTGAACAGCAGGAAGCCGACGATGGTCAGCAACAGCACATTGCGCCGGCGCCAGCCACGGGTGGCGATGGTCATGGGAATCACCGCCAGCACCGAACCCAGCGCGTAGGCGGTGACCATCTGCCCGGCCATCGACGGGGAAATCGCCAGGCCCTCGCTGATCAGCGGCAACAGCCCGGCGGGCAGGGTTTCGGTGACGATGCAGAGAAAGCCGGTCATGGCCAGGGCGAGCAGGGCGCCGACAGGCAAGCGCTCGGGCGCTGCTGGCGAGGGAAGTGAGGTGGTCACGGAGAACTCCTTGAACAAGTATTTCGATTTGGATACCAATCGATACAAATGTTGGCGGTCGCTCCCGTGTGTTGTCAATGATTTATGTATCGAATAGTATCTAACTCGTTTTCCAGAGGATTTCCGACATGGCGAAAATGGGCCGTCCCCGCACATTCGATCGCGACCAGGCGGTTGACCAGGCGCTGCACCTGTTCTGGCAGCACGGTTATGACGCGACCTCGCTGACCCAGTTGAAAGCCGGGCTCGGCGGCGGGATATCCGCCCCGAGCTTCTACGCGGCATTCGGTTCGAAGGAGGCGCTGTTCAACGAGTGCGTGCAGCGTTACCTGACGAGCTACGCCCAAGTCACCGAATGCCTCTGGGATGAATGCCTGCCGCCGCGCGAGGCCATCGAGACAGCGCTGCGCCAGTCAACCTGCATGCAGTGCGAGGACGGTCACCCCAAGGGCTGCATGGTGGCGCTCGGCGTGATGAGTGCGCCGAGCCCGGAAAATACGCGAGTGACGGAAGCGCTGACGCAGTCGCGGCTGCGCACGCGGGCGGGGTTCGTGGCCTGCGTCGAGCGTGGGATTCGCGACGGGTTGCTGCCGGAGGCCACTGACGCGCGGGTGATGGCGACGGTGTTCGACAGTTTTCTGCAAGGGGTTTCGATCCTCGCCCGGGACGAGGTGCCGCATGCGCTGATCGAGGCGGCGATCCCCCAGGTGATGGCCACGTGGGATGCGGCAGCGCAGTCCAGCAAGGGCCTGCAAGGCAGGCCCCGCCCAGCCTGACGTCAGCGCTTTTCAGCCATCTCGTCCACCAGCCGCCGCTGGAAGGCCGTCACGGTGGCGCTCGGCTGTTGCAACTGCACGAACTCCAGCATCGGGTCGTTGACGTCGGTCCTGATGCCGGCCAGTTCCTCGATCGCCGCCAGCCCGCAGAACGGCACATACGCTTCGGAATACCCACCTTCGTGGACCAGCACCAAGCGCCCCTGGCACAGGCGTTCGGCCGCTTCGCGCACCAGACGGGTCATCTGCCGGAACGAGTCGCTGTGCAGCAGCATCCGCGCCAGCGGGTCGACGGCGTTGGCGTCGTAGCCGCAGGCGACGACGATCAGCTCCGGCTCGAAGCGCTCCAGCGCCGGGATCACGATGCGCTGCATGGCGTGCAGGTAGGCGTCATGGCCGCTGCCCGGTGGCAGCGGGATGTTGATGTTCGCTCCCAGCCCGGCGCCGCGGCCGCGGTCGTCTTCGCCGCTGTAGCCGGGCGGGAAGCAGCCGTCCTGGTGCAGGGAGATGGTCAGCACATCGCCGCGCTCCTCGAAGATGGACTGGGTGCCGTTGCCGTGGTGCACGTCCCAGTCGATGACCGCGACTTTGCCCAGGCCGCGTTTGGCCTTGGCCGCCTCGACGGCGATGGCGATGTTCGCCAGGAAGCAGAAGCCCATGGCGCTGTCGGCCAGGCAGTGGTGGCCCGGTGGTCGCGACAGCGAGTAGGCGTTGTCCACTTCGCCGGCCAGCACCGCATCGACCGCGGCCATGGCCAGGCCGGCGGACAGCCTGGCGATGTCGTAACTGCCGGGGCCGATGGGCGCGTGCGGCCCGAGTTCGCCGCCGCCGGCGTCGCTCAGGGCCTTGAAGCGCTGCAGGTACTCGGCGGTGTGGACGCGCAAAAGATCCTCGTCCGTGGCGCTGGCGGCACTGCGCACCTGCAACTGGCGGGTCAGGCCGGAGACGTCCAGCAGGCTTTTCAGGCGGCGCTTGGTTTCCGGCGATTCTGCGTGGCCGGCGGCGGCGGGCGGTTGCACCCAGCCGCCGACCGGCAGGGTCAGGGCGTGCAGGCCGGCGCTGTGCCAGAGGCTGAGTTCATCGAAGAAAAAAGCAGTGGTTCGGCTCATGGTCATTCCGTTCTTTCAAGGTAATGGGGCGGCTCAGGCGTTGGTGCGGCAGCCGAGAATCAGCAACAGGGAGATGAGGGTTACGCTGGCGGCGCTGATCAGCAGCGGCTGGAAACCGCCGCTGCTTTCGATCAGGCGGCCGGCGATGGCCGGGCCTATCGCCAGGCCGCCACCGATCACCAGGTTGGAGGCGTTCATCAGTTTTCCGGAGCGGTCCAGGTCCGCCAGGCAGGCGAGGATCAGCGGCAGGATGAAGGTCCAGGTGAACTTGAAGGCCAGCGCCGCGAGGGCGAGCCGGGCCAGTGGCGGCTGGCCCAGCAACAACAGCACCGCGCCGGCCATCAGGCCGTAGCCCAGCAGCAACAGCAGCACGCGCGGCAGGCGGTCACCGATCAGCGAGGCGCAGCCGGCACCGACGATGCCCATCACGGTGGCGATGGCGAGCACTTCGCCGCTGGCGTCGGCGGAGATGCCGGCGTTGGCGCTGATGGCGCCGATAAAGGTCCAGACGCCGCTGAGGCTGATGTAGAAGCTGAGGATGCCGAGAATGCCCAGCGCGACCTTCCACTTCGCCGCGCGCGGGCGTTCATCGACGCTCTGCTGCCCGGTCGGCGCGCCTTGGGGGAAGTAACGCGCCAGCGGCAGGAACAGCGTCATCAGCACCGCGAGGATCAGGTAGCAGGCCGCCAGCCCGTAGTGTTCGAACAGCCGTGGCAGCACGCTCAGGCCGATGGCGCCGACCACCAGTTGGCCCATCACCCACAAGCCGTAGACCCGGCTGGGATTGGCCGTGGACGCGGCGCTGGACAGGCAGATGATCATCAGCGAGCCCCCGGCCAGCGCGCTGCAAAAACGCAGGGCCAGCAGGGCGCTGTAATCCTGGGCCCAGATCGACAGCAGGTTGGCGCCGATGAACAGCACGCCGGCCAGCACCGCCGCGGTGCGCCAGTTGACGCGCTTGAGCCACCAGAACGCGGGCAGGGTGGCAAGGCTCATGGCGCCCAGTTCGGTGGAAAACAGGTCGCCGATCTGCGACGGGCTCAATTGCCATTGCGTGGCCAGTTGCGCGGCGACGGCCGGCGCGGTCATGAGGATGGTCGGGGTGATCGCGGCAAACAGCACAATGGCCGCGAGCAGCGCCAGTTGCGAGGAGGCGAACAGGTTGCCGCCGGACAGCGGCCTGGTCTGGGTGGTCATGGGCAAGCTCCGGGACAGTCGATCAGAACACGTGGACCAGACGCAGCAAGGCGTCCGCGCCGTGGTAGCCGTTATCGGTGGCGACGTTCTGCGAGAGGCTGAACATCAGTTGGTTCTGCGGATCGAGCCAGTGGCCGACCTCGAAACCGACCTGGGTGTAGCGCTTGTGGGTGTCGTCGATGCGCTGGTCGTTGATCCGCAGTTCGCCGCCATCGGCGTGGATCAGCCGCAGCGCGCCGTAGGTGGCGGGGGTGAAGTCGTAGGAGGCGAAGGCTTGCAGGCGGTAGAGCGGATCCTGTTTCAGTTCGGCGCCGAAATAGTCGTCGTTCTTGCCGTAGAGCTGGGCTTCGAGGTTGGCTTCCAGCACCCACTTTTCGCCGATGCCCTGGGTGTAGTTGTAAACGAAGGTGGTGCCCCAGCGGTTGGCGCCCGGCGACACGTCCGGGTTCTGCCCGTGGTACTCGCCGACCGGCAGGGTGACGAGGGTCAGCAGGCCGCTGTAGGTGCGCGAGGCCGGGTCGTTGATGAAGAACAGCGTGCCGCCGACTTGCGGGTCGCCGAAGCCGCTTTCGCCGGTGTGACCGCTGGCGCCGGGCAGGCGGGCGTCGATGTCGGCGAAGGGCACGATGAATTGCGGCGTGCACAGGGTGCCGCAGAGGTCGGTGAAGAACACCTGACGATAGGCCACGGCGTTGACCTTCAGTTCGGCCTTGCCGGTGCTGTCGGCCGGGCCGTGGTAGTCATTGGCGCGGGTGGCCGGCAAGTACAGCACGCCGAGGCTGGTGCCGGACGGCGCACCGAAAAAGTCCCGGGCGTTGAGGTCGGCGGCGCTGGCCTGGAGGCTCAACAGGCCGCCGGTGATCGCGGCGAGGGTGCGGTGAAGGTGGTTGCTCATGCGCTTTCGTCTCTTCTTCGAGGGGTTGTGTGGCGAACGGCTCGCCGGTACCGGGCAGTGGCAAAAAAAAGGCAAAGGGATCCCGTCGCCGGTAAAACCGGCGAATCGGTCAGTGCGGGTCAGCGCTGTGGATCAGTCAGGTGGCGTGTGCAGCAGGTGGGCGATGCGGGTTTTGTCGTTGACCCCGAGCTTGCTGTAGATGGCGCGGATGTGATGGCGCACGGTGTTGGGCGACATGCCCAGGTCGCGGGCGATTTCCTTGTACGTCCGGCCTTCGCCGAAGCCTTGGGCCACGGCGTTTTCACGGGGGCTGAGCTGGACGAAGACGTTGCGCCCACGGGCGGCCAGCAGGAACAGGTCGCCGACCGCCGAGGCTTCGACCTGCAAGCGCTTGCCGTCATAGCCACGGGCGTCCATGGGCACCGGCAGCAAGGGGCCGCTCCAGTCCGGCCACTCGTTCAGCAGCAGATCGACGAAGCCGCGCTCGGCGCAATGCAAGGTGCCGCGCTGGTCGCACACCGCCAGGGCGAGGTTGCGCGAAGGCGTGAGCATTTCGCGCTTGGCGACCAGCGTGCGGATATGGTTGGCCGACACCGCCGCCACCAGGTGCAGCATGATGTTGTCGAGGATTCGGCAGTCCTGCTCGGTGAAGCGCGGAGCGCCAGGGACGCGGTACAGGGCGAGGTGGTCGCTGAGGTGGGTTTGCGGGTCGATGTAGACCACGCACAGCAGCTCGCCGATGCCGTAGGTTTCCCCGAGCCAGTTGAGCCCGGCGCCGTTGGCGGGGTCGCGCATGTCGACGATGACCGTTTGCCCCGGACGTTCGTGGACGCGGTGGATGGTCACGTCGGTGTGGCGAATGGATTGCCAGTCCGGCAGGTAGCTTGGCGCCAGGTTGTAGAGGTACGAGCTGTGCTCTTCCGGCATCCCGTCGATCAACGCCGCGCGGCCCCACCAGGCGCTGGTGAAGGGCAACACCTGGCTGATGCTCGCCAGGGCGGGCTGGTGGAAATGTTCGATATCGTTGTTTTGCGCGAGGCGCTGCAGCTCCAGCGTCATCGTGCTGAATGCCCCGAGGAGGCTGGCAAGGCTGTGTTCATGACCGCTCATGGGTTTTATTACCTCTGTGCGACTTTTCTTATTGGTTTCGTCACGGAGTCAGGGAGGACCGGAGCGCCGCGTGGACGTTGGCAGGGCCTGGGGGAGAGTGTCGGTGGATTGGGGCGGGATCACTATCCTACAGATGCAGGATGGAGGGGGATGGTTGTTGGTCGGGGCGGGGGATTTGTTGTGGGTATCTACACATCTCGCCGGCAAGACGCAGAACCTGTAGGAGCGGCCGTTAGCCGCGATGGGCCGCAACGCGGCCCTGAATCCATCCAGCACACTGTTTCTGGCGGGTTGGGGTCTCACATTCAGGGCGCCTGAGCGTCGAAAGTGAGACCGGATATAGACAGCCAACTCGTGCGGGATGGTTTTGGGGCCGCGTTGCGGCCCATCGCGGCTAATGGCCGCTCCTACAGGTTCCGCGTGTTGCCTGTGAGATATGCAGATACCAGCGCTGAATCACAGCAGCGAAAGCGGATAACTCACGATCACCCGATGCTCATCGAACTCATTGCTGCTGAAGTCCCGGCGCAAGGTGGAGCTGCGCCATTTGATGGTCAGGTCGCGCAAGGCGCCACTCTGGAGGGTGTAGGCCAGTTCCGTCTCACGGCCCCATTCCTTGCCGTCGCGCACTGTGCCGATATGCACGTTGTCGCCGCTGATGTAGCGGGTCATCAGTTGCAGCCCCGGCAGGCCTTCGGCGGCGAAGTCGTGGTCGTAGCGCAGCTGCCAGGAGCGCTCGCGGGCGTTGTCGTAGCTGGAGTTGAAGCTGTCGTTGGCCAGGCTGGTGCCCGCGGTGCCGTTGACCCGCATCCAGCCGGTATCGCCGCTGACCCGTTGCAGGCCGAGGTAAAAGGTGTGCGCGCCGGTCCGCGCCGACAGCATCAGCGAGCCGGTGCGGTTGTCCATGTCACCCGCCAGCGAGCGGCCGCTGTCCTGGCCGACGAACCAGCCGAGGTTGGCGCCCAGGGTCCAGTTGCCCACGGCCTGGCGGTGGATCAGGTTGTAGTACTGCTGGCGGTAGATGTCTTCGAGGTCCGAGTGCCAGACACCGACCTGGGTCGCCTTGTCGTTGAACAGGTATTCAGCGCCGACGATGTCCAGCCGGTCCGACGTCGCAGCGGGCCGACCGGCCATGAACATGTCGTCCATGCTCGCGTCGTTGCGCGGGCTGTTGCCGCGGAAGCGGGCGCCGTAGAGGGTCAGGTCGGTGATCTCGCGGGAGGTCACCTGCGCGCCCTGGAACGTCTGTGGCAGCGAGCGGCCGTCGTCCGAGCGCAGCACCGGCAGCATCGGCGACCATTCGCCGATCTTCAGTTCAGTCGCGGACACCTTGGCCTTGAGCGCCACGCCCAGGCGGCCGAAGTCATCGGCCGGGCGGCCATCGTCATGCACCGGCAGCAATTGCGTATTGGCCGTGCCGCGGCCGCCGTCCAGCTTGACCGAATACAGCCCCAGCACGTCCACGCCGAAGCCGACGGTGCCTTGGGTGAAGCCGGATTTGGCGTCGAGGATGAAGCTCTGGGTCCATTCCTCGGCCTTGCTTTGCGGGAACGCCGGGTCGACGAAATTACGGTTGATGTAGAAGTTGCGCAGGGTGAGGCCGGCCTTGGCGTCTTCGACGAAACCCTGGGCCTGGACGGCGCCGGAGCTCAGCAGCAGGCAGGCGCAGGCGGTCGGCACGCGGCGAGGGGTGCAAAGGATATTCATTGTTGTTGTTCCTTTTTTGCGGGCGAGTAAAGCCACGCAGCCAGCCCGGGCTGCGTGGGTCGTGAGGGAGGATCAGGTCAGGCGAACAGCGCGACGATGGCCGGCACGCTGAGCACGGCGGTGTAGTAGCCCATGAACTGCACACCGATGTTGAAGCCGATGAAGCGGTAGAGGAATCCGCCCAGCAGGCCGATGGTGAGGATCACCAGCAAACCGAGCAGGCCGCCTTCCCACAGGCCGATCACCAGGATCAGGCCGACAAAGGTGGCGATCACCGCCTCGTGGCTGATGCGCCGCGACACGAACGAGGCGGCGCGGTGGGCGAAGTTCATCGAGAACGGGTACGCGATGAGGATGGCGATGACCACCGCGAGCATGCCGAAGGCGAGGAATTCCCAGGCGCTGAGCAGGTTGTGCAGGTTGTTCACCTGGCCGGTGGCGGTGTCCACGGTGAACCGCGGCGGTGCGTTGAACAGCGGCGCGGCGGGCCCGGCGGCCACCGGGCTCAGCGGCAGGCCGAAGGCGATCAACGGGATCAGCGCCTCGGCGATGTAGGTGGATTCGGTGACGCCGTTGCGCACGGTGATCACCGAGGTCAGGCGGTGGTAAGCGTGCTTGATGCGCGCACCGACCACTTCACCGAGGATTACCGTCATCGCCACCGGGCTGAAGACGAAGGTGGCGCTCGACACGGTGGCGGTGGCCAGGGTCCAGCCGGCCTGGCGGCGATCCAGGACTTTCAGCGGGTTGGGAAACCAGCCGCCCCAGCCTTTCACGTCCGGCGACAGCGAGAAGGTCCGTGGTTCGTTGCGCTTCATCCGCGCCCGTTCCGCCGGGGCGAGCATGGCGAACAGCGCGGCAATCAGCGGGCCGATGGCGATGCCGAGGAAGTAGCTGACGCTGAGCTTGACCCCATGCTGGCCGGTGAGGGTCTGCAGGGCGATGATCACCAGCACGAAGGGCAGCAGCGCCAACACCGAGGCCCAACGGCCCGCCGAGAAGTAGGCGATGGTGGTGGCGGCGGCGAGGAACACCCACGGCGCGGCCTGTTTGATCGCACTGCCGAACGGCGCCAGCAGCACGGCGAACAGCACCGCCAGCGGCACCGCGACCAGCGCGGCGATCACCGCGCCGGAAATCATCTTGCGCAGGGCAATGTGCGGCACACCGAGGTTGCGCAGGAAATTCGCCTCGCGCATCAGCGGCGTGGCCATGGTGTCGCCGGGAATCCCCAGCAGCGCCGTCGGCACCGCGTGGGTCATGTGCTTGGCCACCGCGCCGGCGAGGAAGAAGGTGAACACCCCGGCGGCGGGCACGCCCAGCAGCACCACCAGCAAGGTCAGCGGCGCCAGGGTGGTGGTTTCGTCGCTGCCGGAAATCAGGCCGATGGCCGAGAACACCACGGCGCCAATCACGCCCATCAGGGCGGCAATCAGGATCTGGTCGAACAGGGCGTCCATCAGGCGACACCTCCCTTCAGGGCCGCGCCGTGCTGGCGTGGCTGGGGTTGCGACTGGGGTTGTTGAGCGGGCTCGGCGTCTTCGAAGAGGCGATCCAGGCCCAGTTCACGCAACTCGGCCAGCACTTCCGGCGGCAGGTCGGACACCTGGCCGATGCCGCCGTATTCGGCGCGCAATTCTTCGATCACCTGCAGGCGCCACGCCGGGTCGGTGACGTGTTCGACCACATGGCGCTTGGGCTTGAACAGGCAGGCGCTGACGGCGCCGCCGACGAGCGAGCCGAGGATGCCCAGCAACATCGCGTAGGCGCGGGCCATCTGGTCGGACTCGACCCAGCCGGTCAGCAGGTGCTCAGCCAGAAAGAACGCACCCAGGCTGCACGCGGCGCCGACGGCGATGGACGCCATCAGGTGGCGGCTGTCGACGGTGTCGCCCCAGACTTCATAGAGGTTGTCGTCAGCCATGGTTGGCCTCCGGGCGGAGGCGGTGCAGACGGCATTCAGGTTTCATTGGAATTCTCCTGCCCTTGCGGGCTTGTTGTTTTTGTTCGGGAGCAACGTCGGGTCACGGCTGGCGAGCGTCCCTCGCGGCCAGGGCCAGGCCGACGCGGGAGCGCGACGGCTGGCCCAGTTCGGCGCTGATCCGCGCGCCGACCCGGGCCATGGCCTCCAGGTCGATACCGGTTTCGAAGCCCATGCCGTGCAGCAGGTACAGCACGTCTTCGGTGGCGACGTTGCCGCTGGCGCCGGGTGAATAGGGGCAACCGCCGAGGCCCGCCACCGAGCTGTCGAAGGTGCGCATGCCCAGGCTCAGCGCCGCGTGGATATTGGCGATGGCCATGCCGTAGGTGTCATGGAAGTGGCCGGCCAGCGCCGTTATCGGTAGCGCCCGGGCACAGTGTTCGATCAAGCGCGCCGTCTCGTCCGGCCGGCCTGCGCCAATGGTGTCGCCCAGGCTGATCTCATGGCAGCCCATCTGGTACAGGCGGCTGGCGACCCGGACCACGGCATCCGTGGCGACCGGGCCGCTGAACGGGCAGCCGAGCACGCAGGATACATAGCCGCGCACCCGCACGCCCGCTTCGCGCGCGGCGCGCAGCACCGGCGCGAAGCGTTCGAAGCTCTCGTCGATGGAGCAATTGATGTTGCTGCGCGAGAACGCCTCGGAGGCGGCGGCGAACACCGCCACCTCGCGACAGCCCGCCCGCAGCGCGGCTTCCAGGCCCTGGAGGTTGGGCACCAGCGCGGAGTAATTGACACCATCGTCGCGCGGCAACTGGCGGAACAGTTCTTCGGCGCCGGCCATCTGCGGCACCCAGCGCGGCGACACGAAGGCGCCGCCCTCGATATGCCGCAGGCCGGTGGCCGCCAGGTCGCGGATCAGTCTCAGACGGGCCTCTACCGACAGGTGCCGAGGCTCGTTCTGCAGGCCGTCGCGGGCCGCCATCTCGACGATTTTCACTCGCTCGGACGTGGCCATGATCACGCGCCGCGCTTTTCTTTGAGCAGTTCGACGGCGCGGTCGGTGCGTACGTCATGGGCCTGCACCAGGCGTTGGGCGACCCAGTCCACTTCGTCGCCGCGCGCACCTGCGACCAGGGCGATGTTGCGGGCGTGCAGCGCCATGTGTCCGCGCTGGATGCCTTCGGTCGCCAGGGCGCGCATGGCCCCGAGGTTTTGCGCCAGGCCCACGGCCACGGCGATTTCCGCCAGCTCCTGGGCGGTCTTGACGCCGAGGATGCGCAGCGACAGTTGCGCCAGCGGGTGGGTCTTGGTGGCGCCGCCGACCAGGCCGACCGGCATCGGCATTTCCAGGGTACCGACCAGATGGCCGTTGCCGTCCTTTTCCCAGGTGGTCAGCGA
This sequence comes from Pseudomonas sp. 20P_3.2_Bac5, assembly GCF_025466035.1. Lineage (NCBI taxonomy): Bacteria > Pseudomonadati > Pseudomonadota > Gammaproteobacteria > Pseudomonadales > Pseudomonadaceae > Pseudomonas > Pseudomonas sp. 20P_3.2_Bac5. The sequence continues at coordinate 39,214 of NZ_JANLOA010000057.1, read as the reverse complement.
GCCGTAATGGCCGCTGCGACAGGCGTAGGCGTGGGCGCCGGCTTCCACGGCGCGCCAGTCGTTGCCGGTGGCGACGATCAGCGGGTCGATGCCGTTCATGATCCCTTTGTTGTGGGTGGCGGCGCGGTAGGGGTCGATGGCGGCGAAGGAGTAGGCGTCGAGGATGCCTTCGATCACCTCTTCACCGCTGAACGCGGCGGATTTCAACTGCTCCGGAGTAATCCGCACCTGGGCACGGGCCAGACGCAGGTCGGCGAGGTTGGAGAGGATGCGCAGGCGCACCTTGCCGCCGGTGATCTGTTCCATCAGCGGCGCCACCGCTTCGGCCATGGTGTTGACGGTGTTGGCGCCCATCGCGTCGCGCACGTCGACGATCAGGTGCGCCACCAGCATCGGGCCGCGCGGGGTGTCGGCGAAAGTGTGCACTTCGATATCGCGGCAGCCGCCGCCGAGGGTGTTCAGCAACTGGTCCTTGCGGTTGGCCAGTTCGATGATTTCGTCTTTGCGGCGCAGCAGGCTCAGGCGTGCATTGAGCGGGTCCTGCACGCCGACGATCTGCACTTGGGCGCGCATCAGCGGGGCGCTGCTGGACGTGATGAAGCCGCCGTTGGCGCGGGCCAGCTTGGCCATGTACGAGGCAGCGGCAACGATCGACGGCTCTTCCACCACCAGCGGCACCAGCACGTCGCGGCCGTTGAGCTGGAAATTGCTGGCCACGGCGTAGGGCAGTTCGAATTTGCCGATGACGTTTTCGATCATGCCATTGGCGATGTCCATCGGCAGGGCGCCGGTTTCGGCGAGCAGGCGTACGTCGTCGCTGCTCAGGTTGAGCAGTTGGCCGATATGGTCAAGGCGGGCTTCAGGGGACAGGTTGCGGAAATCGGGCAGGCGCGAGTCGAGGCTCATGGAGGGCTCCGTTGGAGTCATTGTTGTTGGGGCGGCGGCTTGAGCGCGTCGCCGGCGTGGTGCTAAATGTGCAGCCACTGTGCCCTTGAATAAAGGTACAGTTTCGCCCAACAGTACCCAGACTGTACCCAGGACAGGAGCCCGACGATGGCCCGTATCACCCTTGCCCAGCAGGTCGCCGACGCGGTGGAACAGCAGATCCGCACTGGTGTGCTCAAGGCCGGCGAGCGCCTGCCGTCGCTGCGCGAGTACATGCGCTTGCACGGGCACTCGAAGAACACGGTGATCACCGCCTACGAAATCCTCGCCTCCAAGGGCCTGGTGGAAGCGCGCCACGGCCAGGGCTTTTTCGTCGGCGCCTTGCTCCAGGCGGCGGAAGTGGATGAAACCCCGCCCTACACCCGCGCCATGGACACCATCTGGATGATGCGCCAGCAGTTCGTCCGCGAACCCGGCCTGGCGCCGCTGGGCGAAGGCTTTGCGCCGGTGTCCTGGCTGCAGGACATGCGCCTCGACAAATTCACCCGGCAAGTGATGCGCAGCGGTGCCGGCAACCTGTTCCGCTACGGCAACCGCCTCGGCAACCCGGCGCTGCGCCAGAGCCTGGTGCGCAAGCTGGCGAGCTACGCCATCAGCGCCACGCCGCGGCAGATCGTCACCACCCACGGCGCCAACCACGCGCTGGACCTGATCATCCGCCGCTTCGTCGTCCCCGGTGACGCGGTGCTGGTGGAAAACCCCGGTTACTACCCGCTGTTCGGCAAGCTGCAATTGCAGGGCGCGCGCCTGCTCAGTGTGCCGCGCCTGGCCGACGGCCCGGACATGGTCGCCCTCGAAGCGCTGCTGCGCAGCGAGCGGCCGAAACTGTTCTTCATCCAGTCCATCAGCCACAACCCCACCGGCTCCGATATCTCCCCGGCCAAGGCCCACCAGTTGCTGCAACTGGCCGAGCGGCACGACCTGATCCTGGTGGAAGACGACGCCCTGGCCGACTTCAAGCCCAGCTCCGCGCTCAAGGTCGCGGCGCTCGATCAACTGCGCCGCTCGCTGTACATCGGCAGCTTCTCCAAGTCAGTGTCGGCAGCGCTGCGGGTCGGCTACATCGCCGGCAGCAAGGACATGATCGATGAACTGGCCGATCTGAAAATGATGCTGCACACCAGTTGCTCCGAACTGTGCGAGCGCACCGTGGACGTGATTCTCGGCGAGGGGCATTTCCTGCGGCACCTGATGCGCCTGCAGGACCGGGCCCGCGAGGCCACCTTTCGCGGTTTACGGGTGCTCGATGAACTCGGCGCCGAGGTGTTCTGCCGGCCGGAGCAGAGCCTGTACCTGTGGGCGCGTTTTCCGGGGATCGACGACACGGCGTCGTTCACCCGCGAGGTGCAAGGCAAGGGCGTGATGCTGGCGCCGGGGGCGATCTTCCAGACCAACCAGAAAGGCGTGACGCCATGGACGCGGTTGAATGTGGCGTACCTGGAGGAGCCGGTGTTTGCTGACTGTATTCGCCGAGGGATTGAGGCGGCCCGAGATTAAGACAGTTGCGCCGTGCTCGGACGAATCGCTAATATTGCGAATCGTTATCATCTACGCAGGCGTTCTGGCCCATGGGCACGCACAACTCATTCGAGCAGGATGTCGAAGTCCTTTATCTGCAGCATCACAGTTGGCTCAAGAGCTGGTTGCAGCGGCGCCTGGGCGAAGCGGCGGACGCGGATGACCTGGCCCACGACACCTTTGTGCGCATCATCCGCGCCCGCAGTTCGGTCAGTGAACTCAAGCAACCCCTGGCTTACCTCGCCACCATCGCTAACAGCTTGCTGATCAACCGCTGGCGCCGCCTCGCGGTGGAACGGGCTTACGCCGAGGCCCTGGCCGCGCAGCCGGAGCACGTCGAACTTTCCGCCGAGGCGCGCTACCTGCTGATCGAAACCCTGACCGAAATCGACGCGCTGCTGCACGGTCTGTCGCCGCGGGTGCGGGAGATTTTCCTGCTCTCGCAACTCGATGGCCTGACCTACAAGCAGATCGCGGTCCAATTGGGGTTGAGCGTCAATCAGGTGCAGAAGGCCATGCTCAAGGCGTTCAGCCGCTGCTACGCCAGCCTGTTCGAGTGATCGCCATGCCTTCCGCCAAGCACGCCGAACCACCCATCAGCGCCCGCGTTCGCGACCAGGCGCTGGCCTGGTTGAGCCTCACCCAGTCCGGCGATATCAGCGAGGCCGAGCTGCAGCAATTGCAGCGCTGGCGCCAGAGCGACAGCGAGCACGAGCGCGCCTGGCAGCGCATGGCCCGGCTGCCGGGAATGCTGCACAACCACGCGCAGGTGCTGGACAACCCGGTGGCCCGCAGCGCCTTGCAGCACACCCGTTATGTCAGTGGCGACCGTCGCCAGGTGCTGAAATTGCTATTCGGCGTCGGCGTACTCGGCGCCGCGGCCTGGCACGGCAAGGACAGCCACTGGGTTCAGGGTGAACTGGCCGACCTCAGCACCGCCACCGGCGAACGCTTGCAGCGCACCCTGGCGGACGGCACCCGGTTGTGGCTGAACACCGGCAGCGCGGTGGACATCCGTTTCAGTGCCAATGAACGACTGATCGTACTGCGCTTCGGCGAGATGGACATCCTCACCGGCAACGATCCCGCGCGCCGACCACTCCGGGTGCAGACCCCCGACGCGCTGTTGCAGCCACTGGGCACGCGCTTCTGCGTGCGCTGCGACGAGGCCGGCAGCGGCACGCGGCTGGCGGTCAGCAGCGGGCGGGTGGCGGTGTCGATTCCGGGACGCCCGGCGCAGCCGGTGGTCGAGGCCGGGACGCAGGCGCTCATCGATTCCCGCGGGGTGTCGCACGTGCGGCCGGCGGACCCGGGCAGCACCGCGTGGATCGACGGCTTCATCGTTGCCGAGCGCATGCGTCTGGAGGATTTCGTCGCGCAACTGGCACGTTATCGTCGCGGCATCCTGCGCTGCGATCCGGCGGTGGCCGACCTGCAACTCACCGGCTCCTATCCGCTGGACGACCCGGAACGGATCTTCTCGCTGCTCCAGGACAGCCTGCCGGTGAGTGTCCAGCGCCGCACTCGCTATTGGGTCACGGTGACGCCACGGCGGGTCGCCTAATTATTTTTTCGACGGGCTGGCAGATTTTTCGCGCTCGATTGGCTTAGGGGTAATCCCGCTGCTGACGCGGCCCCTTGACCCTCTCGGAAGTTGCTCATGACGTATCGCCTCCACCCGCTGGCCCGTGCCATTCACGACACCCGCACCTCGGCCTTGCACCTCGCGCTCGCGGGCAGCCTGCTGCTCGGTTTCAACCTGACGGCGCAGGCCGACAGCACGGTGCAGGCGGCCAGCGCGGTGCGGGCGTTCAGCGTTGCCGCCGGCCCGCTGGACCAGGCGCTCAGCCAGTTCGGCCGGCAAGCGGCGATTCCGCTGTCCACCGATGCGCGCCTGACCACCGGTAAAACCAGTGCGGGGCTGCAAGGCCAGTTCAGCGTGGAGCAGGGTTTTGCGCGGATCCTCGCCGGCACCGGCCTGAGCGTGGTGCAAAACGCCCAGGGCAACTACCTGCTGGTGCCCGCCGCCGACAGAAGCGACGCCCTGCAACTGGCGCCGACCAGCATCAACGGCGAGAACCTCGGGGTTAACACCGAATACACCCGGTCCTACACCACCGGCGCGGTGACCATCGGCAAGAGCGAGCGCAGCCTCAAGGAAATCCCGCAGACGATCACGGTGCTGACCGCCCAACGCCTCAAGGACCAGAACATCACCACCCTCAACGACGTCTACAACAACGTCCAGGGCGTGGTCGCCTACGGTGCGTTGAACGGCGACAACCAGCCTTATGCCCGCGGCTTCGAAATCGACAATTTCCAGATCAACAGCATCCCGATTCCGGCCGGCAGCAGCACCGGCATCACCTCGCTGAACTGGACCGACCTGATCGCCTATGAGCGCGTGGAAGTGCTCAAGGGCTCGGCCGGCCTGTTCCAGGGCGCGGGCTCGCCGGGCGGCGCGATCAATCTGGTGCGCAAGCGCGCCGGGGCTGACTTCCAGCTCAACACCACGACCCAGGCCGGCACCTGGGACAACTACCGCCAGGAGGTGGACCTGCAGGGCGCGCTGAACGAAGACAAGACCGTGCGCGGGCGCCTGGCCACCGCCTATGGCTCGCGCCACTACTTCTACGACGAGGGCAAGAGCGAGCGGGCGTCGACCTACGGCGTGATCGAGTTCGACCTGACGCCCGACACCTTGCTCAGCGTCGGCTTCAACTACCAGAACGCCAACAACCACGCGACCATGGACTGGGGCCTGCCGAGCTACAGCAACGGCACGAAGATCGACTTCAAGCGCTCCACCAACCTCAGCTCGCCGTCGGACTACAACGACGTCGAATCGACGCAGTTCTTCATCGAAGCCAAACATCAGATCAACGACGACTGGAAGGTCACCCTCGCCAGCAACTACACACGTCTCAACCTCGACGCGCTGTACAGCAACACCGGTGGCCTGATCGATCCGGCGGACAACTCCGGCGCCTACAACTGGGCCGAAGGGCGGGGCGAAAACAACTACCAGTACAACACCGACCTGTTTATCACCGGCAACTTCGACCTGATGGGCCGGCGCAGCGAAGTCATCCTGGGGAGCAACGTCTCCCACAGCAAACGGGTCGCGGCGCGCTACGACGTGACCTGGTACGACGGCGCCTTCGACTTCATTCCCGACATCACCCAGTTCCACCCGCCGAAGTACGACACCACCGACAAATACCGCACCACCACCGCGACCCTCGACCAGCAGGGCGTGTACGGCTCGTTGCGGGTCAACGTGATCGACCCGCTGGACGTCATCGTCGGCGCCCGTGTGAGTTGGTGGGACTACGCCCAGGACCAGTTCAACGAACTCAATGGCCGCCACACCCTCACTGGTCAGCAGACCAACGCCAAAGTGGTGCCGTTCTATGGCCTGGTCTACGCGCTGACGCCGGAATGGTCGGCTTACACCAGCTACTCGGAAATCTTCACCCCGCAGCTCAGCTACGAAACCGCGGCCGGCAACCCGCTGGCGCCGCGCTCCGGCGAAAGCTACGAGCTGGGCCTCAAGGGCGAGTTGTATGACGGCGCGCTGAACACCGCCTTCGCCATCTTCCGCACCAACTACTCCGGCCGCGCCCAGACCGACCAGACCCAACCCGCCACCTGCCGTTGCTACGTCGCGGGCGGCAAAGTGCGTTCGGAAGGCTTCGAAGCGGAAATGTCGGGCAAGGTCCTGCCCGGCCTGGAACTGAGCGCCGGCTACACCTATAACCGCAGCAAATATGTGCGTAACCCTGACAACGTCGCGCTGGAAGGCACCTCGTTCCTGACCTCGATGCCGGAACACATGCTGCGCCTGTGGGCCAACTATCAGTTGCCCGGCGAATTCTCCAAGTGGCAGATTGGCGCGGGCGGCAATATCCAGAGCGGCGTCTATGGCCGCTACATCGACAGCCCCCCCGGCAAGGGCGTGAAAAACGAAACCGGCGGCTACGCCGTCTACAACGCCCGGGTCGGCTATGACCTGAGCCAGAACGTCAACTTGTCGCTGAACCTGGAAAACCTCTTCGACCGCACCTACTACTCGCAGACCGGCACCGTCGAAAACAGCACCTACTTCGGTAACCCACGCAACCTGATGTTTACCGTGCGCACGCGGTTCTGAGGTAACCCGGTCGGCATGCTTGTCAGATATCAGCCTGACTGCATGCCATCGACGCTCTCAACATCGACGCCACCAGCGCCTGGCTCATTTCCAGCGACTGCTGGGTGGCCCAGACCAGGTCGCCGAATTGCTTGTCGACCAGTTCGCTGAGCTGGAGATTGGTTTCGGCGGCCGAGGTCAGTGATGCCGAAAGGTGCGCCCGCGCGGCGCATCGCGGATGAATCCGCTCCTACATTTGCTGCAACGTGCCATGGCCTGTCAGAGAGGTGTTGCCCGCCTTTGGCGTTTGGCGATGAATCGCGGGGAGTCTGTTGAGGCCGACTCGATACCGCGTCGTACAAACAAGGCAGTCAACCATGGCCTGACAGGCATAGGTACGTTGCAGCAAATGTAGGAGCGGATTCATCCGCGATGCGCCGCGCGGGCGGCGCTCGATCTTGAGAGCGCTGGAAAACTTTCGACATGCGCATGGTGGCCACTACTCGGTTTTTTGACTGGCACCTTCCAGCCACCAAATGACCGCGAGATGTGTAGATACCCATACAGCGATGAAGCCCGACCGAAACGACGCTGTCGCCTGGCCCGGCGCCATCGCCGGCAAGACTGGTCCCCACAGGCGATGCGCCGCGCGAGCGGACCATCCTGCTCACGCCCGCGTCAGCCGAATAATCTGCCGCGCACACCAGGCGCCGGTGAGGATGACGCCGAACAGGCGCAGGGTCTGCATCGCCAAAACCATGCCGACGTCGGCATGGGTTTCCACCGCGATGATGGCCATGGCGTCCAGCCCGCCGGGGCTCGTAGCCAGGTACATCGACAGGAAGTCGCTACCCACCGCCTTGGCCAGCAGCCAGGCACCCGCGGCGCACAGCAGGATCAGCGCCACCGCGCCGGCGATCATCGTCGGCAGGCGCTTCCACACGTAGCGCACGGTCTGGCGGTCGAAACGCAGGCCGATGTAGCAACCGATGGCGCCGTAGGCGAACGCCAGCACGCCGCTCGGCAGGGTGATCGTCAGTACACCGCCAAGCTGCAGCGCGGCGCCCAGCAGCAGCGGCATCAGCAACGCCCCCGCCGGCATCTTCGACCCCGCAGCCACCCCAAGCAGGATGACCGCGAGGCTGAGCAGCAGGTCGCCCCACTGGCTGGCGTCGACCACGTCCGGTGCGCTGGCGGCGGCGCCGGCGACTTCGTCGGCACCGAGCAGATGGCTGACCAGCGAGCCGATCATCACCACGCATACCACCCGCACGTATTGCATGGTCGCCACGACCCGGGCGTCGGCACCGTTGTCCTCGGCCATCGACACCATCGCCGACGCCGCGCCCGGCGCGGTGCCCCAGGCTGCGGTGCTGCCAGGGATGCCGCCAAAGCGCACGGTTCCGAGCCCGACCAGTGCGCTGAGCGCCACCGTCAGGAAGGTCGCGAACAGCATGACCTGCCACGACTGGCCGAGGGCGGCCAGAACCGACCAGCTCACCGAATGGGCCACCAGCAGGCCGACGCAGCCCTGGCCGAAGCGAAACACCTGGCGGTGCAGTTGCAGGCGCGCACCGGAGACGGCGAAGACAATCGCCACCAGCATGGGGCCGAGAAACAGACCGGCCGGCACCGAGAGCGCGTGCAGCGACTGGCCGGCAGCGCCCGCGCAGATGACAAGCGCGAGCCATTGAAGGACAGGGAAGCGGGAAGGGCGAACAGCGAGAGGGGTTTGCAACGTCTGAATCCTCCGAGACAGAGGGGCCGCGCGAAGGAACGAACGGCTGGCGGAGAAAATTATCGACGCCACGATTCATCAAGTCTATTTTCTACTTTTGATGAATCCATAACTGAAATTCATGAATCATGGACCTACGCGATCTCACTTATTTTGAAACCATCGCCGACTTGGGCCATCTCGGCCGGGCCGCGGAAAAGCTCAACCGCAGCCAGCCGGCGCTGAGCAAGAGCATCCAGCGCCTGGAAGAGTCCCTCGGCACCAAGCTGTTCCAGCGCGATGGCCGGCGAATCAAGCTGACGGACGTTGGCGAACTGCTGCTGGCCCGTGGCCGGGAGCTGCAACGCAGCATCGCCGAGACCGAGCGCGAGGTCCGCGATTTTGCCAGCGGCCTGGTGGGCACCCTGCGCCTGGGCTGCGCCGCGAGCATGGCCGAGCACCTGCTGCCGCAACTCACCGCCTCGTTGCTGGAGCGTGCGCCGGAGCTGACCCTGACCCTGTCCATCGGCCAGGACGATGTGCTCAAGGCGTCACTGCGGGCCGGGCAACTGGACGCGATCATCCGCCCGCTGATCGTCAATGATCCGGACTTCGAGACCTGGCCCATTCTCGAAGACGAGGCGGTGGTGGTGGCCAGCGTCGATCACCCGGTGTTCTCCGGCCCGATCACCCTCAAGGACCTGTGCCAGTACCGTTGGGTACTGGCCGGGCCGACGGTGACCGCGCGGCGCTGGATCGACAACGCCTTCACCTCCAACCAGCTACCGCCGCCGGTGGTGCAGGTGGAGACCAATTCCATTTCGCTGCTGCCGCGCCTGATCGCCCAGACCCGGCTGCTCAGCTTCGCCGCGCGAGAAACCCTGGAGCATGGCCACGGCACCGCCTGGCTGCGGGAAGTGCCGCTGGCGCAAACCACCATGCGCCGCACCGTGGCGGTCTCGGTGCGGGCCGGGGCTTACCTGCCGCCCGCCGCCGAGGCGATGGTGGCGCTGCTCAAGGAAAACGGGCGCAGGTTTTTTCGCGGAGAGTGAACGGCCTCAGTACTTCCAGTTCACCGCCAGCTCCAGGCTTCGCGGTTCACCCAGGTAGTACTGGGTGTTGCTCTGGTGGATGAAGCGGGCGTAGACCTCGTCGGTGAGGTTGCGCACGCGGGCGCTGACTTGGGTGTGTTGGTCCAGGTCGTGGCTGACGAACAGTCCGTACACCGTATAGGACGGCACCCACATCGTGTTCGCGGTGTTGGCGTACACCGACGACACGTAGCGCGCATCCGCGCCGGTCTGCCAGCCGGGCGCGACGTCCCAAGTCAGCCACAGGTTCGCCACGCGGTCGGGGATGTTGACCGGGTTTTTGCCCTTGCGCGAATACAGCACGCCGCCGATGGTTTCGTTGAATTCGTCGTACTCGGCCCGCACCCAGGCGAAGTTGCCCGCCGCCAGCAAGGTCGGGGTGACCTTGAACGACGCTGCCAGCTCGATACCGGTGGAGGTCTGTTGGCCCGCCTGGTCGGTGGTGTTGGGCACGCTGGACGAGGGCACCGAAATGTTCTTGCGCACGATGCGATACGCCGCCGCCGTAGCGCTGCCGCGACCGTCGGCAAAGTTGAACTTGCTGCCCACTTCGACCTGCCGGCCAGTGCTCAGGTCGAGGTCGCCGACCTGGGCGATGGACGCGCCGGTCAGGCTGCCGCCCGGTGGTTCGGCGGAAGTGCTGTATTGGCTGTAGAGGCTGATGTCCTCGTTGATGTCGTAGACCAGGCCGAGGCGCCCGGTCACGGCATCCCAGCGGCGGTCGAGATTGGTCCGGGCCACATGGTCCACCACCTCGAAGTCGATATGGTCGTAGCGCAGCGCGGTGACCAGGGCGAGGCGGTCGGTCAGGCGCGTGCGGTTCTCGACGAAGGCTGACGAGGTGTCGGTCCCGGTGCTGCGGCCCTTGCTGCGCGGGGCGTCCATACCGGGGATGTCGAGGAAGTGGTCGGGGTCGAAGTTGCCCGGCGTCACCGTATCGAAGGCGCCCTTGGACAGTGGGTAGTTGGTCTGCTGGTTGCGGTTGTAGTCGAGGCCGAAGGCCCAGTCGCTGGTCAGGCCGAACAGTTCGCTGGCGTGGGTCAGCTCGATACGGTCGCCGTTGACTTCCTGGTCGTGGCGCTGGCGGTAGCCGCCGGAACGCAGGACCTGGCGGTTGTCGTCGCTGTAACGGTAGGTCTCCAGGTTGCGGTAATCGCGCTGGCCGTTGTAGTGGTAGAAGGTGTTGCGCAGTTGTGTGGTGTCGTTGAAGCGGTAGTCGGTGATCGAGCGCAGCCAGCGGGTGCGCTGCTCGTAGCGACCGTCTTCGACGTTGTAGTTGGCGAAGCGGTCGTGCTTGTCGATATGCAGCGTGCCGCCGAGTGGCCGCAGCACCGGCGCGCCCCAGTACGGGCTGTCTTCCTGTTCTTCCAGGTACTCGATCGCCAGGGTGTGGGAGAGCTGGTCGTTGATGTCGCTGAGCAGCGAGAAGGCCAGGTTGCCGGCACCGTTTTCCTGGCGGTCGATGTAGCCGTTAGTGGCGGTGCGGCTGTAGTCCAGGCGCGCGTAGTGGCGCGGGCCGTCGCCGTCGTTCAGCGCCTTGTTGACGCCGATGGCGGTTTCCCAGGTGTCGTAGCGGCCGTAGCTGACGCGGCCTTCGAAACTGTCTTCATCGCGGCTGGCCAAGCGGGTGATGAAGTTCAGGCTGCCGCCCACCGCGCCGCTGCCGTTGAGGAAGGACGACGGGCCGCCCAGCAGCTCGACGCGGTCGTAGATCCAGGCCCCGACCGGTCTGCCGGCGGCGCCGTATTGCAGGTTGATGCCGTTGAACAACTGGCCGATCTGCGCGCCGTTGAAGCCTCGATAGGAGACGAATCCGCCCCAGCCGGGCGGCGCCGAGGCGTTGACGCCGGGCAGCGCGTTGGCGGCGTCCTGGAAGTTGCGCGCGCCGATGCGTTCCAGGGTCTTGCGGTCGGCGACGCTGACCGACGCGGGGTTCTCGCGGGCGCTCAGGTTCAGGCGCGAGCCGCTGGCGATGGGCGTATCCAGGTCGAGGCGGGTGCCTTCGCGAGGTTCGTCGGCGTCGGCGGTGATGGTGCTGGCGGGCAGGGTCAGGCTGTCGTCCTGCGCCCACGCGCAGGTTGCGCTGCTGATCAGCAGCGCCAAGGTGGTCAGGCGAAACATAGGGTGCTTCCTGGCTTGTCTTCGATAAGCCGCGGCGGGCGGACACAGGGCGGCCCGCCGTATGCGGCGATGTCAGGGCGAAGTCAGCAGGGCGGGGGAGGCGCGGGGGTTTATCAGCGGCCAGCGATAACGCGGTGAACGCGAGATATCCAGCACCGGCAGCGGCCGGACCGCTTCACCGGCGAGCAGCCCGAGCAGGCCGAAGAACGCGGCGAGGATGATCGCGCTGAACAGGCTGGTCACGGCGCAGCCGGTGTCGCCGGTCATGCTCATGGGCAAGCCGCCGGCATCATCGAGGTTGGTGTGCACGCCGTGGTCATTGCTGACCGAACAGAACGCGCCATCGAGGCCACTGAGCTGCAACCCGGCCATCTGCCCGTGGCCGATCGCGCACAGCACGGAGCTGAGCAGCACGCTGAAATACAGCGCCCAGGCGAGCAGCGATTTGTGGGGGCGGGCCAGGGTCATTGCGGCGGTGGCGCTCAGGGCAGGAAATGAAGGGCGCGGCAATCATACCGATTTTGCGTTATCTGAACAGAGGGTCAGCGCACAAGGCCCGCCTCCCGCCACTCTTTCGGTGACACCCCGTAGAACTCGCGAAACACACGGCTGAAATGCGACAGGTCGTTGAAGCCCCAACTGAAGGCCAGTTCGGAGATGCGTGCACCGGCATTGAGCGGGTGAGTCAGTTCAGCACCGCAGCGCTCCAGGCGCCGCCGCAGCACATAGCGCATCAGCGAGCTGCCCTCGCGTTCGAACAACTTGCCGATGTAGCGGCTCGACAGGCCATTGGCCTGGGCGACCTGCTGGGCGTTGAGGCCGGGGTCGCGCAGGTGGTCGTTGATGTACAGCTTGATCCGCGTCAGGGTCAGCGCCTGCGAGCGCGAGTGCTCCGGGTCCATGACCTGCAGGTTGCCCAGGGTCAGGGCAATCAGGTGGGTGGCCGACTCCGACAGCCGCGCCATTTCGGTGGGGGTGAACTGGCCGATCTGGGCCGACAGGGTTTCCAGGAAGGCGCGCAGCACCCGGCCCATGGGCGTGTCCAGCGACACCCGGGTGGCGGTGCGCGATTCCATGTCCACCACCATCTGGTTGAGGCTCGCTCGCGGCACGCTGATGATGATCTGCCGCCAGTCGCTGTCGAACGTCAGGTGGTGGGGGCGGGTGGCGTCGTAGATGGAAAATTCGCCGGGGCCGATCCGCGCGCGGCTGCCGCCTTGCTCCAGGCATTCGTGGCCTTCGAGCATGAGCACGGCGAAGTATTTGTCCTCGTCGCGGCAGCGCGGTTGCAGGTGGCGACGGTTGACCGCCTGCGCGGCGGCGCCGACGTCGCTGACCCGCAGCAGCTCGCACTTCTGCGAGCGCACCTTGCCGTAGAAGGCCGGATTGGGCAGGGCGCCGATTTCCACGTCGGCGAACAGCCGCAGGATCATCTCGCGCCAGTAGTCCACCCGGTCGTTGAAGCTGTTGCTCAGTGTCGCCAGCTCGATGCTGTCGCTCGCCCAGTTGGCGGGCGACGGAATGCCCGCGCAGAAATCGTTGACCATCGTCGACGCACCCCTGTTATCGAATTTGTTCTCAGGATGAATCCTCAGCCCGCCGCGGTCCGGTCCTCGGTGGCGCTCATCGCGACGAACCGCCGCGAAGGAGCTGCAGGTTCATTCATACACCCGCAAACCCCCACCCGCCAGCGCATCGGACGCAAGGGCCGACCAAGCACAGTTTTTGTTCCGTTTCAGCCAAGAACCACGGCGCCCGGGCTCTCATCCTTGAGTCACCGGCGGCGGGGAGGTTCGCCGGACCTGTCTCCGTGCAGGAATCTGGCCAGGACAGCCGGTCATTCGAATGCCCCACAGAGGGCCCCTGACTCAAGGCAAACAACATGAAAAGAACAAGCCTTTCGTTTTGCGAACTGAAACACTCCGTGATCTGTGGCCTGGTGCTGATTGGCGTGTCGTTTTCCAGCATGGCGGTGGAGGTGGCGCCCGGCGACTACGAGCAGTACCCGGCAGGCGCTACCATCGGCGCGATCTACTACCAGCACGCGACCACCGACGCCTTGCGCGCCGACGGCCATTCGGCCAGCTCCGACTTCAACCTCACCTCCGATATCGGCATCCTGCGTCTGCTTCACGTCGTCCAGGTCAACGACAAGGTCACCATCGATCCGCAATTCCTGTTGCCCTTCGGCCATGTCGCCGGCAGTGCCGACGCCTCGGCGCTGGGCAGCACCAGCGGCGTCGGCGACCTGATCCTCACCGCGCCGATCAAGCTGCTGCTCAACAGCGCCCGCGACACCCTCAGCGCCAACGCCTACCTCTACGTGCCCAGCGGCAGCTACGACAAGAACGATGCGCTCAACCTCGGCGAGAACCGCTGGAAGGTGGATTTCCAGGCCGCCTACATCAAGCACTTCGGCGACAAGTGGGCGCTGGACGTGATCGGCGATGCCATCTGGTACGGCGACAACGACGCCTACGGCCCGACCTCCGCGACCCTCAAGCAGAAAGTCTCCTACGCCGCGCAACTGATGGGCCGCTACATGCCCGACCCGGCCACCGCGCTGGCGGTGGGCGTCGGCCAGCTCTGGGGCGGCGAAACCCGCGTCGATGACGTTGACCAGGACAACCGCCAGCGCACCACCAACCTGCGCTTCACCGCGACCCGCTTCTTCACCCCCAAGGACCAGTTGCAACTGCAACTGGGCCGCGACCTCGTGGTGGAAAACGGGCCGCGCGAAGACTTCCGCCTGAACCTGCGCTACGCCCACATCTTCTAGGGCACCCGATTTCCGCTGCCACACACCGACAACTACAAATGAGGTCAGCCTGATGGAATCCGCAATCGACAAGCACCTGATGTGTCCGCGCCTGCGCCCGCGCCGCATCGACGATGACTACACCCCGCCGTTCCCGGCCTGGGTCGGCCGGGCCGACGCCGAGGTCAGCCAATACGTGATGGCCTACCTTGGCGTGCAGGGCAAGGGCGAAAGCCAGTTGGGCGCGGTCTGCGCGGCGCTGCGCCAGATCGTCCAGCACTTCGGCCTGGACAACGCCCCGCAGCACTACGACATGGCCCACTACGTCGATGCCGCCGGCTACGACAACATGATCGCCATCGCCTATTGGGACGACCCGGCGACCTTCCAGCGCTGGGAGACGGACGAGCGCGTCGCCGGCTGGTGGAACGCTGCGCAGCGCGAGCAGGACGGCCTGGGCTACTTCCGCGAAATTGCCAGCCCCGGCGTCGAACGCTTCGAAACCCTGTATGCCATGCCCGTCGGCATGGAGGGCGTGGGCCTGGCGATGGGCACCCGCAGCGGCGAAATCCAGGAGCACGGCTACTGGGGCTCGATGCGCGACCGCGTGCCGCTGTCGCAGACCGACGCCATGCAGCCCGGCGGCGACCTCCAGGCCAGCCGCGCACCGGCGCGGGTCAAGGTCGGCGGGCATGAAAACCTGGTGATCATCCGCTCCGGCCAGGACTGGAGCGAAACCGTGGAGGAGGAACGCGGCCTCTACCTTGGCGAGATGGAGCCGGTGCTGCGCGCCGGCATGGACTTCCTGCGTGACGAGGGTTTGCCGGTGGGCTGCTACAGCAACCGCTACATGCAGCACATCGACGCCCGTGGCCAGCGCGAGGAAAAGAGTTTTTCCGTCAGCCACTGGCGCTCCATGTCGCACCTGGAGCGCTGGTCCGAATCACACCCGACCCATATCGAGATTTTCGGCACCTTCATGCGCATGGTTCAGCGCCTGCAGGGCGAGCTGAAGTGGAAGGGTTATCACGAAGTGAGCGTGCTGCGCGCCGCCGACCAGCACTACGAATACATCAACTGCCACCCTGGCACCGGCCTGTTGCGCGGCGTCTGAGCGCATCGAAGGAGAACCGCATGAACAAGCACAACAGCGCCGTGGCAGCGTCCGCGGCGGATCGCGCCTTTGCCCTGAAGCAGGCCCTGGAAGAACAGGGCCTGTTGCCCGAAAGCTACGTCGAGCAATTCACCGAGGTGATGGAAAACGATTTCGACCCGGCCAACGGCGCCCGCGTGGTGGCTCGCGCCTGGGTCGATCCGGCCTACCGCGAGCTGCTGCTGCGCGACGGCACCGCCGCCTGCGCGCAGTTCGGCTACACCGGGGTGCAGGGCGAGTACATCGTCGCCCTGGAAAATACTCCGACGCTGCAGAACGTCATCGTCTGCACCCTCTGTTCGTGCACCGCCTGGCCGGTGCTCGGGCTGCCGCCGGACTGGTACAAGAGCTTCGAATACCGCGCCCGGGTAGTGCGCGAGTCGCGCAGCGTGCTGCGGGAAATGGGCCTGGACCTACCGCACGAAGTGGCGATCCGGGTCTGGGACACCAGCGCCGAAACCCGCTACATGGTCCTGCCGTTTCGCCCCGAAGGCACCGAAGGCTGGAGCGAAGAACAGCTCGCCCGCCTGGTGACCAAGGACGTGCTGATCGGCATCGCCCGGCCCGAGGTCGGTGTGCTGGCCGATCACGGCAAGGGAGGGCAGTGAAATGGACGGCATTCATGACCTGGGCGGCGTGCAGGGCTTCGGTCCGGTGGCGCACACCGCCAATTCACTGAGCTACAAACCGGTGTTCCACGAAGACTGGGAGCACCTCGGCTACAGCCTGCTGTTTCTCGGCGCCGGTGAGCTGGGGCTGTTCAATGTCGATGAACTGCGCCATGCCATCGAGCGCATGGAGCCGCGGCAGTACCTGACGTCCAGCTACTACGACCGGATCGTGGTCGGCACCGCCTCGCTGTTCGTCGAGAAGGGCGCGTTGCAGCAGCAGCGCCTGGAGCAACTGGCGGGCGGCCGTTACCCGTTGGCCCTGCCGCTCGGGCCGGGACGCGAAGCGCAGCCGCCGCGCGAGGCTTTCGAGGTGGGCGATGAGGTGCGGGTGCGCGACGAATTCGTCAGCGGCCATATCCGCATGCCCGGTTATGTGCGCGGCAAACGCGGCGTGGTGCTGCACCGCACCACCCACGCCTGGCCGTTCCCCGATGCGGTGGGCCACGGCCAGCCGAGCCCGAACGAGCCGACCTACCACGTTCTGTTCACCACCCGGGAGCTGTGGGGCGATGCCGCCGATGACGGCACGGTGGTGGTCGATCTGTTCGGCGGCTACCTGCTCCAGGCCTGACGGACAGTTTTGGTGTGGCGAGTCCCCGCATGGACGTTCAGCCCCTCGCCGCACCGTTTTTCTTCTTTTCAGCGAGATACCCGCATGGCCATTCGCAGACCCGATCCGACCGAACTCGATGAGATTGCCGCCGATTTCGGCATCACCCTCACGCCCGCGCAACTGGCGGGCTATCACGCCGCGTTGCAGGCCAACTTCGACGCCTACGACCAGCTCGATGCGTTGCCTGACTATCTTCCCGCGGTGCGTTATCCGCGCCAGGACGTTCATCAACCCGCGGCCGCCGATAACCCGCTGGGGGCCTGGCAATGCAAGGCGCTGATTCGCGGCCAGGGCGCCGGGCCGCTGGCCGGCAAGCGGGTGGCGATCAAGGACAACATTGCCGTGGCCGGCCTGCCGATGCTCAACGGCACTTTCACCCTCGACGGCTACACGCCGGAAGTGGATGCCACGGTGGTCACCCGCCTGCTCGACGCCGGGGCTACCATCGCCGGCAAGGCGGTCTGCGAAGCGCTGTGCTTCTCAGGCGGCTCGCACACCTCGGCCAGCGGCCCGGTGCACAACCCGCGCCGCCATGGCTACTCGGCGGGCGGCTCGTCTTCCGGCTCCGCTGCGCTGGTGGCGGCGGGTGAAGTCGAGATGGCAGTGGGCAGCGACCAGGGCGGTTCGGTGCGGATTCCCGCTGCGTACTGCGGCGTCTGCGGCATGAAACCGACCCACGGCCTGGTGCCCTATACCGGCGCCATGCCGATCGAAAGCACCCTCGACCACCTCGGGCCGATCACCGCCACTGTGCGTGACAACGCGCTGATGCTCGACGTGCTGGCGGGTGTCGATGGCCTGGACCCGCGGCAGGCGCTCGTCGGCGCTACCGGTGGCTATGTCGAGGCGCTGAGCCTTGGTGTGGCGGGCCTGCGTATCGGCGTGCTGCGCGAAGGCTTTGGCCAGGCCAATTCCGAGGCGGTGGTGGACGAGGCGGTGCGGGAGGCGGCGCAGGTGTTGCGCCGGCTGGGCGCCAGCGTTGCGGAGGTGTCGTTGCCGATGCATGCGCAGGGGCCGGCGATTTGGCTGGCGATCGCCGCCGAGGGCGCCACGCAGCAAATGATGAAAGGCAACAGCCATGGCTTCAACTGGCGCGGGCTGTACCTCAACGGCATGATCGGGCACCACGCCAGTTGGCGCGAGCGCGCCGACGAATTACCGGACACGGTGAAAACCACGATGATTCTCGGCGAATACATCAACCGGCAGTACCAGGGCCGCTTGTACGGCAAGGCGCAGAACCTGGCGCGTGCGCTGCGCGCGGCCTATGACGAACTGTTCGAGGATTTCGACCTGCTGCTGATGCCGACACTGCCCCTGCGCGCCACGCCACTGCCGGGGCCGGATGCCGGGCTGGAAGATACGCTGGGGCGGGCGTTCGAGATGCTGGGCAACACCTGCGGCTTCGATGCCACCGGGCACCCGGCGATATCGATTCCGTGCGGGGAAAGCGATGGGTTGCCGATCGGGTTGCAACTGGTGGGACGGTACTTTGGCGAGCGGGAGATCTATCGGGCGGCTTATGCGTTTGAGCAGGGCCTCGGCTTGGGTGAGTAGCTGGGTTTGAGGGCTTCATCGCCGGCAAGCCGAGTCCCACAGGTCCGGTGGGAGATGGCTTGCCAGCGATGAGGCCCTCAAATATCACAACAGACTCAACGGGTACTCCACGATCACCCGGGTCTCATCCAGATCCGATTCGAACTGCGTCGCCCGGGTCGTCGCCTGGCGCACACGCAGCGACAGGTCCTTCAGCGACCCGCTCTGCACCACGTATTTCACCTCGATATCCCGCTCCCAGCGCTTCTGGTCTGTCAGCGGGTTGCCGTTGGCGTCGCGGCGCATGTAGGTGGTGTTGGCATTCGAGTAGTCGGCGTCGGTGCCCTTGCCGTAACGGGTCATGAAGCTGAGGCCCGGTACGCCATACGACGCCATGTCGAGGTCGTAGCGCAGCATCCACGAACGCTCCCCGGGCGAGTTGAAGTCGCTGTACTGGATCGAGTTGTCGAGGTAGATGGAGTCCGACTGGCGCAGGTAGTCGAAGTCGTCATCGCCGTTGTTGCGCTGGTGGGTCAGTGCGACGGTGTGGGCGCCGAAGCGCAGGCCCAGCTTGCCGCTCCAGATGTCGTTGGCGAACTCGCCGAGCAGTTGCTTGCCTTCGTCGACCGCGCGGTAGTAGTTGAAGCCCGCCAGCAACGTGAAGTCGTTGCTGAGCGGATAGCTGACGGAGGTGCCGAGGTAGTGCTGGTTCCAGGCGTCTTTCAGGCGGCTGGTGTACAGACTGACGCTGGCGTGCTCGGTCAGTTGGTAGTCGCCGCCGAAGTAGGCGACCCACGGCGCATTGACCGGCCCACCATAGAAGGTCACGAAGTTGTCGCGCAGGTTGCTCGACACCGGCTGGCTCATGGCGTGCAGCCGGCCGCCTTGCAGGGTCAGGCCGTCGAGGCTGGTGTTGGCCAGCGTCACCCCGCGGAAGGATTCCGGCAGCAACCGCGAGTCGCCGTAGGACACCACGGGCGTGGTCGGGAATACGTCGCCGACCTTGATTACCGTGTCGAACGCCCGGGCTTTCAGCGCGCCGCCGACCTTGCTGTAGTCGTCCCGGGCATTGCCGTCGCTATCCACTGGCAGCACGTCGAACGAGCTGCGCGCCCCGTTGCGGCCGCCGCCGGTATCGAGTTTCAGGCCGAGCATGGCGAAGGCATCGACGCCGACGCCCACGGTGCCCTGGGTGAAGCCCGATTCGAAACGGGCAATGATCGCGTGCGCCCACGCCTCGGAATAGCCGGCGCCGCCGGGGGCCTGCGCGCCGTTGCGGTCGTCGCGGTTGAAGTAGAAGTTGCGGTTCAGCAGCGTCAACTGGCTGCCTTCGACAAAGCCTTGCGGTTCGTCGGTTTGCGCGGCACCGACCACGCTGCTGAAACCCGCTGCGGCCGTAAAGGCCGCCAGGGAAAACCGGGTACGTCTGTTCATGATTCCTCCGTAGTCCTGGCAGTTTTTATTGTTGGGATGGCACGGTCGGTTGTTATTGATCGAGTGACCGCGCGGCATCATGGCCGGGGGAAACTAACGGGGAGGTGAGGGGGGTATTACGATTCTGAAAGGTGGGTGATTCCGCGTGCGGCCGGCAGGGGGATCGCCATGCAAATTGTCGAAGCCCGGCTAACATCACTTGGCCAGCGCTCACTGGCCCCATAAAAAAGCACGCCTGATCAGGGAGGATCGTCCATGAGCCTGTTACTCGGCCCGATAGTGCATTTCCAAGGCATTCATGCCGGAAAATACTGCGTTTCGGCGCTTCTGGTCGTCGACAAGGGCGACCCGGCCCCGGTCCCGAAATTGGCGAACTGCACCCAGGTCGATGTGCTCTGCATCGCCTCGATACCCTTCGACAAGCCGACCAAGGATGTCTGGCGTATCCAGGTCACCGCGACGCAGGGCAATGCCCCGCTGCAGTGCACCCTTGAGGCCAGCGGCGGTAGCGCAAGCTTTTTCGTGCCCCGCAAGGGCGAGTCACCGCGCATCGCCTACGGGTCGTGCAATGGATTCTCCGCAGACAAGTACCGCAAGAAGGTCATCGACCGCCCGAACGAGCGTTGGCTCGATATGCACACGCGGCACCAGATTCCGGACAAGGAATTCCACCTGCTGGTGATGGGCGGGGATCAGGTCTACACCGACTCGTTGATGGTGCTGGACGGCCCGATGAGGGAGTGGTCCGACCTTGGGCACAAGGCGCAGGTCAAAGCGCCTTGGAACAAGAGACTCGAAGCCCAGGTGGACAAGTTCCTGGCGGATTTGTACGTGTCGCGATGGAGTCAGGAGGGCATCAGGCAGATCCTCCATTCGATCCCCTACATCGCCATGTGGGATGACCATGACATCACTGATGGCTGGGGCTCTCATCCCCAGGACCTGCACGAGAGTCCGGTCTATCAGAATCTTTTCAGGCTGGCGTCCCGGTATTACCGCCTTTTTCAGCAGCATCTGGGGAGTGGCGCAAATCACCCCGGCGCGTTGCCGATCATCCCTGGCAAGCCAGCGCCTGCCCAGGGCTTCAGCCTGGTGTATGCCGGCCTCGGCGAACTGGCGATCCTGGTGCCGGACCTGCGCAGCGAACGGCATCCCGACTTGCACAGCAGCACCGGTTTCCAGCCCACGCAGATCGCCTCCGAAGCGACTTGGGATTCCATCTTCGCCTGGCTCGACGGGCTGGCGAAGAACCGGCCCAGGCATTTGCTGGTGTGCACCAGCCTGCCG
The DNA here is from genome assembly GCF_025466035.1 of Pseudomonas sp. 20P_3.2_Bac5. NCBI lineage: Bacteria > Pseudomonadati > Pseudomonadota > Gammaproteobacteria > Pseudomonadales > Pseudomonadaceae > Pseudomonas > Pseudomonas sp. 20P_3.2_Bac5. The sequence continues at coordinate 18,238 of NZ_JANLOA010000057.1, read as the reverse complement.
GTGGCCTACCTCGACCTGAATGCCGCCGAAGTGGCCCTGAATGCTTTGCCGGGAACCTGGGAACTGGAAGACGACCTGCGAGACCACTGGCGCAGCAAACCTCACCGCGATGAGCGACAGCGGCTGATCAAGCGCCTGCTCAACTTCTCTGCGCTGGGCACCCGGGTCACCATCATTTCCGGTGATGTGCACGTCGCCGCGGCCGCGGTGATTGAATCCAGCCTGCCACAGCACGGCAACGGTGCCGGGGTGATTTTCCAGTTGGTCTCGACCGGCATCGTCCATACACCGCCGCCGGCAGTGGCGGTGTACTTCATGGAAAAATTCGGCGCTGGCCAGGAAACCATCGAATACGGCGTCAGCGCCCGGATGCTGCCGATCGGCTTCAAGGGCCACTACCTGGTGCCGGAACGCAACTGGCTGAGCCTGATCCCGGACTCGAAGCACCGTATCTGGGCCAACTGGCATGTCGAGGGGCATGACCACCTGTTGACCCAGGTGATCGACCCGGTGGGCCCTTGAAAAAATCATTATCGTGACCTGGACCCATCGCCGGGCACTGCGGCAATACGTCTGGCGGGTAACGATTGTAAAAAGTTGAAATAAGAATGATTCGCTATTAATGTGCCCGCGTTCGCCACGCCAACCCGTGGCGTTTTCCTGCTGCGGGGTTTGGCATGTCGCTACATGAAGCGGATTCGATCGTTCCTTTCGAGGTGCTCTATGGCACTCACCACGGCTGGCTGAATGGCTGGCTGCGGCGTTCGGTCGGGTGTTCGCAGCAGGCGGCGGACCTCGCCCAGGACACCTTCGTGCGCCTGTTGGTGCGCGGTCAGCCGGTCAGTGACCGGGCGCCGCGGGCCTTGCTGGCGCGTATCGCCCGCGGGCTGGTGATCGATCACTGGCGCCGCGACGCGCTGGAGCGGGCGTATCTCGAAGCCCTGGCGCAGTTGCCGGAAGCCAGTCATCCCGCGCCGGACGTGCGCCATGAAGCCTTGCAATGCCTTGAGCGCATCGCCCGTCTGCTGGATGGCCTGAAGCCTGCGGTGCGCGAAGCCTTTCTGCTGTACCAGCTCGGCGGCCTGACCCACGACCAGGTTGCGCGGCAACTGGGCGTCTCCAGCCGCACGGTCGAGCGCCATGTCGCCAGCGCCCTGTGGCACTGCTATCAGGTGTGCTTCGAGGACGCGTCATGAGCGCGTCCGGTCAGCCAGTTCCGCAAGCCATCGTGCACAAGGCCATCGAGTGGCAGATGCGCCTGCGCGGCAATGCAGGCAACCACGAATTGAACGAGCAGTTGCAGGACTGGCTGCGCCGCGATCCCCGGCACCAACTGGCCTGGCAACGCCTGCAGCAGATGGCCGGGCTGTTCCAGGCCAGCCAGTTGCCCGACGCCGGGCAGACCATCCCGCTGCTGCGCCGCGCCGAAGCCGACGTCGGCCGTCGCCGCACGTTGAAGCTGCTTGGCCTGCTGGTCGGCGGTACGGCGCTGGTGGCGGTCAGTTCGCCTCCGGGCTGGCGCGCCGACTACGCGACCTTCACGGGCGAGCGTCGCCGGGTCGGCCTGGGCAACGGTGCCGAGATTGTGCTCAACACCGACAGTTCGGCCGACGTGCAGGGCGGCGAACTGCTGCTGCGCTCCGGCGAGGTGCTGGTGGAAGGCGCGCATTGGCGGGCGCGCTGCCGCTTTGCCCAGTGCACCGGGCAGGATGCGCGGGTGCTGTTGCGCGAGCGCGACGGCTACAGCGAGATCCGCGTCGACCGGGGCGAGGTCCAGGTCTCCGCCGCCGCCGGGCAACGCCTGTTGCGCGCGGGCGAGGGGCTAGGCGTCTCGGCGACCAGCATGACCGCGCTGGACAAGGGCGCCTTCGACCCGTTCGCCTGGACCCGCGGCCTGCTGGTGGTCAGCGACATCCGCCTGGCCGACTTCCTCGCCGAAGCCGGGCGCTATCGCCAGGGTTGGCTGGGCTGTGACGCGGCGGTGGCGGACCTGCGCCTGTCCGGGGTGTTTCGCCTGGACGAGCCAGCGTCGATGCTGGACAACATCACCCATTTGCTGCCGGTGAAGGTGGTCGAACGCACCCGCTGGTGGGTGCGCGTGGTCGCCGTTTAAAAAAACCGGAAAATTTCTGTCGGACTTCAAGGACTCGTCCGGTTAGGGAAGATCACTCCCTCATTTGGACTCCGTCATGCGTTCTGCCCGACCCCAGCCATTGCCGTTCCAGCCCCGTCATCTGCCCCGCGCCGTGTGCCTGGCGATCGCCCTGGGCGGCGGCGTCGCCAGCCTGCCCGTGCTGGCGCAAACCGCGGCGCCGGCCACGGTCGCCCCGGCCATCGCGGCCGGTCCGCTGGGCGCGGCGTTGAGTACCTTTGCCGAGCGGGCGGGGATCATCCTGTCGTACTCGCCGCAAGACGTGCGCGGCCTCAACACCGCGGGCCTGACGCAAGGCGGCTCGCTGGAAGACGGCCTGGCGACCCTGCTCAAGGGCAGCGGCCTGGTCGCCCACAAGACCGCTTCCGGCTATGTGGTGCTGCGCGACGCCGATGCCAGCCTGCAACTGGCGCCCACCAGCATCGAGACCACCGCGCTGCAAAGCGCCTTTGCCCCGGTGCCGGGCTACTTCGCCAGCAATGCCAGCAGCGCCACCAAGAGCGACCGGCCGATCCTCGAAACCGCCCAGAGCATCAGCGTGGTGACCGCCGAGCAGATCGCCGACCGCAAGGTCAACAAGGTCGAGGACGCCGTGGCCTATGCCGCCGGTGTGCGGGTTGGCAGTTCGGGCCTGGACCCGCGTTTCGACAACATCCAGGTGCGCGGCTTCGAGACCACCATTGCCGCCGACTTCCTCGACGGCCTGCGCCAGCCGGGCAGCGGCTGGCTGTCGTTGTATTCCACCGAGGCGTACAACCTGGAGCGCATCGAAGTGCTAAAGGGTCCGGCCTCGGTGCTGTACGGGCAGATCAGCCCCGGCGGCATGGTCAACCGGGTGAGCAAGCGGCCGAGCCTGCTGGCCAGGAACGAGGTGCAGGTGCAGGGTGGCAATTACGGTCACGAGCAAGGCCAGTTCGACATCGGCGGCAAGCTCGACGAGGCGGGCGATGTGCTGTTCCGCACCGTTGGCCTGTACCGCGATTCCGGCTACTCGGTCGAGCAGATGGACAACCAGTCGCGCCTGCTGGCGCCGTCGTTGAGCTGGCAGATCGATTCCGACACCAGCCTGACCCTGCTGGCGCAGTACCAGGAGCGCCAGACCGCCGCCTCGCCGATGCTCTATCAGGAAGGCGATCACCTCACCAACTTTTGGCAGGGCGACGAGTACTACGACAAGCTCCACCAGCGGCAGTGGACCTTCGGCTACGAGTTCGAGCACGCCTTCAACGAAACCTTCAGCCTCCAGCAGAACCTGCGCTACGGCGAGGTCGGCACCACCAACCAGTACCTGCAGCCCACCGGCTCCAGTGACGGCCACACCCTCGACCGTTACGCGGTGGGGCTCTACGAAGACATGCGCTCGGTGACCACCGACACTCGGCTGGTCAGCCGCTTCGCCACCGGCGACGTGCAGCACACCCTGATCAGCGGCGTGGATTACGCCTGGCTGGACACTTCGCTGCTGTACGCCTGGGGCGCGGCGCCGAGCATCGACCGCTGGGCGCCGGACTATCACCAGCCGGTGACCCGCCCCACCGACGCGCTCGCCGACCAGGACGGCATCGAGCAACGCAGCGGCCTCTATGTGCAGGACCAGATCGAGCTGGACCGCTGGCGCCTGTCCGCCGGCCTGCGCCGCGATTGGGTGCATGTGCGCCGCGACGACAACCTGACCGGTATCAACAGCAAGACCAGCGATTCGGCCACCACCTGGCAGGCGGGCGTGCTCTATCTGTTCGACAACGGCCTGGCGCCTTACGCCAGCTACGCGCAGTCGTTCCTGCCGGTGACCGGCAACAACGCCAGCGGCCAGCCCTACAAGCCCACCGAAGGCGAGCAGTACGAAATCGGCTTGAAATACCAGCCGCCGGGCAGCAGCACGTTGCTGACCGGGTCGCTCTATCACCTGACCCAGAGCAACGTGCAGACCCGCGATCTGCTCAATCCGTTGAACAACGTGCAGACCGGCGAGCAAGTTTCCCGTGGCCTGGAGCTGGAAGCCGTGTCTGACCTCGGCGAGCACCTGCGCATGACCGCCAGCTACAGCTTCAACGACGCCGAAGTCACCCGTGGCAACAATGGCGACCAGGGCAAGGTGCCGAAAAATGTGCCACGCCACCTCGCGTCGCTGTGGCTGGACTACAAGCTGCCGTTCGGCCTGGGTCTCTCCGGCGGCGTGCGCTACACCGGCAGCACCTACGGCGACCCGAGCAACGAAGTGAAGAACGAGGCCTACACCCTGGTCGACGCCGGCATTCATTACGACTTCGGCGGCGGCCTGGACGGTGTGCGCCTGGGCGTCAACGCGCGCAACCTGTTCGACGAGCGCTTCATCAACTGCCAGGACGGTTACTGCTACCGCGGTGAAGCGCGCAGCGTGGTCACCAGCCTGAGCTACCGCTGGTAAGGGGAGGGAAGCGCATGTTCAAGTCAATTCTGAAAATGGCCGGCGCCTGTTTGCTGGCCGCCGCCTCGTTGGCCAAGGCCGACCCGGTGACGCTGGACGGCACCGAGCAATGGCTGATGAAGAGTGCCGAAGGCCGCGAGTACCGGATCATGATCAGCCTGCCGGAAGGCGAGGTGCCCTGGACCGGCGGCTATCCGGTGATCTATCTGCTCGACGGCAACGCCTATTTCCCGGCGTTCCATGCCGCCAAGCGGGCGCAGGATCGCTTGCGCGGGGCGATTCTGGTGGGCATCGGCTATCCGAGCGATACGCCGCTGGACTTCGTCCGTCGCGCCTACGACCTGTCGCCGCCAGCCCCGGCGGAGCGCAACGAGCCGCCGCAGGGTGGCCAGGACGTGTTCCTCGACTTCATCGAAAAGCGCCTGATGCCCAAGGTCAACGAGCGCTTCAAGGTGGACCAGGACCAACGCAGCCTGGTCGGGCATTCGTTCGGCGGGATGTTCGGCATTTACACGCTGTTCACCCGTCCGGCGCTGTTCCAGCACTACGTCGCCATCAGCCCGAGCCTGTGGTGGCAGGATCGCTACCTGCTGGCCCACGAGCGGGCGTTCACCCGCCAGGCCCACGCCGGCAAGCTGGACCTGATCCACCGCAGCCTGACCCTGATCGCCGGCGACCGGGAAATGCCGCAGGAAATCCAGGATGTCCGCTCGCTGCAAATGCGTCTGGAAAACCTCTCGCAGTACGGCCTGCGCAGCGATTTCCAGATCGAGGCGGGCGAGGACCATGCGGCGATTCCGTTCCGCGTGCCGAACCGGGTGCTGGACGAGTTGATGAGTACGCGGCGCTACTGACGGCGCTCAGTCACCCTCCAGCCGGCGGAACACCAGGACCGACGCCAGGCAGATCAGGCTCATCGCCAACAACGTGAGCTGGATATCACCGGCGCTGGGCTGGGCGTGACCGCCGAGCATCTGGATCAGACCGAGCAGCATGGCGGCCACGCAGACCGCCAGGCTCATGCTGATCTGCACGCTGGTGGCCGACAGGGTGGCGGCGCTGCTGGAGCGTTCGGCGGGGATATCGGCGTAGGTCAGGGCGCCCATCGCCGTCATCTGCAACGACCGCGACAGCCCGCCGGCGAACAGCATCAGCATCACCAGCAGCGGCGCGGTGTCGGCGCTCAGCAGGGCGCAGGCCGCCATCGACAGGCTGGCCAGCAGGGTGTTGTAGACCAGCAGGCGGCGAAAGCCGAAACGCCGCGCCAGCGGCACCGAAATGAACTTGATCAGCAGCGCGCCGGCGCCACCGGCAAAGGTCATCAAGCCCGCCTCCAGGGCGCTCAGCCCATAGCCGACCTGAAACAGCAGGACCAACAGGAACGGCAGCGCCGCAGCGCCCAGGCGAAACAGAAAACCGCCGTTGAGCACCAGGCCGAAGCTGGCGATGCGTAGCAGAGACAGGTCGAGCAACGGCGCTTTGGCGCGCCGCGCATGGCGCACGTAAAGGCCGGCGAACAGTACGCCGATCGCCAATAGCAGGCACGACCAGGTCCGGTTCAGCGAACCGTGGCCAAGGGTTTCGAAGGCCAGCACCAGGCAGGCCAGGGCCGGGCTGCCGAGCAGGAAACCGCGCAGGTCGAGGGTCTGGCTGGCCTGGCCGGGATAGTTCGGCACATGGCGCAGCACCAGGTAAATCCCCAGCAGGCCGATGGGCAGGTTGAGCAGGAAGATCCAGTGCCACGACAGCCAGGTCACCAGCATGCCGCCCAGTGGCGGCCCGAACACCGGGCCGAGCAGGGCGGGCATGGTCAGGTAGGCCATGGCCCGCAGCAGATCGCCTTTGCTCGACCAGCGCAGCAGGATCACCTGGCCCACCGGCACCATCAGCGCGCCGGCCATGCCCTGGAAAAACCGCGCCAGCGCCAGTTGCCAGAGGGCATTGGAGGCGGCGCAGGCCAGCGAACTCAGAACGAACAACAGGATCGAGGCGATAAATACCCGCCGCGGCCCGAGCCGTTCGGCCAGCCAGCCGCTGAGCGGAATGAACATCGCCACCGCCAGCAGGTACAGGGTGACCACCAGGTTCATGCGCACGCTGGGCTCGCCGAAGTCCGCCGCGAGTTGCGGCAGCGCGGTGAGCACGGCGGTGGAATCGAGCAGTTCCATGAACAGCGCGCAGCCGATGATCATCGGCACCTTGCGCTGGAAGGTCCCCTCGGGTGTGGCGTCGTTGCCCGGTGGCGGGGCAGGGTCAGCTTGCCGTTCGGTGTGTGTCGGTTGGGCGATGCTGTTCAGGGCGGACTTCCATGCAAGAGGGTCAGGGCGTACGGCTCAGCGCAGCGCCAGTTGCTGGTCGTTGAGGACCTTGCCGATGCGCTCGCGGCCATGCAGGGCCGACTCGTCTTTCAGGCGGTTGATCACCTGTTCACTCCAGCCTGGCGTGTTCTGGCCCTGGGCCCGGCTGAACGCGGCAGCGAGTGCTTCGTAGTCGCCGATCAGGCGTTGTTCCTGGGCCGCATTGACCTGGTAGGTTTCGTGGTGCAGCGTCACCGCCTGCGGCAGTCGCGGCTTGATGGCGCTGTCAGTGGCGGCGTAGCCCACGCACAGGCCGAACACCGGATAGACCAGCGGCGGCAGTTGCAGCTCATCCACCACCGCTTGCAGGTCATTGCGCAGCGCGCCGATGTAGACGGTGCCCAGGCCCAGCGCCTCGGCGGCGACCACCGCGTTCTGCGCCGCCAGGGCCGCATCGACGCTGCCCACCAACAGGCTGTCGAGGTAGGCCGGGGCGCGCAGTTCGGTGTCGTTCCGGGTGGCGATGCGCTGGGCGCGGGAGAAGTCCGCCAGCCAGATCAGGAACAGCGGCGCCTGCTCGATATGCCGCTGGTTGTTGGCCAGTTTGGCCAGGCGCGCGCGGCGTGCCGGGTCACGAACCTCGATGACGCTCCAGGCCTGCAGGTTGGACGAGGTGGCCGCCGACTGGGCGGCGGCGATCAGGGTTTCCAGGGTGCCGTCGGGCAGTGCGCGGTCGCTGTAGCTGCGCACGCTGCGGTGATTGAGCAGGTGATCGATCACCGGGTTGTTCAGGGCATTGGCAGCATGCTGCTCGCCGTAGCGTTGTTGCAGCAGGTCGGTGGTGGCGGCGTTGGACATGGCAGGCGTTCTTCATCACGGGAAGGGATGGCGAACACGGTAGGGGCAAGCGGCCTGCTTGTGAAATATCCGTTGGTGCTTTGTTAATAACAAGGCGCATATTTTTTAGCGATGAATATGCGTGAAGGGCATTTCTACTGGATGATTTTCAGCCCGTCCTGGCGCGGCCCGCTGAAGATTTTCATGTAGCGGATGGTGACGTTGGCGTGCTCGCGCATGATCGCTTCGGCGCGGGCGCTCTGCCCGGCCAGCAGGGCATCGACGATCATGTGGTGCTGCATGTTGGCGAAGTTGAAGCGGCGGAATTCCTGGTCGAGGTTGTTGCGGTCCACGGCAATCGAACTGACCGAGGCGAACGGCAGGTGCTCGTTGCGCGACAAGGCTTCGGCCACCGCGCCGTTGCCGCTGGCCTCGATGATGGTCTGGTGGAAGCGCTTGTTGATGTCGTGGTAGGCCGCCAGGTCGTCTTCGGTGACGTGGCCTTTTTCGAACAGCTGGTCGGCCTGTTCCAGGCACTCCTGCAACACCGCGCGGGCGGCTTTCGACAGCCCGTTTTCCGCCGCCTGACGCGCCGCCAGGCCTTCCAGCACCGCGCGCACTTCCACCGCGTCGGACAGCGTTTGCGCGGTGACCTGCTTGATCGCGAACCCCCGCGCACCCTGGCGTACCAGCAGACCTTCCTGCTCCAGCGCGCGGAACGCCATGCGCACCGGCATCCGCGAGACTTCCAACAATTCGGCGGTGGGAATTTCGGCGATCCGCTCGCCGGGGGCGAAGCGCCCGTCGAGGATCATCCTGCGAAGCAGGTTCAATACACGCTGTCCAGATCCACTCACAGGCGACTCCACGGGCCAAAGGCTTTCCAGCGCGGGACTTTACCCGCTTTGTGCGCGGCTGCGAAGGGAGGTCCGCGGCAAATGCCGTGCGATTATCGAACTGTTATTGGATCCAGTAACTGCTGTTTTGTTGTGTTTTTTCCGCCGAATATTCAATCTCTGGATCCATCACAACAACAAAACGAGCCACACCCATGCATCCGAAGAACGCCTGGTACGTCGCCTGCACGCCTGATGAAATCGCCACCAAGCCGTTGGGGCGCAAAATCTGCAACGAGAACATGGTGTTTTACCGTGGCCACCAGCAGCAGGTGGCGGCGGTGGAAGACTTCTGCCCCCACCGCGGCGCGCCGCTGTCGCTGGGCTTCGTCCGCGACGGCAAACTGGTCTGCGGTTATCACGGCCTGGTGATGGACTGCGACGGCAAGACCGCCGCGATGCCCTGCCAGCGGGTGCAGGGCTTTCCGGCCATTCGCAGCTTTCCGGTGCAAGAGCGCCACGGCTTCATCTGGGTCTGGCCGGGTGAGCCGGGGCTGGCCGATACCGCGCTGATTCCTCACCTGCACTGGGCCGAGAGCCCCGACTGGGCCTATGGCGGCGGGCTGTACCACATCGCCTGCGACTACCGGCTGATGATCGACAACCTGATGGACCTCACCCACGAGACCTACGTGCATGCGTCGAGCATCGGCCAGAAGGAAATCGACGAAGCCCCGGTGAGCACCCGCGTCGAAGGCGACACGGTGGTGACCAGCCGCTTCATGGAAAACATCCTGCCGCCGCCGTTCTGGCAGGCGGCGCTGCGCGGCAACGGCCTGGCCGATGACGTGCCGGTGGACCGCTGGCAGATCTGCCGTTTCAGCCCGCCGAGCCATGTGCTGATCGAAGTCGGCGTCGCCCATGCCGGCAGCGGTGGCTACGACGCACCGGCCGCGCTCAAGGCCGGCAGCATCGTGGTCGATTTCATCACCCCCGAGAGCGACACCTCGATCTGGTACTTCTGGGGCATGGCGCGCAACTTCAAGGCCGATGACCCGGACCTCACCGAAACCATCCGCGTCGGCCAGGGCAAGATCTTCGCCGAAGACCTGGAGATGCTCGAGCGCCAGCAGCGCAACCTGCTGGAATACCCGCAGCGCGCGCTGCTCAAGCTCAATATCGATGCCGGCGGGGTGCAGTCGCGGCGCATCATCGAGCGGATCATCGCCGCCGAGCAGGCGACGGCAGCGCCGGTGATTGCCCGGAGTGCATCGTGATGGACGTGCAGATCAAGGCGATGCGCCTGGTCGCCCGCGACATCCTCAGCCTGGAACTGGCCAGCGTCAGCGGCGCCGAACTGCCCGCGTTCGATGCTGGCGCGCATATCGACGTGCACTTGCCCAACGGCCTGATTCGCCAGTATTCACTGTGGAACAGCCCGCACGAACGCATGCGCTACTGCATCGGCGTGCTGCGTGACCCCGCGTCCCGTGGTGGTTCCAGCGCGGTGCACCAGTTGCTCAAAGTCGGCCAGGTGATCACGGTCGGCGAGCCGCGCAATCTGTTCCCGTTGCAGCCGGCCAGGCGTTCGATCCTGTTTGCCGGTGGTATCGGCATCACGCCGATCCTGGCCATGGCCCAGAGCCTGGCGCGGCAGGGCGGCGACTTTGTGTTGCACTATTGCGCCCGCTCGCCGGACAGCGCGGCGTTCGTCGAGCGGCTGCGGGCTATGCCGTTCGCCGCGCAGGTGCAACTGCACTTCGATGACGGCGCGGCGGCACAGCGATTGAATCTGCAGGCTGTGCTGGAAGCGGAACCCGGCGACAGCCAGTTGTATGTCTGCGGCCCGGGCGGCTTCATGGAGCATGTGCTGTCCGGCGCGCGGGCGGCGGGCTGGGACGAGGCGCGGCTGCACCGCGAGTATTTTGGCGCCGCGCCGGTGGCCAAGGCCGAGGACGACGCCTTCGAAGTGCGCATCCACAGCACCGGACAAGTGTTCGCGGTGCCCGCGGACCAGTCGATCACCCGCGTGCTGGACGAGGCCGGGATCATCATCCCGGTGGCGTGCGAACAAGGCATCTGCGGCACCTGCCTGACCCGCGTGCTCGACGGCGAGCCGGACCACCGCGACCAGTTCCTCACCGCCGAGGAACGGGCGCGTAACGACCAGTTCACGCCGTGCTGTTCACGCGCCAGAAGTGGCTGCCTGGTGCTTGATCTGTAATGCCCGCCGAACACATCTGACAGCCGACGCGGATGAACCTGTAGGAGCGGCTAAAGCCGCTCCTACAGGTTGCGCATCACCACGGCATTTGCCTGCAAAGCTTTTTCATGCCCAGCGATAACAATTTTCATAATTTGCCTGCCGGCCCAACTGACGCATTATCGGGTCAAGCCAATAACAAGTGATCGCTTCGGCGATCGACAATGAGCGGCCAACTGATTCGCTCTCTGGCAGGTGTCGAACTTCGCGGCAATCCCACGACCGCATCCACAAGAACGATCGCGCACCCGCCTTACTGCCCTTTTAAGACTGTCGTGTTGCAACCGTGTCGGGGTCATGAAACCCGCGAACGCCGTCGGCGTGCGCCCGGAATTTCATACCGGCCCCGGCATTCATCTTGAGCGTAGGGAGGGTGTTTCAATGTCTTTGAATTTGCGTGCGTGCATCGTCGCAGCGGTAGCGCTGCTGGCGGGAAACCAGGCCATGGCGGCGTCCGACCGGCTGACCATCATTTCCTTCGGCGGCGCCACCAAGGCGGCGCAGGACCAGGCCTATTTCAAACCGTTCGAGCAGAGCGGGGCGGGGAAGGTGGTGGCCGGCGACTACAACGGCGAATTGTCCAAGGTCAAAGCCATGGTCAGCGTCGGACAGATTTCCTGGGACATCGTCGAAGTGGAAAGCCCGGAACTGCTGCGCGGTTGCGAGGAAGGGCTGTTCGAGCGGCTCGATCCGGCCCTGCTGGGCAGCGGTGACAACTACATCGCCAATACCGTCAGTGAGTGCGGCGTCGCCAGCTACGTGTGGTCGATGGTGCTGGCCTACAACGCGACCAAGCTCGACACCCCGCCGGCGTCCTGGGCGGACTTCTGGGACGTGCAGCGCTTCCCCGGCAAACGCGGCCTGCGCAAGGGCGCCAAATACACCCTGGAAGCCGCGCTCCTGGCCGACGGTGTCGCCCGCGACGATCTCTATAAAGTCCTCTCTACCCCCGCCGGCGTGGCCCGCGCCTTCGCCAAGCTCGATCAGCTCAAACCCTACATCCAGTGGTGGGAAGCCGGCGCCCAGCCGCCGCAATGGCTGGCGGCCAATGACGTGGTGATGTCCGCCGCCTACAACGGCCGCATCGCCGTGGCGCAGAAAGAGGGCACCAACCTCGGCATCGTCTGGAACGGCGGGCTGTATGACCCGGACCACTGGGCCATCGTCCGCGGCTCGCCGAACAAGGCCCTGGCCGAGCGCTTTATCGTGTTCGCCAGCCAGGCCGACAACCAGAAAACCTTCTCGATGAACATCCCTTATGGGCCGGTCAACAAGCAGACGGTGTCGCACCTGCCGGAGGCCATCCAGACCCAGTTGCCGACCGCGCCGGCCAATATGGACAAAGGCCTGCTGGTGGACTCGACGTTCTGGGTGGATCACGGCGAGGAACTTGAGGAGCGTTTCAACGCCTGGGCCGCGCGCTAAGCGCCGGACAGGTTCATCGCCTTGAGGAAGTTGCCCAGGCCCGGCGGGATCTCCAGCCCCTGGCGGGTGATGCAATGGAACGCCGAGGCGTAAGACAGCCGCTGCGGCAGGATCGCCCGCAGCCGGCCCTGGTCCACCCATTGCCGGGCGTAATGGGTCGGCAGGTAGCCGATGTAGGTGCCGGAAAACACCAGCAGGGCGATGGCTTCCATGGAGAAGGCGCTGATCATGTTGCTGAAACGCAGCTCGTAAGGGCGACGGTTTTCCGCGACATAGCCACGGTCGACATAGTCCGCGCTGCTGATTTCCTCGATGCCCAGGCTGTCGTCGGCGCGGTTGAAGAACGGGTGTTCGCGGCTGCAATAGAGGTTCTGCTCTTCTTCGAACAGGTCGCGGTAATCCAGCCCCGACAGCCGATGGTGGAAGGCGCCGATGGCGAGGTGCAGGCGCTCTTCCAGCACCGCTTGTTCCAGCTCGTCCGGGCGCATCACGTGCAATTGCAGGCGCACCCGCGCGTTGTCCGGGCGAAACCGGGCGATGGCCGCGGGCAGCGGGCTGTCGGGCATGCTCGCGAGGCTGTCGACGGTGCCGATGCGCAGGTGCTCCTGGGTGCGGCCGTTGACTTCGACGGTCGTCTGCCGGAAGCGCTCGATGTCGGCGAACAGTTCCTGGGCCGCGCTGTAGGTGGCCAGGCCCTCGTCGGTAAGCTGGAAGCCGGCTTTGCCGCGCTTGCACAGCGAGTAGCCGACGCGGATTTCCAGGTCGCGGACCACCACGCTGAGGCGCGGCAGGCTCATGTTCAGCCTGACCTGGGCGGCGGTGAAGCCGCCCGCCTCAACGATGGTGCAGAAGGTGCGCAGCATGCGCAGGTCGATGTCGTTCAGGTTTCCCAGCATGGCTGCCTCGTCACTGTCGGATTGCACTGGCGGCGCCGGGCAGCCTTGCCGCGACGCCTCAGCCGTTCATCACACCACCACCGTTGACCCCGAGCACCTGGCCGGTGGTGAAACTGGCCTGCGCCGAGGCCAGGAAGGCCACGGTCGCGGCAATTTCCTCGGCCGTGCCCAGGCGCTGCAAGGGGTAGCGCGCGGATTCCTCGCGAATGTAGTCCGGCCCGAGCCGTTCCACCATCGGCGTCAGCGTGCCGCCCGGCGCCACCGCGTTGACCCGCACGCCGTGCGCCGCCAGCTCCCTCGCCAGGGCCTTGGTGAAGGCGATGATGCCACCCTTTGCCGCCGAGTAATGGCAAAGATTGGCGCAACCGAGTTGGCCGAGGTCGGAGGCGATATTGACGATGGCGCCGCTGCCTTGCCGGGTCATCAGCCGCGCCGCCTGCTGGGCGAAGAGAAAGCTGCCATAGAGGTGGACGCGGATCATCTGGTCCCACTGTTCGAAGGTCATCTCGGTGATCGGCGCTTCGTTGAGAATGCCGGCGTTGTTGACCAGTACGTCCAGGCGCTCAAGGCCGCTGAACGCCTCGCGCGCCGTCTCCGGCGCCGAGACATCGCCGAGCACCACCCGCGTTTCGACACCGGCCGCGTGCAGGTGCGTCACCAGCGCGGCCAGCGCCGGGCTGTCGCCGAGGTCATTGAGCAGCGCGAGGTCACCCTGTTCAGCCAGGGCCAGGACAACCGCTCGGCCGATGCCGTTGGCGGCACCGGTTACCAGAAAAGTCTTCATGCGTGAGGCTCCGGATCAGTAAGGGTGGTTTTCCAGCCAGTGCGCGTAGGTGGCAAGGCCGTCGCTCAGCAGGTAGGCGGGGCGATAGCCGAGTTGCCGGCGGGCGGCGCCGATATCGAACTGGGCGTTGTCGTCGAGAACGTCGATGCCGCCTGCGCCGATGTTGATTCGCGCGGCGGGATAGAGCCGGCGCACGCGCTCGGCGACATCGGCGTAACGCTCCTGCTCGCCAGCGGTGACGTTGAACACGCGCTGTTCGAGCTGGCTGTCGTCGACCGTCATCGCCAGCAGGCAAGCGGCCGCGACATCGCTGACATGCACGTATTGCAGGCGGTAGTCACCGCCCGTGGGCTCCTGCAGCGGTTCGCCGTCGATGGCCGCGCGCAGCAGGCTTTTCAGGTAGCACTGCATGAACTGGCCGGGGCCGTAGATCCAGCCCGGACGCAGCGACACCACGCTGACGCCGTAGAGGTCGCTGTAGACCTGGCCGAGCTTTTCGGTGAAGACCTTGGTGCAGCCGTAAGGCGTGGTCGGGTTCAGCGGCGCCGATTCGTCGATCACGCCCATGTCCTGGTTGTGCCCGTAGGCGCACTCGGAACTGAGGTTGACCACCCGGGGAATGCCGAACAGCCGCGCCATCTCCAACACATGGGTGGTGCCCAGGGCGTTGGTCAGTACGGTCTGCAGCGGAATGTCGCGGGAGTCCACCGGGTGGGAGATCGCCGCGGTGTGGATGATCGCGTCGAAGCGCGTGGCGTTGCCGGTGTCGATCAGGTTGGCGAGCTCCACCAGGTCGCCCTGGTGGAATGGATGGGCGGGTGCCTCGCGCGGGGCACTGCGGTCGAAACCGCTGACGCTGTGGCCTTGCTCCAGCAACTGGCGCACCACTTCCTGGCCGAGAAACCCGTTGCTGCCGGTGACGAGAACGTGCATGGCGTTGCCTCTCAATAAGGGTAAAGGGGAAGGTCGAGGGCGCCGCTGCGCCACTGGCCGTGGACGTCGTCCGGGGTGCACCACCAGGCGTCGTCGAAGCCTTTGATGTACTCGATCAGCCGTTCCAGCATGAGCATTCGCGAGGGCCGGCCGATCAGTTGCGGGTGCATGGTCAACATGAAATGCCCGCCGTAGGCGCGCATGCCGTCGACTTCGGCGCGCCACAGCTCGAAGACCTTGTCCGGCGTTTCGATCACGCCGCCCATGGCCGGCTCGGCGGAATAGGCGAACTGCTCCCAGTCATCCAGCACCCAGCTCACCGGCAGTTCCAGCAACTGGCCAGGCTCGCCGCCCACCAGATAAGGACGGTCGTCGCCCATCAGGCTGCTGTCGCTCTTGAAGCCAAGCTCCACCAGCGCCTCGACCACATCCGGGGTGATTTCCCAGGTCGGTGCGCGGTAGTGGCTCACTTCGCGGCCGATGGTGCGTTCCAGCAGGCGCTTGCTGTCTTCGAGGATTTGCCGGTTTTGCGCGGGCGTCTGTTCGTCGGTGCGCTCGTGGAAGTAACCGTGGCAGCCGATGCCGTGACCGGCGTCGGCGATGCCGCGGACCACGTTCGGGTCCATCTCGGCCACCCGCGCCGGGATGTAGAACTGCGCGCGGATATCGTGACGGGCGAGCAGTTCGAGAATGCGCGGCACCCCCACGCGGCGGCAGTAGGCGCCCATCGACAGCAGGGTCAGGCGCCGCCCATCGAGGCTGGAGGTATCCCAGGCGGTTTCGGCGTCGAGGTCGAAACTCAGGGTGACGGCGAAGCGTTTGCGATCGGGCCACATGATCATGGGGAGACAATCCTCGTCGAAGGCGCCCGGCGACGCAGGCGGTTGTAGAGCAGCACGGCGGCGCCGCTGGCGATGATCACCGCGCCGCAATACCAGACGTGATAGAGGTAGGCCGGGTCGGCGGGCTGGGTGCCGGCGGTCCAGGCGATATACAGCAGGGTCAACAGGGCCAGGGCCGGCAGGGCGGACATCAGTACCGCGCGGCTGAAGGCCTGTTCGCGGAACACCGCGCGGATGAAGGAGAGCAGCAGGGTGGCGTAGGAAATCATCATGGTGATCGACACCACGTCGTAGTACCACTGCAGCTCGCTGACCGGTTTCGCCCAGACCATCGCCAGCCCGCACAGGGTGCCGATGATGGTCAACCGTGCCGGCACCTGGCGCCGATTGAGGCGTTCCAGCGGCGCCGGCAGGTCGCCTTCGCGGCTCATCCGGTAACCGGCGCGGACTCCGGCATTCAGCGAGATGTTCAGGCAGTTGCAGGCCGAGGTGATGATCACCAGTACCGGCAGCCACAGCAGCCATTCCGGCAGGTACAGCCGGGCGATGCTGCCGATCGCCTGGGCGCTGTCGGCGAACAGACCGGCCAGGGTGCTGGCGGGCACCGCCATCTTCCAGCCGATCGCGGCGATCGAATAGATCACCAGCATCGCCGTCAGCGTGAGCAGGAACGAGCGCTGGATGGTGCGCACCGGGGTGCGGGCTTCCTCGATGAAATTGATCGAGGAATCGAACTGGGCGAGCATCCACATGCCGAACAGCATGCCCGGGCCGATGGCCGTCCAGAAACTGTCCAGGGAGGTCGGCAGGTAGGAACTGAGAATGCCCACGTCCGGCACCTTTGGATCGATGATCCCCGCCAGGCCGAGGCCCAGCAGCACCGTCAACTCCAGCGCCAGCAGGCACACGGCGACCTTGGCCGTGGCCTCAACACCGCGCAGGTTGAGCACCATGAACACCAGCAAGAGGACGCTGGCGACCACCTGGCCGGTGGCCGGCGAACTGTCCAGCCCCAGCAGGTTCTGCGCGTACTGCGCCCCGACCAGCGCGCACATGGCGGTGACGCTGAAACACATGATCACGTAGGTCCAGCCGAGGATGGTCGCGGCGCCCGGGTGCAGGTAGCGTTTGCTGAACACAAACACGCCGCCTGCCGCCGGGGCGCGGCGGACCAGGTAGATCAGGCTGAAGGCGATGACCATCATCGGGAAGAAATACGCCACCAGGATCGACAGCGGCGCCAACTCGCCGGATAGGGTGTAGAGCAGCGGCATGGACGATACCCCCACCCACGCCGGGCCGTTGAACGCCAGGGTGTTGGCGCAGACATTGAGGGTGCCGAGGCGGCCCTTGGACAGGGTGGTGTCGATTTCGCGCACGTCGCCGTGGCGGTCGTAACCGATGAATTCGCTGAATCGCATGATGGCTTCTCCTGGGTTCAGCGGCGTTCGGCCAGCGCGTCGGCGAGGATGCACAGCAGCTCGAACATCATGGTCGCGCCCACCAGCGCAGTGGCGCCGCCGAAGTCGAACGGCGGCGAGACTTCCACCACATCGGCGCCCACCAGGTTCAGGCCGCGCAGGCCACGGATCAGGTGCTGGGCGTCCAGGGTGGTCATGCCACCGATTTCCGGGGTGCCGGTGCCGGGAGCGAAAGCCGGGTCGAGCACATCCACATCGAAGGTGATGTAGGTCGGTTCATCGCCCACCACCCGGCGCACCTCGGCCAGGGTGCCGGCCACGCCGAGGTCGTTGAACTCCTCCATATGAATCACCCGGATCCCGCATTCCTCGGCGAAGGCTTCATCCTCGGCGGAATAGATCGAGCCGCGGATACCGATCTGTACGGTACGGCGCGGGTCCAGCAGACCCTCTTCGATCGCCCGCCGAAACGGCGTGCCGTGGGTGTACGGGTTGTTGCCGAAGTAACGGTCGTTGGTGTCCGAGTGCGCATCGAAATGCACCATGCCGATCGGCCGATGACGGGCCAGCGCGCGAAAGATCGGCAGCGTCACCAGATGGTCGCCGCCCACCGACAACGGCACCACGCCGGCCTGATGCAATTTGCTGAAAAAGCCCTCGATCTGCTTCAGCGAGTCCAGCAGATCGATGGGATTGACCGGCGCATCGCCCAGGTCGCCGACCCGCACCAGGTCATACGGCGCGATCCGGCTCACGTGGTGCACCTTGCGCATCAGGCTCGACATATTGCGCACCTCCCGCGGCCCGTGCCGGGCGCCGGCGCGGTTGGTGGTGCCGCCATCCCAGGGCACGCCGACCAGACCAATGCGCACCTGCGCCGGGTCCTCGAACGCCGGCAGGCGCATGAACGTCGGAATTCCGGCAAAGCGTGGGACCACGGCTGCATCGATCGGTTGAGGATTATCAGTACTCATCGCAAGTCTCCGCATCGGCCGCAGGGAAGGGCCGACATCGTCAGGGTTGTCGTTCGGGAGGGCAGTGGGAAAAGACAGCGCGCGGGGTAATGCCAGTCAGTTAAACCTCTTGGGGCGCTTCGGGGGGCCCCCCCCCCCCCCCAAAAAAAACCCCCCCCCACGGCGCGCCTG
>NZ_JANLOA010000123.1:0-96665 GCF_025466035.1 Pseudomonas sp. 20P_3.2_Bac5 | reverse complement strand
TGTTCCCGCCCAAAGGGCCGGGCATCGCCTCTGAACGCCGCGTTATTCCGTAGCCGTGCTGCCGACGAAAAATGGCCACCCCCGCAGCGAATTTATTTTTCAGGCGGCTTCGATGCTGACCCAGTAGCGGGTCAGGTAACGCACCTTGACCGGCAGCGCTGCACCGAGGTTTTCCAGCAGGGTGTCGGTGTCGTCGACGGGGAACGCGCCGGACAGGCGCAGGTTCGCCACCGCCTCAGCACAGCGCACCACGCCGGGCCGGTAGCGGCGCAATTCGGCGACGAAGTCGGCCAGGCGCCACTCGATCACCGTGAGCATGCCCTGGGTCCAGGCGTCGGCTCCCGGCGCGGCGGCGCCGGCTGGGGCGATGTGCTGGCGGTCGAAGCGCACGCTCTGTCCGGCGTCCAGGCGCAGGCTTTGTTGCGGTTGCCCGTGCGTGCGGATTTCCACCGCGTGCTGCTGCACGCTGACCCGGCTGACGCCATCATCGCTGCGCACGCAGAAGCGGGTGCCGAGGGCGCGGACGCGGCCTTCGCGGGTCTGCACGATGAACGGCCGGCCGCGTGGGTCGCTGGCGGTCTGCACGCTGATTTCGCCGCTGTGCAGGCGCAGCAGGCGTTGCTGGTCGTCGTAGTCGATGTCCAGCGCGCTGTCGGTGTTGACCTGCAACAGGCTGCCGTCGGCCAGTTCGATCCGCCGCCGCTCGCCCTTGCCGGTGCGCACGCCGGCAAACAGCGCCTGGGCGGGTGCGCTGTCCTGGGCGATCCAGCCGCTGGCACCGGCGGCCAACAGCAGCGCGAGGGTCTTGAGCACCGCACGGCGGCGGGCGCGGACCCCGGCGAGGGTCGGCAGCGCGACTTCCACCGGCAGCCGGCCCATCTGCGCCTGGACCTTTTCCACCCGCGCCCAGGCCCGGGCGTTGGCCGGGTTCTGTCCCAGCCAGTCCTGCCAGGACCTGAGCAAGGCGTCGTTGGGCGTCCCGGCGTTGAGCCGCACGTACCAGTTGGCGGCGGCTTCGAGGGTGTGCAATTCCAGTGGCAGGGCCATGTCAGTCTTCCGTGAGCAGCAGGCAGTGGGTCATGGCGCGGGCCAGGTGTTTCTTCACGGTGTTCAGCGACACCCCGACGCGCTTGGCGGCGGCGCTGTAGCTCAGGCCTTCCAATTGCACCGCGAGGAAAATTTTGCGGGTGCGCTCGCCGAGGCCGTCCAGCAGGGTATCCACCGCCACCAGGGTTTCGAGGATCAGCACGCGAGTCTCCGGCGATTCGACCACCCGTTCCGGGCGCGCCGCCAGTTCGGCGAGGTACGCCTGTTCGACGGCGCGTCGGCGAAATTTGTCGATCATCAGGGCGTGGGCGATGGAGCCGAGATAACTGCGCGGCTCGCGGATAGTCTGGGCGTTGCGTGCGTTGAGCACGCGGATGAAGGTGTCCTGCGCCAGGTCGGCGGCATCGCTGGCATTGCCCAGGCGGGCGCGGAGCCAGTTTTTCAACCAGCCATTGTGTTCGCTGTAGAGGGCATGCAGGGCGGCGTGTTCGGAAGTGGACATGGCGAAGGCGAGAGGTAATTGATAATTAGTCGCAATATTGTGGTCTGTTGGTCGATTCTGCAAGCGGGCGCGCTTGACCCCGGTCGGACTCGGGCCAAGACTGCTTGACTGTCCCTTCGCATCGGCTGGATTCAGGAGAACTCATGAGCAAGGCCATTTACGTTCAACCCGGCGGCGGTTACGACAAGGTCGGCGTCGGCAACAGCGACGCCGCCGCCCCGGCAGCGGGCGAGATCACCGTGCGCCTGCACGCCAACTCCCTCAACTACCACGACTTCGCAGTGGTCAGCGGCGTGTGGGGTCCGACCGCGCCACGCATCCCCATGGCTGACGGCGCCGGCGAGGTGATCGCGGTGGGCGCGGGTGTCAGCGAGTTCGCCGTGGGCGATTCGGTGGTCAGCACCTTTTTCCCCGACTGGCTGGATGGCGAACCGCTGGTGGAAGGTTTCGCCACGGTGCCGGGCGATGGCATCGACGGCTATGCGCGGGAAGTGGTGACGGCACGGGCGACCTCGTTCACCCGCGCGCCCAAAGGCTTCAGCCACGCCGAGGCCTCGACCCTGACCACCGCCGGCCTGACCGCCTGGCGCGCGCTGATGGCCGACGATTCCCTCAAACCCGGTGACACGGTGTTGGTGCAAGGCACGGGCGGGGTGTCGATCTTCGCCCTGCAGTTCGCCAAGCTGGCCGGCGCCACGGTGATCGCCACCTCGTCCAGCGACGAAAAGCTGGAGCGGCTCAAGGCCCTTGGTGCCGACGAGGTCATCAACTACCGCAGCACCCCGAACTGGGGCGAGAAGGTGCGGGCGCTGACTGACAACCGCGGCGTCGATCATGTGATCGAAGTAGGCGGCCCGGCGACTCTGGAACAATCGATGACCGCCGTACGCATCGGCGGGCATATCTCGCTGATCGGCATCCTCACCGGGGTGGCGGGGCAGTTGCCGCTGGTCCAGGCGCTGGTGCGGCAGATCCGCCTGCAGGGCGTGCTGGTGGGCAGTCGTGCGCAGCAGCAGGCGATGATCCGCGCCATCGACGCCAACGGCCTGCGTCCGGTGATCGACAAGGCGTTCGAGCTGGAGCAGATCGTCGAGGCGTTCCGTTATCAGGAGAGCAACCAGCACTTCGGCAAGATTTGCCTGAATTTCTGAAGGCAGCCGGCCCGGGCGCAGGCCGACATGCCTGTTACCGGGCGTCCTGCTTGAGGGCGTGCAATACGTCCTGGGCGAAAGCGGTCAGCTCGCGGTAGTCACCCTTGCCGTGGTGACGGTCCAGGAAGAATCCGCGTAGCCCGAAGGCCCGCGGGCCGTCCCGATCGCAACGCTGGGAATCGCCCACCATCCAGTTGGTTTCACCGGGCGATGCCAGCCGCTCGCAGGTGGCCTGGTAGATCGCCTCGTCCGGTTTCATCATCCCCAGTTCGCAACTGAACGCGTAGGCATCCAGCGTCGGATACAGGCGCTGGACCGCTTCGCAGTAAGGGCTGGCGAGGTTCGAGCAGACCGCCACGCGAATGCCCTGATCCTGCAGCAGCGCGACAGCCTGCACGCCATCGGCGTAGGCCTCGATGCTGGCCAGCTCATCGCTCAGCAACTGCTGCAGCGCGCTCAGCTGTTCACGGCTGACGTCGATCCCGAGGGCGTTGGCGGCTTCTTCCAGGGATAACGGAGTCTGCATCAGCCAGCGTGTGTCATCCGCTTGTGGCTTGCGACCTTGCGCCTGGCCTAGCTTCAACAGGCGGCGGTACGGATGCCGGGGGCGGCGGATATGCAGCAGGGTGCCAAAGGCATCGAAGATCACGGCGGGGTGTGGCATCGGCAGGTTCCGTGCGACAGGGAGATGGCATTTGAACATCTTGTCGCGCCGGTGTGCAGCCCGCGCCGGCAACAATCCGAATGAACCCCGACGCGTCTGGCACGCCTAACGTGAACAGCCAAACGGGAGACGTCTTATGGAACACGGCTACTTGTGGATCACCCTGGCGGTGCTGCTGGCGCTGCTGGAAATCTGGGCCATCAAGCGCATCATCGGCAGCACCGTGCGGGCCGAAAGCAAGATGATGTGGGTCCTCTTCGTGGTGTTCGTGCCGGTCATCGGGCTGTTGGTCTGGGGCGTCAACGGCCCCAAATCCCGACCCGACGTGCCGCTGTCCAGGGAAGGCTGAGTGCCCTCAATACAACCGCGTCAGGCCATCAACCGTTCCGACAACAGCACCACGGCGATGGCGATCATCGCCGCGCCGGACAGCCGGCTGACGTTCCGCGCCGCTGAAGGCCGGGTTTGCAGAACGCTGCGCGCGCCGAAACCCACCATCAGGTAAATGATTGCGCAACTCACGGCGTGCAGCAGGCCGAGGGCGATGATCTGCACGGGCAGCGGCCAGTTGGACAGGGGATCGGTGAACTGCGGCAGCAACGCCAGGAACAGCAGGAACACCTTGGGATTCAGCCCGCTGACGCAAAAGCCCTTGATCGCCCAGCTCGACCAGGAGTCCGCCTTCTGCTCGCCGGCCTGTGGCGTCGACGGTTTCCACAGCATGTTGATGCCCATCCACAGCAGATACAGCGCGCCGGCGATGGTCATCACCGACAGCGCCAGCGGATTGCTCGCCAACAAGGCACCGGCCCCCGCCGCGACGATCACTGTCGCCAGCAGATGCCCGGAGAGCAGACCCGCCACCGCCGGCACCACCCAGCGCCCGCGAATCCCTGCGGAGATGGCGTAGGCCCAGTCCACGCCGGGGGTAATCACGAACAACAACGACACCGCCCAGAACGCGGCCAGCACACTGACAGTCATTTGAGGCTCCAGCTTTTTCCTGTGATATGAAGGGCGAGCCGTGAGCCTCGCCGGGTTACCAGAAGAATAAGGAAGCTTGGTCAGGATTATCTTTCGTATATCCTGACGGTCCGCCTATTGAGTGGAAGAACCTTCCAGATGGACCGCATTGACCGAAATATTCTTGCCGAGCTGCAACGTGATGGTCGGCAATCGCTGACCGAACTGGCCGACCGCGTCGGCTTGAGCTTGTCGCCATGCCACCGCCGGGTGCGGGCACTGGAAGAGTCCGGGGTTATCCAGGGCTACCGCGCGTACCTGTCGCCCACCGAGCTGGGTTTGAGTTTCGCCGCGATCGTCTTCGTCACTTTGCGCGAGGGCCACCAGCAGGCGGTTCAGGATTTCGAAGCCGCCCTGCCGGAGATCCCGCAAATCCTCGAAGCGCAGCGCCTGTTCGGCGACCCGGATTACCTGCTGCGCATCGTCACTCGCGACCTGCCGGCTTTCCAGCAGCTCTACGACGAGCACCTGGCGCGGCTGCCCAATGTGCAGCGGCTGAGCTCGACGCTGGTGATGAAGCAGGTGATTCGGGATCGGCCGTTGCCGGTGTGAAAGGGAGGTTTCAGACAGAAAAAGCGCCTTCGTCCTCCGGCGTAATGGACGTATTCCGCGATGCCTATGTGGTCGAGTTCCTCATGAGTTTTACGCATTGAACATCGCGCCAACCGATAGCATTTGAAGCGGCAACCCCCTTATGGCTGCTCCAGCCTCACCCCCTGATCCCACACCAACCCGAACCGCCCCAGATACTTGCGCAACCGGTCCGCATCATTGGGCGTCTGTTTTGCCTGTCGTGAGACGGCGAACAACTGACGTCCGGCCTCGGAAAGGCTGCGGGCCTGCTGGCACACCTCGATCACCGCCTGTAGTTGCACCCGATCGAACAGGTCAAGGTTGTCCAGATCATCCCCCAGCAAGTCCCGCAACGGCTCGCGGGCGGGAGCGCAGCCCCAGGCGTGGCGCAGACGGTCGATTTCTTCCTCGACCAGCGCTTGGTCGATTCGGCCGCTGTCAGCCAGGGTCGCCATGCGCGTGATGGACGCGGACAGTTCGCGGAAGTTGCCGGCCCAGCGCGCTTCCGGCGAATGGGCGAATGCCAGGTAGTGACGCCGCGCTTCGAGGTTGAAGCGCACCAGTCGGCCTTGTTCCTGGGCATGCCGTTGCAGTTCGAAGTCGATGTTCGGTTCGATGTCTTCGCGCCGGCCAGCCAGCCCCGGCAGTTCGAACGTCCACAGGTTGATGCGGGCGTACAGGTCTTCGCGGAACAGGCCTTCGGCGACCCGTTCGCGCAGGTCGCGGTGGGTGCCGGCGATCAACTGGAAGTCGCTGCTGACTTCGCGGTCCGAACCCAGCGGGAAGAAGCGTTTTTCCTCGATGGCCTTGAGCAGCATGGCTTGTTCGTCCGCGCCCAGTTCACCGATTTCGTCGAGGAACAACATGCCGCCATCCGCCGCGCGCAGCAGCCCTTCGCGGGCGTTTTGCGCGCCGGTGAAGGCGCCTTTGATATGGCCGAACAGCGCCGACATCGCGCCATCGCCGCGCAGGGTGGCGCAGTTGACCTCGACAAAGCGGCCCTGGAACTGATGCCGCGCCCGCTTGAGTTCGTAGATGCGCCGGGCCAGGAATGATTTGCCCGCACCGGTCGGGCCGATCAGCAGCATGGGTGCGCGGGAGCGTCCGGCGACCCGCTCGATCTGCTCGATGGAGCGGTTGAACGCGGCGTTGCGCGTGGCGATGCCGGACTTGAGAAACAGCAGGCTTTCTTCGTGCTCGCGCCGAAAACGCGAGGCGATGCGGTCGTAGCGCGACAGATCTAGGTCGATGATCGCCACCCGGCCTTCGGGCTTCTGCTCTTCTTCCCGGCGCCGTGCGGGTGAGGTCTGCACCAGGCGGCCCGGCAGGTAACGCGCTTCGGTCAGCAGGAACCAGCAGATCTGCGCCACATGGGTGCCGGTGGTGATGTGCACGACGTAGTCTTCGTGCTCGGTGTCCACGGGGTAGGCGCTGACGAAATCATGCAGCGCGCCATACACCTCTTCGAAATCCCACGGGTCGCGCAGCCGCATCGGTTGCAGGCGGACTTCGGTCTGCGGCGACACTTCCCGCACGTCGGCGGCAATGCGTTCGGCCAGCCCGGTGTCGCGGGCGTCCATGCCGTGGATCAGTTCCAGGCGGTCGACTTGCAGTTCCGCCTGCTGGCACAGCCCCACGGTCGGCCGCCATTTCCCCCAGCGCGCGGCGCCCTTGCCGACACGGTCGAGGGTGGAGCCGAGGAATCCGATGGCGACTGTTTTCTTCGCTTTCATGAGTTATCCATAAAGATAAATAGCGATAGCAAAATATAAGAAAACATTAGTGCTTACTACGCTGGTTTCGGCCTTTCTGTGTGATGTCTCTATTTAAATTCTATTTAAATCAATAACTTAATATTTATTTAGCGTGCGAAAAATAAAGCTGGCACGCCGCTCGCAATATCCTTCCCGACCATCGCTGATGCAGCCCACGGGCCGAGGTTCACAACCTCGCCGGTGCCCGAGCCCACCCTGGTGTCGGCCTCGTGCATGCCGCTGTATCGAAGTGGGGTCAATGCGATAGCTCAGTTGGTAGAGCAGTCACCTTCGGGTGATCGGCCGCAGGTTCGACTCCTGCTCGCAGTTCGATAGCTCAGTCGGTTAGAGCGGCCATCCCGGATGGCTTGTCGCGGGTTCGATTCCCGCTCGAACACTGCCCTGTTAAGGCAGCTACTCATCACTGCACTACCGCCGGTGTGGCGCAGGGAAAAGCGTCGTCAGCCCACGTGGCCGGCAACGCCCGACCCGATGCCAACGCCGACCCGCCCGGTCCGCTGATCGGGCCCGCGACAAGACAGGCTTCGGCTGGAGGATCCGGCCACAGGGACAGGATGTCCGTATGCCGCGTCTCTTGCGGGCTTCATCGGCGATACCCGGCGGGCCGGCGAACACCGGCACCCTGGACGACGAAATCAGAGAAGGAAAACAGATTATGAAAATGTTCAAGCGCTTTACCGTGAAGAAGAACGAACGTGGCCTGCTGTACTCGGAAGGCGACTTTCTCGCCATCCTCGAGCCGGGCACCCACCGCCATTTCGACTTCCACAACCGCTTGAGCGTGGAGACGTTCAGCCTCAATGCGCCGCTGTTCGAGCACCGTCTGGCCGGTTACCTGCGTCAGTCCGAGCCGGCGCTGGTGGAGCAGTACTTCACCCGCATGGATGTCGGCAGCGACGAGGTCGGCCTGCGTTACGAAGAGGACTGGCTGGTGGAAATCCTCCCGCCCGGCAGCCGCCAGTTGTATTGGAAAGGCCAAGCCGGACAGCGTCTGGAACGGCAGGATTTCAGCCAGGATTACCGGCTGGATGCCGCGCTGGTGGCGCGGCTGAGCCAGTCGAACCTGCGGGGCCGGACCCTGGCAGGGTTGGACGCGGTGTTGATGGTGCAGGTGCCGGCGTATCAGGTCGGCGTACTGAAAGTCGACGGCGTGGTGCTGGAACTGCTGCCCGCAGGGCAGTACGGTTTCTGGCGTTACAACCGTCAGGTCAGCGTGGAATTGATCGACACCCGGATTCAGGCGCTGGAAGTCAGCGGCCAGGAAATCCTCACCCGCGACAAGGTGAGCCTGCGCCTGAACCTGATCGCCAACTGGCGTTACGGCGATGTACTGACGGCTTTCTCGCAACTGAGCAAGCCGCAGGAACACCTGTACCGCGAGCTGCAATTCGGCCTGCGGGCGGCGGTGGGAACCCGTAGCCTCGATGAGTTGCTGGAGAACAAGCAACTGATCGACGAGGCGGTGAACGCCCACCTTGCGGCGCGGTTGGCGGACAGCGGGATCGAGGTCACCGGGTTGGGCGTGCGCGACATCATCTTGCCTGGCGAGATGAAGACCCTGCTGGCCCAGGTGGTGGAGGCGGAAAAGTCGGCCCAGGCCAACGTGATTCGCCGCCGCGAAGAAACCTCGGCGACCCGCTCGCTGTTGAACACGGCGAAGGTGATGGAAGACAACCCCGTCGCCCTGCGCCTCAAGGAGCTGGAAACCCTGGAGCGCGTGGCCGAGCGGATCGACCGGATTTCGGTGTTCGGCGGTCTGGATCAGGTATTGAATGGATTGGTAACGCTGAAGCAGGCCTGAGCCAGGCCTGCGGGCAATGACGGAACACGATGATGAAAGACGCAACCTATCAACTGCTGGAAGTCGCCAACGGCAAGCCGGTGAAAGCCTGGATCGAAGGCGTGCCGCTGGAGCCCGATGCGCGCCAGCAACTGCTGAACACGGCGCGCATGCCGTTTATCTTCAAACACATGGCGGTGATGCCGGACGTGCACTTGGGCAAGGGCT
This sequence comes from Pseudomonas sp. 20P_3.2_Bac5, assembly GCF_025466035.1. Taxonomy (NCBI): domain Bacteria; kingdom Pseudomonadati; phylum Pseudomonadota; class Gammaproteobacteria; order Pseudomonadales; family Pseudomonadaceae; genus Pseudomonas; species Pseudomonas sp. 20P_3.2_Bac5. The sequence goes on along the minus strand of NZ_JANLOA010000123.1, from coordinate 87,922 downwards.
CGACCATTGGCAGCGTGATTCCCACCCAGGGCGCGATCATTCCCGCGGCGGTGGGCGTGGATATCGGCTGCGGCATGATCGCCGCGCGCACCTCGCTGGTGGCGGCGGACCTGCCGGATAACCTGTTCGGCCTGCGCAGCGCCATCGAGAAGGCCGTGCCCCACGGCAAGACCTTCGGGCGCCGCGACCAGGGCGCCTGGGAGCATGTGCCGAACGCTGCTGATCAGGCTTGGTCGGCGATGGCCGGGCGCTTCAAGGCGATCACCGACAAGTACCCGAAGCTGGAGAAGACCAACAACCGTGCGCACCTGGGCACGCTCGGCGGGGGCAACCACTTCATCGAGGTCTGCCTGGATGAAGTGAATCGAGTCTGGTTCATGCTGCACAGCGGTTCGCGTGGGGTCGGCAATGCCATCGGCAACCTGTTCATCGAGCTGGCCCAGGCGGATATGCGTCAGCACATCGCCAACTTGCCGGATCGCAGCCTGGCCTATTTCGAGGAAGGCAGCCGGCATTACGACGATTACGTCGAGGCGGTGGGCTGGGCCCAGGACTTCGCCCGGCAGAACCGCGAGTTGATGATGCAGGCGGTGATTGCTACGGCGCGGCAGGTGATCCGCAAACCGTTCGAGGCCAACCTCGAAGCGGTGAACTGTCACCACAACTATGTGCAGAAAGAGCAGCACTTCGGCGAAGAAATACTGGTGACCCGCAAGGGCGCGGTGTCGGCGCAGAAGGGCCAGCTCGGGATCATTCCGGGCTCGATGGGGGCGAAGAGTTTCATCGTCCGCGGGCTGGGCAACGAAGAGGCGTTCTGCTCTTGCAGTCATGGCGCCGGTCGCACCATGAGCCGGACCCAGGCGAAGAAGCAGTTCACCGTCGAGGACCAGAAACGCGCCACCGCCCACGTCGAATGCCGCAAGGACAAGGACGTGATCGACGAGATTCCGATGGCCTACAAGGACATCGACGCGGTGATGCATGCCCAGCGTGAGCTGGTGGAAGTGGTGCACACGCTGCGGCAGGTGGTGTGTGTGAAGGGGTAGGGAGAACACTGCAATGAACAGAGAAGAGCGACATCCATTGCCCGCCGCGATGCGCGAGCGGGTGCTGGAAGAACTGCGGCGGGTCGAGCGCGAGCAGCAGGTGCGTGTGTTGTATGCCTGCGAGTCCGGCAGCCGCGCCTGGGGCTTCGCGTCGCCGGACAGCGATTACGATGTGCGCTTCGTCTACGTGCACCGGCCGGACTGGTATCTGCGCGTGGAAGAGCACCGCGATGTGCTGGAGCGTCCGCTGACCGACGAGCTCGACCTCAGTGGTTGGGAACTGCGCAAGGCCCTGCGCTTGCTGCGCAAGTCCAATCCGACCTTGCTGGAGTGGCTGGATTCGCCACTGGTCTATCGCCAGGACGAAGCAGCGAGCAGGCGCTTGCGCGAGCTGGCGCTGGAGTTCCATTCGCCGGCGGCGGTGCGGGCGCACTATCTGGCAATGGCGCGGAACCACTACCGCGCGTTTCTGCGCGGCGATGAAGTGCGCTACAAGAAGTACTTCTACGTCTTGCGTCCGCTGTTGGCAGTGCGCTGGATAGACCAGGGACGGGGCGTGCCGCCGATGGTGTTTGAAGAGCTGCTGGCGGCAACCCTCGATGACCCGGTCCAGTGCGCGGAGATCAATGAACTGCTGCGCCTCAAGCGGCAGGTCGGAGAGGCCGCGTGTGGCCCGGTTCGCCCGGTGTTGCAGCATCTGGTGGAAACCGAGCTGCACCGAGCCGAGAGCATGAGCGCTCCGCGCACGTACACAGGAGACGTGTCGAAGCTGGATGCGTTTCTGCGGGAGTGCGTGAGCGCTACGGCTGTTTGATCGGAAAGGCACTGGTTTGCACCGGTGCCTTTTTGGTCTGTCCCAGGCTGCGGTTCACTGGAAGCTCAGAAGTGCGCCTTGACCAACAAGCTGATAGCGCTCTGGTTGGTGCCGCCGAGGATTTCCTCGCCCAGGTAGCTGTTGTCGCTGATCCCGTACTTGTCGCTCCAGTAGTCGTACTCCACGCCTACGTAGAACTTCTCGCCCCAGCCCATGGCCTTGGCCAGGTCGTACTTGATCTGCGGGTTGAAGTGGAAGTTGGCGTGGTAGCTCTTGTCGTTGTCGACGACCCAGTCGATGAAGCCGTCGATCACCACGTTGGAGTTGCCGACCGGCACGGTATAGCTCCACACCGGGGTGATCTGCCAGACGTTCTTGCCGTCGCGCTTGCCATCCGGGGTGCGCAGGTAGGTGTTGAGCTGGAAGTAATCGAAGCCGGGGATGTTCAGGTCGACGGCCGGGCCGATCAGGTAGGCGTCGACATCGTCTTCGCCGAACTCGTAGGTCGCGGCGATCAGCACGTCCTTGATCGGGCCGAACGACAGGTTGGCGCCGCTGATCTTGCCGAGGGACAGGCGCGGGCTGATCTCGCCGTAGAAGCTGTGGCCGTCGCCCGCACCGTTGGTGGCTTCGGTGTTGTACTTGATGCCGTCGACGAAGACGAACAGGTCACCGAAGCTCCAGCCGCTGGCGTGTTCGAAGGTCACGGTCTGCTGCTTGGGCGGATCGACCTTGAAGTCGATGCCGTTGAGGTAAGTGAGGCTGTTGTCCTGCCACAGCAGAAGGTCGCCGGCCATGGCCTGACCGGTTGCCAGCAGACCGCTCGCCAGCAGCAGGGAAGTGGTGGTGCGAGTCATCGAAAGCTCCTGATTTTTGTGTTGTTCAAGCGTTGAACCTGTCGTGTTGGTCAGGCTTTTAATGAGAGAGCAAGAACGGCGCCAATTCCTGTCTTGCCGGACAGAATTGCGGTTTTTTCCGGTGTTTTTTCGTTATTGGCGGTGGGTGGGGCGATGGTGCTGTCACAACAGCGCGCAATGGCCTGGTTGCGCGCTATTGCTCAGGGCGGAGTTGCTTCAGGATGGCGCGTTGCTGCGCCATCGCGGGGCTCAGGCCTTGGTTTCCTCGCGGCGGTAGGCGTAGGTGTCGGCGAAGCGCGAGAGCATGTAGGCGCTGCAGGATACCGGCGGGTACTTGGGCGGGTTATCGCTGCCCGAGCAGTTGGGCAGGCAACTGATTTCGGTGTCCGGGTGCGGCTCGGCGAAGAACGGCATCGAGTAGCGGTCGACGCCCAGCGGGCTGATTACCCGGTGCGGAGTGGACATGTAACGGTCGTTGCTCCAGCGCGCCATCATGTCGCCAATGTTGACCACGTAGGTGCCCTCGATCGGCGGGGCATCGATCCATTCGCCAGCCAGGTTCTGCACCTGTAAACCACCGGCATTGTCCTGATAGAGCAAGGTCACGCAGCCATAGTCGGTATGCGCGCCGGCGCCTTGCTGATCGGCGCTGCTGGCGGTCTGGCGCGGCGGGTAGTGGATCATGCGGAACACGCTGATCGGGTCGGCGAAGCGTTGGTCGAAGAAGTCCTCCTCGATGCCCAGTGCCTCGGCCATGGCGCGCAGCAGGGTCAGCGACAGTTCGTGCATGTCCTGGTAGTGCTGCTGCAACAGCGTCTCCCAACCGGAAATGTCCGGGTGACGGTTGGGGCCGCGCAGCGGTTTTTCCGCGAGCACGTCGGGATGCTCGGCGCTCAGGTGGAAACCCATGTCGAAGGTTTCCTTGAGATCGCTCGGCCGGCTTGGGTCGAGTTGCTCGGTGGCAATGGCGCCGTAGCCACGGTGGTGAGCGCTGCGGGTGATGTCGATACGCAGTTTTTCTTCCGCCGGGCGGGCGAAGAAATCTACCGCGGCGGCGTTCAGTTCGGCGATGCGCGTGGCCGGGATCGGGTGCCCCTTGATGTAGTAGAAACCCCACTGGCGGCAGGCGGCGTCGATCTGCCGGGCCACGGTCTCACGGGCGGCGGGGTCGTCTTGGTACAGCGGGGCGATATCGATGATCGGCAGGGTGTTCATGGTTGGCTCCAAGAAGTGCGGACCCCGGTGTCGATGGGCGGGTCCGTGGTGCTGCGAGTCTTCTCGTACCCATGCAGCGAAGAGATCGGCGGGGCCGATCTTGTGCGCGGTTCTCCGGTAGGAGGGACGGCGACACAGCCTTGAGGCGGCGCGCGATGGGCGCGGCGCGGTTATGAAACAGACGGGAGCGGCTGGCGCTCCCGTCCGGCGTTTGCAGCGGTACTTACTTCGGCAGTTGCGCGGTGATGCCTTTGACGTAGTAGTTCATGCCCGCCAGTTCGGCGTTGCTGGCCACGGCGCCCTCGGCGATCTTGACTGCGCCGCTCTGGTCCAGGATCGGGCCGGTGAACGGGTGGAACGAGCCGTCCTTGATGCTGGCGATGATCTGTTCGGCTTCGCTTTTCACCTCAGCCGGAACCAGGTCGCTGATCGGCAGCTCGACCGTGCCTTCCGCCAGGCCGCCCCAGTAATCCTGGGATTTCCAGGTGCCGTCGATGACCGCCTGGGTGCTCTTGATGTAGTGCGGGCCCCAGTTGTTGACGATGGAGGTCAGCACGGCTTTCGGCCCGAAGTGCGCCATGTCCGAGGCGTAGCCCACGGCATAGACCCCACGGCGTTCGGCGGTCTGGATCGGTGCCGGGCTGTCGGTGTGCTGGAAGACCACGTCGACGCCCTGGTCGATCAGCGCGTTGGCGGCGTCGGCTTCCTTGCCCGGATCGAACCAGGAGTTGACCCACACCACCTTGATTTCGGTGCCGGGGTTGTACTTGTCCAGGGCCAGTTGGATGGCGTTGATATCGCGCAGCACTTCCGGGATCGGGAAGGAGGCGACGTAGCCGATCTTCTTGCTCTTGGTCATCTTCGCGGCGAGGAAGCCACCGACGTAACGGCCCTCGTAGGACGTCGCCAGGTAGGTGCCGAGGTTTTTGTCCTGCTTGTAGCCGGTGGCGTGTTCGAAGGTCACTTTCGGGAACTGCTTGGCGACCTTGGCGGTGGGGTTCATGTAGCCGAACGAGGTGGCGAACACCAGGTCGTAGCCGCCCTTGGCCATGTTGCGGATCACCCGCTCGGCGTCGGCGCCTTCCGGCACGTTCTCGACGAAGCTGGTGTCGACCTTGTCGCCGAACTGCTTGATCAGCGCCTGGCGGCCCTGCTCGTGCTGATAGGTCCAGCCGTGGTCGCCGATGGGGCCGATGTAGACGAAGCCGACCTTCAATGGATCAGCGGCGGAGGCGGACAGCGCGGTGCTCAGGCCGATGGCGGCGGCGAGGGTGCGCAGCAGGTTTTTGCTTTTCTTCTGATGCATCTGGGGTTGGCTCCTGTAGGTCTTTTATAGTGGCCGTGTCGGGCTTTTCCCTTACTGCAAAAAGCTGACCAAGCGGGCAAAAACTGGGTTTTTGCGGGGTGTGGCGGTTGGGGGGTAGCGGATCGGTTCTGGGATGGTGCGTGATGCTTTTCAGGTCGCCTTTTGCTGGTGCATCAGTGCCCCGCCTTCCACGGCTGCCCAAGGGAAACCGGCGCATACAGCCGGGTCTTGATCGCATCCCGCGACAGCACCACCAACACCAGGATGGTCGCCACATACGGCAGCATCGCCAGCAGGTTGGCTGGGAAGCTCACGCCGATTCCCTGGGCCACCAGATGAAGAATGCTGGCCAGGCCGAACAGGTACGCGCCGAGCAGCACGCGGAACACCCGCCAACTGGCGAACACCACCAGTGCCAAGGCAATCCAGCCGCGTCCCGCGGTCATGTTTTCCGCCCACATCGGTGTGTAGGCCAGCGACAGGTAACCACCGGCCAGACCGGCCATGGCCCCACCGAACAACACCGCCAGGGTCCGCACCCGCAGCACCGGCAAGCCCATGGCGCTGGCGGCGTCGGGGTTTTCGCCGACAGCTTGGAGGATCAGGCCGATGCGGCTTTTCAGCAGCACCCAGGCGATCAGTCCGAACAGGACGAAGGACAGGTAAACCAGCACATCCTGGTTGAACAGCATGTGGCCGATGATCGGCAGGTCGGACAGCAGCGGGATGGCCACCGGCTCGAAGCCGGTCAGCGGCTTGCCGACCCACGCCGCACCGACGAAGGACGACAGGCCGACGCCGAAGATGGTCAGCGCCAGGCCAGTGGCAACCTGATTGGCCTGGCAACCGAGCGCCACCAGGGCGAACAGCGACGACAGCAGCATGCCGGCCACGCAGGCCATCAGCACGCCGAGCCACAGGTTGCCGGTGGCGAAGGCGGCGATGAACCCAACCACCGCGCCGAACAGCATCATGCCTTCCTGGCCGAGGTTGAGTACGCCGCTCTTCTCGCACACCAGTTCGCCGAGGGCGACCAGCAACAGCGGGGTGCCGCAGCGCACCATGGCGTAGAGGATGTTGCCAAACAGATCGAGATCCATAGTTGAAGCCTCAGGCTGCGCGCCGCGAGCGGCAGCCAAGCGAAAGAGTGAGTGGGGGCGTCAGGCGTTGGCCGTTTCAGCGAGCGCGGCGCGGCGACGGCGATTCAGCTTCAGCCGTGGCGTGTAGAGGATCAGCACATCGCAGGCGAGCAGGTAGAACAGCATCATTCCCTGGAACAGCCCGGTCAGTGATTGCGGCAGGTTGAGGGTCATCTGCGCGTTCTCGCCGCCGAGGTAGAGCAGCGCCATCAGCAGGCCCGCAGCGAGGATGCCGAACGGATTGAGGCGACCGAGAAACGCCACGGTAATCGCCGCGTAGCCGTAGCCGGGCGACACCTGCGGCACCAGTTGGCCGATAGGCCCGGTGACTTCGCTGACCCCGGCCAGACCCGCCAGGCCGCCGCTGATCAGCAGGGCCAGCCACACCAGACGCTTCTCGCGGAAACCGACGAAACCGGCAGCGCGCTGGTCCAGGCCCAGCACCTTGATCTGGAAGCCGAGGAAGCTCTTGTGCAGCAGTACCCACACCGCGACCAGCGCCAACAGCACGAAGTACAGGCCGATGTGCACGCGGCCGTCTTCGAACAGTGCCGGCAGGCGGCTGGCGTCACCGAACATCGCCGACTGCGGGAAGCTGAAACCGTCGGGGTCCTTGAGCGGGCCGTGGACGAAGAACAGCAACAGGTTCAGGGCGATGTAGTTGAGCATGATGGTGGTGAGGATTTCGTTGGCGTTGAACCGCGTGCGCAGCCAGGCCGCGAGCCCGCCCCACAAGGCGCCGGCGAGGCTGCCGGCGGCAATCACCCAGATCAGCGCCCAGCGGCTTTGCCAATCGATAAGGTGGATGGCCAGCGCGCTGCCGGCCAGTGCGCCCATCAGCAACTGGCCTTCGGCGCCGATGTTCCAGATGCGCGCCTGGTACGCCACGGACAAGCCGAAGGCGCAGAGCAGGATCGGCAGCGCCTTGAGCAGCAACTCGGAGATGCCGTAGAAGTCGCTGATCGGCTCGATCAGCAGGGTGTGGAAAGTCTGCAACGGATCGTGACCCAGCGCGGCGAACAGGATCGCCCCGCTGATCAGGGTCAACAGCCCGGCGAGCAACGGCGAAAGCAGGAGCATGGCGCGCGACTGCTGGGTACGGGGTTCGAGGGATAACAGCATGGTGGGCTCTCGTCAGGCGGCGTCTTGCGGGGCATCGAACTGGCCGGCCATCCAGCCGCCGACCTCCACGGGATGGGTATCGGCGGTGGCCTTGATCGGCGACAGACGCCCGCTGCACAGGGCGCCGATCCGGTCGCTGATCTGGAACAGTTCATCGAGGTCTTCCGAGATCACCAGGATCGCCGCCCCGGCGTCGCGCAGGGCGATCAGCGCGCGGTGGATCGCGGCGGCGGCCCCCACGTCGACGCCCCAGGTCGGGTGCGCGGCGACCAGCAACTTGGGGTTCTGCAGGATCTCGCGACCGAGGATGAATTTCTGCAGATTGCCGCCGGACAGGCTGCGTGCTGCGGTGTGGGCGTCCGGGGTTTTCACCGCGAAGCGCTGGATGATCTCTTCGGCCAGCGCCAGCACCTTGCCCGAGCGGATCAGGCCACGGCTGACCAGTCCCTGTTGGAAGGCGGTAAGCAGGGCGTTGTCGGCCAGGCTCATGTCCGGCACAGCGCCGTGACCGAGGCGTTCGGCGGGAACGAACGCCAGGCCCAGGGCGCGGCGGGCGTCCGGGTACAGGTTGGCCATCGGCTGATTGTCGAGGGTGACGCGCTCGCGTTCGCTGGCGGGCAGGCGCGTCTCGCCGCTGAGCAGCGCGAGCAATTCGTCCTGGCCATTGCCGGCGACCCCGGCGATACCGACGATCTCGCCGCTGCGCACTTCCAGGCGCAGGTGCTCGAAGGACGTGCCGAACGGATCCTTGTTGCGCCAGCTCAGGTCGTCCACCCGCAGGCGCGGCAGGCCGCCGGCGGTCTTCGCGTAACTGGCCTCCAGCCCCTCCGCGTCGCCGACCATCAGCCGCGCCAGTTCCAGGTCACTGCAGCGGGCCGGCACGCAGTCGCCGGATACCCGGCCGCCGCGCAACACCGTGGCGCTGTGGCACAGCGCGCGGACTTCGCCGAGCTTGTGGCTGATGAACAGAATGCTGCAGCCCTCCGCGGCGAGGGCGCGCAGGGTGATGAACAGCTCATCGACCTCTTGCGGAGTCAGTACCGAGGTGGGCTCGTCGAGGATCAACAGCTTGATCTCCTGCATCAGGCAACGAACGATTTCCACCCGCTGGCGCTCACCGATCGACAGGCTGTGCACCAGCCGTTCCGGCTCCAGGCCCATGCCGTAGCGCTGCGACACCTCCCGGATGCGCGGCGCCAACTGCTTCGGCGTACCGGCTTCGCGACCCAGCGCCAGCGCGATGTTCTCCGCCACGGTCAGCGTCTCGAACAGCGAAAAATGCTGGAACACCATGCCGATGCCGAGACCACGGGCTTGTGCCGGGTCGCGCACCTGAACCGGCTGGCCCTCCCACAGCACCTCGCCGGAATCCGGAGCGGTAACGCCGTAGATGATCTTCATCAGCGTGCTCTTGCCGGCGCCGTTCTCGCCAAGCAAGGCATGGATTTCACCGGCGTCGATACGCAGGTCAATGCGGTCGTTGGCCAGCGTGCCAGGGTAGCGCTTGGTGATGGCACGCAACTCCAGGCGCAGGGGGGATTCGGACATGGGACTGCTCGGTGGTGATTGTTTTGAACAGCTTCAAAGCAAAAACATGGCCAAGTGGTCAGATTATTTGCTGGGGCCCGTGTCAGAGGGCTTCGGGGAGGGGTGTCAGAAGATTCTTGCGTGACGGGGTAGGGCGGGTGTGTGGTTTTGGGGCGCGGGGGAGCGCCAATCTGGTGCGGGGCGGGGGCTGTGCGTGAAGCGTTTTGCGCAGGCACAAAAAAGGCACTTTGCGAGATTCGCGAAGTGCCTGATTTGTTTAGCGTTTGGTGGAGCCGGGGGGATTTGAACCCCCGTCCGCCAGTGTTCCGCTGTCGGTACTACATGCTTAGCCGTGTCTACTGAGTTAATCCGCAGCCGCCCGACGGGCAGGGTGCTTTGGACGAGTTGTGTAAGTTTTAGCCGATTCGTCCACAACGTACTGCACGGCGATCCTGTTCTGTATGACAATCACTTCGGGTTTACAGGCATCCCCTGGTGATTGCTGGAGCCGAAGCTACCAGAAGAGCGGGCTCGGCTGCTTACGCAGCGAGAGCGTAGCCCTCGTAGGTTTCGTCATTGGCAACTATAGAAAGTTGCAACAGTGGATTTACGAGTTCTGTTACCAACTCGGCATGCACCTAGAGTTTCACTACCGGCGTCGAATCCTAATCGGCCCCAATTGTTGCTCTCTAGCTGAGCGCCGTTTCCGACGCGTGAGGCGGAGTATACGCCATCATCCGGGCGGCGTACACCGTCGCCCGGATGCGCTGGCTCACTGGTTACCGCCGCCTTTGGTGCTGTCTTCCAGATCCTTCAGGGCCTTCGTGGTGAGGGCGATGCAGTCCTTGTCGTTGCCTGCCGCCTGGGCGGCGCGGGCGTCGTCGGTTTGTTCCTTGACTGACTTGGCGAGGTTTTCCGAGGTCGTGCTGAGGGTGGCCGCTTGATCGTCGATTTTCTGCAGGTTCGCAGCACACAGGTCGTCCGCGGCAAACACAGGGGATGCAAGCAGTGCGGCGCTCATGAACAGTCCGGTAATCACAGTACGCTTCATGTGAATCTCCTTGGCTGGGAAGGCCTCGGGAAGATGGGGCCTATCAGGATGGACTTCGCCGCTTGCCAGGGGTTCAGATGAATCTCGCGGCGGGCCGTTGACCGGTAACGGCCCGCCGCGATTGGCTCAGATCGCGCGGGCGCGGGTCACCCGGTCCACCAGATAGACGAGCCCGTGATAGTCGATCCCGCCATGGTTGGACAGGCCGATCTCACAGGTCCGGCTGGTGGAAATGCCTTCGCTGCAATACTGCACGGCATCCTTCAGGCTGCGCAGCGAGTGGGCATTCAGTTCCGGTGTGGTGAAGCCCTTGTCGCCGGCAAACCCACAGCAATGAATACCTTCCGGAATCACCACGTCCTTGCTGCACATTCGCGCGAGGTCGATCAGTGCCTGGCTCTCGCCCAGGTGCTGGGTGCTGCAGGTCACATGCACGGCAATCGGGGCGTCCTGCGGCGTGAACTCAAGCTTGTCCAGCAGATGGGTGCGGATGAAGCGCACCGGGTCGTACATGTCCAGGCGGGTGTCGGCCAGGTCCTGCACCAGGCGCAGGGTGCACGGGCTGGTGTCGCAGTAGATCGGATCGAGGCCGCCACGGCTGGCATGCAGCAGGGCGCTGATCAGTTCCTGACGCTTGTGCTCGGCCTGTTCGGCGTAGCCTTTGGAGGCGAACGGCTGGCCGCAGCAGAGGCTGTCCTGGTTGTCCGGGAAGATCACTTGATAGCCGGCTTTTTCCAGCAGGCCGCGGGTCTTGTCCAGCAGCGAGGTCTGTTCGCGATCCGCCGCCGCCGGACCCATCACCCGCGACACGCAGGCCGCCAGGTACACCACGCGAGGCCGGGCATCGTTACTGGCGACACTCACCAGCGGGTTCTTCAGCGGTTGCGGCATGGCCGGCGTCCACTGTGGCAGGCGGCCGTTGCTGACCTTGCTCAACGAACGGCTGATGCGGCTCAGGCGCGGTGCGCCGAGCAGGTGACGAGCACCATTGGCGACCCGCAGGGTCAGTCGCGCGCCACTGAGGGCGGTGTGGAAATTCTCCGCCAGCCAGTCGGCGGTCTTGCCGTGATGGGCCACTTCACCGCGCAGTTTCTTCACCAGCTCGCCGGTGTTGATCCCGACCGGGCAGCGCTGGGCGCAGAGCCCGGTGGCGGCGCAGGTGTCGATGCCCTGGTACTGATAGTCACGTTCCAGCGCCGCGGTATCTTCGCCGGCGCGCTTCCTTGCCTGGATGTCCCGCCACATGACGATGCGCTGGCGCGGACTCAGGGTCAGCCCCTTGGACGGACAGACCGGTTCACAGAAACCGCACTCGATGCACTTGTCGACGATCTCGTCGGCGGCCGGCAACGGTTTCAGATTTTTCAGATGGATATCCGGGTCTTCGCTGAGCACCACATCCGGGTTGAGGATGCCGTTGGGGTCGAGCAGACGCTTGAGTTTCCACATCAATTGGTAAGCGTCGTTGCCCCATTCCAGCTCCACGAACGGTGCCATGTTGCGCCCGGTGCCGTGCTCGGCCTTGAGCGAGCCGCCGAACTCCACGGCCACCAGTTGCGCTACGTCGTCCATGAAGCCCTGGTAGCGCGCGACTTCCACGGCGCTGTTGAAGCCCTGGGTGAAGACGAAGTGCAGGTTGCCTTCCAGCGCGTGGCCGAAAATGATCGCCTCGTCGTAACGGTGCTTGTCGAATAACTGGATCAGGCGGTTGACGCCTTCGGCCAATTGTTCGACGGGGAAGGTGACGTCTTCGATGATTACCGTGGTCCCGGTCTGACGCACTGCGCCGACAGCGGGGAAGGTGTCTTTGCGGATTTTCCACAGCAGGTTGTACACCGCCGGGTCTTCGCTGAAGTCGACTTTCTGTTCCAGCGGGAATTCGGCGATGGAGGCCATGATCAGCCCCAGTTGCTCGTGCAGCAGGCTCTGGCTGGCGGCGCGGGATTCGATCAGCAGGGCGCAGGCATTGTCCGACAGGCCTTTCACCCATTCCGGCATGCCCGGTTTGTTCTGCACCGAGCGCAGGCTGCGACGGTCCAGCAGTTCCACCGCCGAGACCGGTTGTTGCTTGAGCACGGTGACGGCCTTGCAGCAGCTTTCGACGGTCGGGAAGACGATCAGCGCGGAGGCTTTGTGCGGGTGATCGACGACGGTGTCGTAGGTCACGGCGCTGATGAAGCCCAGCGTGCCTTCGGAACCGACCAGCAGGTGCTGCAGGATGTCGAGCGGCTGGTCGTAGTCCACCAGCGCATTGAGGGACAGACCTGTGGTGTTCTTCAGCCGGTATTTATGCCGGATGCGGTCAGCCAGTTCGCTATTGGCGCGGGTCTCGCGGCCGAGGCGGGCGAGTTCGTTCAACAGGTCGGCGTGGCTGTTTTCGAAGGCGGCGATGCTGGCCGGATCTTCGCTGTCCAGGCGCGTGCCGTCGGCCAGCACCAGGCGCAGGCCGGCCAGGGTGTGATAGGTGTTCTGTGCGGTGCCGCAGCACATGCCGCTGGCGTTATTGGCGACGATGCCGCCGATCTTGCAGGCGTTGATCGAGGCCGGGTCCGGGCCGATCTTGCGGCCGAACGGTGCCAGCCAGGCGTTGGCCTGGGCGCCGATGACCCCGGGTTGCAGGCGGATCTGCTCGCCCTGGCCGCGAATCTCGCGACCGTTCCAGTTGTCGCCGAGAACGATCAGCACCGAGTCGCTGATGGCCTGGCCGGACAGGCTGGTGCCGGCGGCGCGGAAGGTGACCGGCACGCGGTCGCGCTGGGCCAGGTGGATCAGGCCGACCACTTCGTCCTCGGATTCGACGCGCACCACCAGCTTGGGGATCAGCCGGTAGAAGCTGGCATCGGTACCGAAGGCCAGGGTGGAGGTGGGGTCGTCGAAGCGGCGGTCGGCGGGAATCAGTCGCTGGGCGTCGCGCAGGAACGAGGCGGGCAGGCTCATGCAGTCTCCTCGCGGGGCCGCGGCGTCTGGCGCGCCGCGTGCCCCGGTCAATCAGGCGGTGTGGGGTGTGGGCGCGCTATCAGGCGCCCAGTTCGCGGACCAGCGAGTCGCGAGTGATTTCGCTGATGGACTTGGCGCCCGTGAGCACCATGGCCACGCGCATTTCCTTCTCGAACAAGTCCAGCAGGTTGCGTACGCCGGCCTCGCCGTGGGTGGCCAGGGCATAGAGGAAGGCGCGGCCGATCATCACCGTGTCGGCACCGAGGGCGATCATGCGCACCACGTCCAGGCCACTGCGGATACCGGAGTCGGCGAGAATGGTGATGTCACCCTTCACCGCGTCGGCGATGGCCGGCAGGGCGCGGGCGCTGGACAGCACGCCGTCGAGCTGGCGACCACCATGGTTCGACACGACGATGCCGTCGGCGCCGAATTTCACTGCGTCGCGGGCGTCGTCCGGATCGAGGATGCCCTTGATGATCATCGGGCCGTCCCAGAATTCGCGGATCCACTCCAGGTCTTTCCAGGAGATCGACGGGTCGAAGTTGTTGCCCAGCCAGCCGATGTAGTCGGCCAGACCGGTGGGGTTGCCACGGTATTTGGAGATGTTGCCCAGGTCATGCGGACGCCCCAGCAGGCCGACATCGAGCGCCCATTGTGGGTGAGTCATGGCTTGCCAGACGCGGCGCAGCGGTGCGTTCGGACCGCTCATGCCGGAGTGGGCATCGCGGTAGCGAGCGCCGGGAACCGGCATGTCGACGGTGAATACCAGGGTCTTCACGCCGGCTGCCTTGGCACGCTCCAGGGCGTTGCGCATGAAGCCGCGGTCCTTGAGCACGTAAAGCTGGAACCACATTGGCCGGTCGATGGCCGGGGCAACTTCTTCGATCGGGCAGACCGAGACCGTCGACATGGTGAAGGGAATGCCCTTGGCGGCAGCCGCGCGGGCAGCCTGGACTTCGCCGCGGCGGGCGTACATGCCGGTCAGGCCTACCGGTGCCAGCACGACCGGCATGTTCAGGGTTTCATCGAACAGCCGGGTCTGCAGGCTGAGTTCGGACATGTTCTTCAGAACGCGCTGACGCAGGGCGATGCTGGCCAGGTCTTCGACGTTGTGGCGCAGGGTGTATTCGGCGTAGGCGCCACCGTCGGCGTAATGGAACAGGAATGGCGGCAGCTTGCTCTGGGCCGCGGCGCGATAGTCGGTGGAGGCGGAAATGATCATGGGGTCTCGCAGCGTTTGTGTGAGAAGGCGGCTGCCGGGCGCGCCGTGACGCGCCCGGCCCCTGTCACTTTAGTGGTGAACCAGCATCCCGGTCAGCCAGTAGGCCTGGACCAGAGTGATCACGCCAACGATGGTGGCGAAGAACAGGCTGTGCTTGAGGGTGAAGCGGAACAGGTCCGATTCCTTGCCGACCAGGCCGGTGGCGGCGCAGGCCACGGCGATGGATTGCGGGGAAATCATCTTGCCGGTCACGCCGCCGCTGGTGTTCGCCGCGACCAGGAGGGTGTCGTTGACCCCGATCTGGTGGGCGGTGGTGGCCTGCAGCGAGCTGAACAGGGCGTTGGACGAGGTGTCCGAACCGGTCAGGAACACGCCCAGCCAGCCGAGGAACGGCGAGAAGAACGGGAACGCGGCGCCGGTGCCGGCCAGTACCAGGGCCATGGTCGACGACATGCCCGAGTAGTTGGTGACGAAGGCGAACGCCAGAACCATGCCGATGGACAGGATCGGCCAGCGCAGTTCGTAGAAGGTCTCTTTCAAAGTGGTCAGACCAGTTTTGAAATTGATCTTCAGGACGATCATCGACAGCAGCGCCGAGATGAAGATCGCAGTACCGGTGGCGGAAATCGGGTCGAGCTTGAACACCGCCGGCATCGCGGTTGGCGCGGTGACGATCGGGGCGGTCTTGATGACCAGTTGATCCAGGTGCGGGATGGCGAAGTTGAACACCCAGTTGTACATCGCGCCACCAGAGGCGAACGCGGCCTTGAATGGCTTCAGGGTCCAGATGGTGACCAGCACGGTCAGGATCAGGAACGGCGACCAGGCCTTGAAGATTTCACCCAGGCTGTACGGCGTAGGTTGGCTGCCGGTATTGACCACGGCGGCACCGACGCTACCAGTGGCGGTAGTGAACGAGCGCTTGGGTTGCCAGACCTTCAGGAACAGGGTCAGGGAGATCAGGCTGGCGAGGGCCGAGGTGATGTCCGGCAGCTCTGGGCCAATGAAGTTCGAGGTGAAGTACTGGGTGACGGCGAAGCTCAGGCCGGCAACCAGGGCGGCAGGCCAGGTTTCTTTCACACCACGCAGGCCGTCCATCATGAACACCAGCCAGAACGGTACGAACAGCGACAGCAGCGGCAGTTGACGACCGGTCATCGCGCCGATGTGGAACGCATCGATACCGGTGACCTGGCCCGCGACGATGATCGGGATACCCAGGGCGCCAAAGGCGACGGGCGCGGTGTTGGCGATCAGGCACAGGCCGGCGGCGTACAGCGGGTTGAAGCCGAGGCCCACGAGCAGGGCGGCGGTGATGGCCACCGGAGCACCGAAGCCGGCCGCACCTTCAAGGAAGGCGCCGAAGCAGAAGCCGATCAGCAGCACTTGCAGGCGTTGGTCGTCGGTAATCGACAGCACCGAGCTGCGGATCACTTCGAACTGGCCACTCTTGACCGTCAGTTTGTACAGGAAGACTGCGGCGACGATGATCCAGGCAATCGGCCACAGACCATAGGCGAAGCCGTAACCGGCGGCAGCGAACGCCATGTCGGCAGGCATCTGGAAGGCGAAGATCGCGACCAGAATCGACAGGCCCAGCGTGATGCTGCCTGCAATGTGTCCCTTGAGGCGGAACACGGCCAGCGCCAGGAAGAAGAAGACGATTGGAATGACCGCCGCCAGTGCGGACAGGCCGAGACTACCAAGCGGGCTATAGATTTGTTGCCATGTTTGCATGTTGGGTGGCCCCTAATTGTTGTTGGTCAGGCACTGGCATTGGTTAATTGGTAATACCAATTTACAATGTCGAGGCGCTAGGTTAAAAGCCTCCTTATCGGTGTGTCAATTTGTCCCGGTAAAACTTTCGTCGGATGCCGTGGGAAGGGGCTGACTGAGTGGTAAGGAAACTTGCCAACTGAGTGGTGTGGCGGGTGGCCGGATAGGCCAAAATAGACGGCCCCGAACTGACTCGGGATTGTGGAGAGCACGTGATGGTTTTCGACCAGGTCCGCCAGCGCCGTTTGTCCGACGATATCGTCGAGCGGCTGGAAGGAATGATTCTTGAGGGCACCCTGACCGCCGGCGAGCGCTTGCCGGCCGAGCGGGTGCTGGCTGAACAGTTCGGTGTGTCGCGCCCGTCGTTGCGCGAGGCAATCCAGAAACTGGTGGCCAAAGGCATGCTGGTCAGCCGCCAGGGCGGTGGCAACTATGTGGTTGAATCGCTGGGGACGACCTTCAGTGATCCATTGCTGCAACTGCTCGAAAACAATCCTGAAGCCCAGCGCGACCTGCTGGAGTTCCGCCATACCCTTGAGGCGTCATGCGCGTATTACGCGGCCATGCGCGCCACGGATGTGGATCGTGAGCGGCTCAAGGCGGCGTTCGATACCTTGCAGGACTGCTACACCCGGTGCGACGAAGTCAGTCGGGCGGAAGAGGGCGCTGCGGATGCGCGCTTCCATCTGGCGATTGCTGAAGCCAGCCATAACGCGGTGTTGCTGCACACCATTCGCGGGCTGTTCGATCTGCTCAAGCGCAACGTGGTGACCAACATCGGCGGGATGTACAAGCAGCGCACGGAAACCCGCGACATGCTGATCAGTCAGCACCGCGATTTGTATCTGGCGATTGTCGAAGGACGCGCGCAGGACGCTCGCGAAGTGTCGAGCCGACACATTCTGTATGTGCAGGAAGTGTTGGAGGAGGTGAGGCAGGAGGTTCAGCGGGTGGCGCGGGCGGAGCGACGCAAGGGCCGTTGAATGATGTGCACGGCCATCGCTGGCAAGCGGAGCGCCGCCCGGCCAGCGATGAGGCCTTGAAAGACTGAATGCAGATGAATCAGTCTTCGCGCCCTTTGTTGCGCACTGCGCGCTGCAATTCGCGATCGGAATCACGCTCGCGCTGTGTGTCGCGCTTGTCGTATTCCTTCTTGCCCTTGCCCAGAGCGATCTCGCACTTGATCAAGTGCTTGCTCCAGTACATGGACAGCGCGACGCAGGTATAGCCCTTCTGCTGCACGCCCACGAACAGACGTTCCAGCTCGCGGCGATTGAGCAGCAGCTTGCGGGTGCGTGTCGGGTCGGCAATGACGTGGGTGCTGGCTGCCGTCAACGGAGTAATGTGGCTGCCCATCAGCCAGGCTTCACCGTCCTTGAGCAGCACGTAGCTGTCCACCAGGTGCGCCTTGCCGGCACGCAGGCTTTTTACTTCCCAACCGGACAGGACCAGTCCGGCCTCGAATTTGTGTTCGATGAAGTAATCGTGTCGCGCTTTCTTGTTCTGCGCGATGGTCCCTGTCGGATGTTTCGTTTGTTTGGCCATAGGGGCGGCATTATAGGCAGTCGTTGCGTCGTCGGCTACGGGGGAGTGGTGAGCTTGAGCCCTCGCAATGAATCCCGGACAATGCCCGCATTTTTCGGCCACTCCGCTGTCATCAGTGATGTGGCATTTGGCCGGTTGCCGGGTGCCGCATTCTTTGTTCTAGTGGCGCCGGTTTGCTTTTTTCGCTCAGTTTTGGAAATGACGCCTGGATGACTACCCATATTCAACGGTCGGCCCTGCTGCCTTATCCCGCTCGGTCACTCTACGATCTGGTCAACGATGTTGCGCGCTATCCGGAGTTTCTGCCGTGGTGCTCGGCGAGCACGGTACTGGAAGTCAGCGAGACGCATATGCGGGCCAAGGTCGAGGTGGCCAAGGGCGGTATCAGCCAGCATTTCGTAACCCGGAATGTGCTGGTGCCGGGGCAGTCCATTGAAATGAATCTGGAGGAGGGGCCGTTCAGTCAGTTGCACGGGCTCTGGGTGTTCAAGCCGCTGGGTGAGAAGGCCTGCAAGATCAGTCTTGATCTGTCCTTCGAGTATTCCGGGGCACTGGTGCGCGCGACCTTGGGGCCGCTGTTCAACCAAGCCGCCAACACGCTGGTCGATGCGTTCTGTCAGCGGGCCAAGCAGCTCAACGGTTGAGAGGGTAAGAAGGGTCTTCAATCAAGCCGGCCGCTGAAGGCAGACGTAAAAAAGCCCGAACATGTTCGGGCTTTTTTGTGGCTTCGGATCACTGCGTTTGCAGTGGTTCCTGAACCGGGACAGGCATGACTTCGATGGTATCGACGTCGCGCTGGATCTTGTCTTCCAGCGAGCCAGGGCGTGCTGGCTTGTCCACTTTCACCGGCTTGACCTGTTGTTCAGGCTGGGTGACGGTGGTGTTGCTCTCGCTGCCGAGGATTTCCTGGTCGCGGCTCACGCCTGGCATGAAGTCGCCGGACAGGCTGGCCAGTTGGTCGCTTTCGTTGAAGAAAATACTGATGCGTTCCTGTTGGCGCTCGCCGCCGCCTGGCTGCAGGCTATACAGGTAGTCCCAGCGATTGGTATGGAACGTATCCTGGATCAGCGGGTTGCCCATGATAAACCGTACTTGCCGACGGGTCATTCCGGGGCGCAATTGGTCTATCATGTCCTGCGTCACGACATTGCCCTGCTGGATGTCGATTTTGTAAACCCCGGGAAACGAGCAACCGGCGAGTGCGAGCAGTCCCACGAGGGTGAGGCTGGTTAGCAAGAGCTTGGTGTTTTGCATCGGTGGGCGACTTCCACTATCTTGGCTGGACAACGTAAACCCCGATCATACCCGTATTCAGAGAAGCTGCGAAGCAGCATCGGCGAGAAAGCTGACCATGGTTGAAAATAGCGAACTGCGCAAAGCCGGTCTCAAGGTAACCCTGCCTCGAGTCAAGATCCTACAGATGCTCGACTCCACCGAGCAGCGCCATATGAGCGCTGAAGATGTCTACAAGGCATTGATGGAAGCGGGAGAAGATGTTGGCCTGGCCACGGTGTACCGTGTTCTGACCCAGTTCGAGGCGGCCGGTCTGGTCGTGCGTCACAACTTCGACGGCGGTCATGCGGTATTCGAACTGGCCGACGGCGGCCACCACGACCATATGGTCAACGTGGAATCCGGTGAGGTGATCGAGTTCTTCGATCCCGAAATCGAGAAGCGTCAGAAAGAAATTGTTGCCCAGCATGGTTACGAGCTGGTTGATCACAATCTGGTGCTGTACGTACGCAAGAAGAAGTAAGCGCTAGCGCTTGCGGCAAAAGCTTCGAAGGCGACCTCAGGGTCGCCTTCGTGCTTTCCGGGGTCAGGCTTTGCTGGTCACGACCATCTTCTTGGCGTGGGCGAGAGATTCCTTGGTCAGATCGATGCCGCCGAGCATCCGTGCAACTTCCTCGACGCGTTCGCGCTTGCCCAGGCTGGCAACCGCGGTGTGGGTGGCATCGCTGTTGCGGACCTTGTGCACGAACAGGTGGTGATGGCCTTGCGCGGCAACCTGCGGCAGGTGAGTGACGGTCAGTACCTGGCCGCGTTCGCCGAGTCGGCGCAGCAATTGCCCGACGATTTCTGCGGTAGGGCCGCCGATCCCCACATCCACTTCGTCGAATACCAGTGTCGGGATGCGTGAGGTCTGTGCGGTGATCACCTGGATGGCCAGGCTGATGCGTGACAGCTCGCCCCCTGACGCCACTTTTGCCAGGCCCTTGAGTGGTTGACCAGGGTTGGCGCTGACCAGCAACTCCACCTGTTCCAGGCCATGCGGGTGCAGGTCATCGCTGTTGCCAGCGCGTAGCTCGATACAGAAGCGTCCTCCGGGCATTCCCAGGCGCTGAATTTCAACTTCTACCGCCGCGGCAAGCTGATTGGCCGCACTCCGACGCAGTCCGCTGAGCTCGCTGGCCTTCTCTTGGTAATGACGGGCATACGCCTTCAGTTCTTCTTCCAGCCGCTCGATGGATTCGTCGTTGGCATTGAGGCTTTCCAGCTCTTCGCCCAGGCGTTGTTGCAGGCTGATCAATTCACTGGGGTGCACGCGATGCTTGCGCGCCAGGGTGTAGAGCGTATCCAGGCGTTCTTCCAGCTGCTGCAGGCGCGCCGGGTCAGCATCGAAGTTGTCGAGGAAACGGTTGAGCTCGCCCACCGCTTCCTCGACCTGGATCTGTGCGCTGGCAATCAGGTTGGCAGCCTCGCCCAGGGCGTGCGGTGCGTTGTTTATCGCGGTCAGGCGGTTGAGGCTGACAGTCAGTGCGCTGAGCACGTTGCCCGAATCGTTTTCGCTGCAGTGGTCGATCACTTGGCGGCAGATGCCGAACAGCGCCTCGGCATTGGTCAGGTTCTTGTGTTCCTGTTCCAGTTGCTCCAGTTCGTTTTCGCCGAGGCCGAGATTGTCCAACTCTTCCAGTTGATAGCTGAGCAACTGGTGTTGCGCGCGCTGCTCGTCACCGGAATTGCACAGTCGGTCCAGCTCTGCGCGTGTCTGGCGCCAGCGCTGGGCTGCCATCTGCACCTGGCGGGCAAGATCGGTGGCGCCGGCGTACTCATCGAGCAGACGACGGTGGGTGTCGGTTTTCAGCAGCGACTGGTGTTCGTGCTGGCTGTGGATGTCGATCAGCAATTCGCCGACCGCCTTGAGGTCGCCCAGCGGGCAGGGCGTGCCGTTGATGTAGCCGCGGCTACGGCCCTCGGCGGTGATGACCCGGCGCAGAATGCATGGGCCGTCGTTGTCGAGGTCGCGTTCGGCCAGCCAGGTGCGTGCTTCAGGAATGTCGATCAGGTCGAAGGTCGCGAGGATGTCGGCCTTGTCCGCGCCGGGGCGCACCACGCCGCTGTCGGCACGATCACCCAGCGTCAGGCCGAGCGCGTCGAGCATGATTGATTTGCCAGCACCGGTTTCGCCGGTGATGACGCTCATGCCTCGGGCGAGTTCGAGGTCGAGGTGCTCGACGATGGCGTAATTGTGGATGGACAGGTGCACCAGCATTCGGGCGGCTCCCAGAAAAATGTCTGGTTATTTATACAGTGTTTTCAAATTCCCTGACAATGCCCGCGCTTAGTCCGATTCCGTCGCCGAGGCCGCGTTTTGATCGCGGACAGTTATGTCGTCGCCACATTGATGTTCAATCACCCTTGAAGCTGCTTTTTGCGACCCCATATAGGCCGGCAGATACGCGAGTCGAGCTCGCTGACGAAATGAGAGGAGAGATTTCATGGCTGATGAACAGATGCTGGACGAACAGAATCTGAACGCCGACAAATCCGCCGACGCGGGCGCCAACGAGCTGGCTGCGCGCGTACAGGTGCTCGAAGAGCAACTGGCGGCGGCCCAGGATCAGGCCCTGCGTACCGCGGCCGATCTGCAGAATATTCGCCGCCGCGCCGAACAGGACGTGGAAAAGGCGCACAAATTTGCTCTGGAGAAGTTCGCTGGCGACCTGCTGCCGGTGATCGACAGCCTGGAGCGTGGCCTTGAGCTGTCCAACCCGGATGACGAAAGCATTCGTCCGATGCGCGAAGGCATCGAGCTGACCCTGAAGATGTTCCAGGACACCCTCAAGCGCTTCAACCTCGAAGCCATTGATCCGCACGGCGAGCCGTTCAATGCCGAGCATCACCAGGCAATGGCCCTGCAGGAAAGTGCCGAGGTCGAGCCGAACACCGTGCTCAAGGTCTTCCAGAAGGGCTATCAGCTCAATGGTCGCCTGCTGCGCCCGGCCATGGTCGTGGTCAGCAAGGCTCCAGCGCCAGTTTCGCCTTCTATCGACGAGAAGGCTTGAAATTAACCTGGCGACCCCCATCTAGGTGTCAAGCGTTTAAGTGCTACCGCAGTTGGCCAACACCACTGCGGCAACCAAATCCAAAGTTTCGGGAGAGTTAACATGGGCAAAATTATCGGTATCGACCTGGGGACTACCAACTCCTGCGTCTCCATTCTGGAAAACGGCAACGTCAAGGTGATCGAGAACGCCGAAGGCGCTCGCACCACGCCGTCGATCATCGCTTACGCCAACGATGGCGAAATCCTGGTTGGCCAGTCGGCCAAGCGCCAGGCAGTGACCAACCCGCACAACACCCTGTACGCGGTAAAACGTCTGATCGGTCGTCGCTTCGATGAAGAAGTCGTGCAGAAAGACATCCAGATGGTTCCGTACAAGATCGTCAAGGCTGACAACAGCGACGCCTGGGTGGAAGTGAATGGTCAGAAAATGGCTCCGCCGCAAATCAGCGCCGAAGTCCTGAAAAAGATGAAGAAAACCGCCGAAGACTACCTCGGCGAAGCAGTGACCGAAGCGGTCATCACTGTTCCTGCGTACTTCAACGACAGCCAGCGCCAGGCTACCAAAGACGCTGGTCGCATTGCTGGTCTGGACGTAAAACGGATCATCAACGAACCAACTGCGGCCGCTCTGGCCTACGGTATGGACAAGGCCCGTGGCGACCACACCGTCATCGTTTATGACCTGGGTGGCGGTACCTTCGACGTGTCGGTGATCGAGATCGCTGAAGTCGACGGCGAGCATCAGTTCGAAGTACTGGCAACCAACGGTGACACGTTCCTCGGTGGTGAAGACTTCGACATTCGCCTGATCGACTACCTCGTCGACGAGTTCAAGAAAGAAAGCGGCATGAACCTGAAAGGTGACCCGCTGGCGATGCAGCGTCTGAAAGAAGCTGCTGAAAAAGCCAAGATCGAGCTGTCCTCGAGCCAGCAGACCGACGTCAACCTGCCGTACATTACTGCTGATGCGACCGGTCCGAAGCACCTGAACGTGAAGATCTCCCGCGCCAAGCTGGAGTCGCTGGTCGAAGACCTGGTTCAGCGCACCATCGAGCCTTGCCGCATCGCTCTGAAAGATGCCGGTATCGACGTCAGCAAGATCGACGATGTGATCCTGGTCGGTGGCCAGACCCGTATGCCGCTGGTGCAGAAAACCGTTGCTGATTTCTTCGGCAAGGAAGCGCGTAAAGACGTCAACCCGGACGAAGCTGTTGCCATGGGTGCTGCCATCCAGGGTGCGGTTCTGGCAGGTGACGTGAAAGACGTGCTGCTGCTGGACGTCAGCCCGCTGACCCTGGGTATCGAAACCATGGGTGGCGTGATGACCGCGCTGATCGAGAAAAACACCACCATCCCGACCAAAAAGTCGCAGGTGTTCTCGACTGCCGATGACAACCAGGGCGCCGTGACCATTCACGTGCTGCAGGGTGAGCGTAAACAGGCTGCACAGAACAAGTCCTTGGGCAAGTTCGACCTGGCCGAGATTCCACCTGCTCCACGTGGCGTGCCACAAATCGAAGTGACCTTCGACATCGACGCCAACGGCATCCTGCACGTCGGCGCGAAAGACAAGGCCACCGGCAAGCAACAGTCCATCGTGATCAAGGCCAACTCCGGTCTGTCCGAGGAAGAAATCCAGCAGATGGTCCGCGACGCTGAAGTCAACGCCGAGGAAGACCGCAAGTTCGAAGAGCTGGCAGTAGCCCGTAACCAGGGTGACGCGCTGGTTCACTCGACTCGCAAGATGGTCGCTGACGCCGGTGACAAGGTGACTGCTGACGAGAAGTCGGCGATCGAAGCCGCTGTTGTTGCTCTGGAAGCTGCTGTCAAAGGCGACGACAAGGCTGCTATCGATGCCAAGGTCGAAGAACTGTCGAAAGTCTCCGCTCCGGTTGCTCAGAAGATGTACGCCGAGCAGGCCGAGAAGCCGGAAGCGGGTGCTCAGGCACAGCAGGCTGACGAAGCCAAGCACGACGACGTCGTCGACGCGGAGTTCGAAGAAGTCAAAGACAACAAGTAATTGCTGCTTGTTGTCGGCCGGTTGACTGATGTTTGACGTTGACTGGTAGGATATCGCCGCGCGGGGGCTTGCTCCCGCGTTGGCGTGTCTGGAATACCCGAATTTTTACAGCACTGGTTCACATGCCGGTGCTGTCGGCACAGCGCTCAACGCGCAGAGGTTTGCCGAACGTCCTCAAGAGTGCATAGAACCATGGCGAAGCGTGACTATTACGAGGTTCTGGGAGTCGAGCGAGGCGCAAGCGAGGCCGATCTGAAAAAGGCCTATCGCCGCCTGGCGATGAAGCATCACCCGGACCGTAATCCCGACGACAAAGAGTCGGAAGAGAAATTCAAGGAAGCCAACGAGGCATACGAAGTCCTGTCCGATGCCAGCAAGCGCGCGGCCTACGACCAGTATGGCCATGCCGGTGTCGACCCAAGCATGGGTGGCGGCGGTGCGGGCTTCGGTGGCGCCAACTTCTCCGACATCTTTGGCGATGTCTTCAGTGATTTCTTTGGCGGTGGCCGCGGCGGCTCTCGTGGTGGCGCCCAGCGTGGAAGCGACCTGCGTTACACGCTGGAACTGAACCTTGAAGAAGCGGTGCGCGGTACCACGGTCAATATCCGTGTACCGACGCTGGTCAATTGCAATCCTTGTGATGGTTCCGGTGCGAAGAAAGGTTCTTCGCCGGCGACCTGCCCGACCTGCGGTGGCATTGGTCAGGTGCGCATGCAGCAAGGCTTCTTCTCTGTGCAGCAGACCTGTCCGCGCTGCCAGGGCCAAGGCAAGATCATCACCGACCCGTGCGACGCCTGCCACGGCGAAGGTCGCATCGAAGAGTACAAGACGCTGTCGGTCAAGGTGCCGGCTGGCGTCGATACCGGCGACCGCATTCGTCTTTCCGGCGAGGGCGAGGCGGGTACTCAGGGTGGTCCGACCGGTGACCTGTATGTCGTGATCAATGTGCGTGAGCACCCGATCTTCCGACGCGACGGCAAGCATCTGTATTGCGAAGTGCCAATCAGCTACACCGATGCTGCACTGGGTGGCGAGCTGGAGGTGCCGACCCTCGATGGTCGGGTCAAGCTGAAGATCCCGGAAGGGACCCAGACCGGCAAGCAGTTCCGTCTGCGCGGTAAGGGTGTCGCTCCGGTGCGCGGCGGCGGTGCCGGTGACCTGGTGTGTCGGGTGGCTGTAGAAACTCCGGTTAATCTCAGTCGCCGTCAGCGTGAGCTTCTCGAAGAACTGCGTGCTTCACTGGAAGGCGATAGTTCCCATTCTCCCAAGGCCAATGGCTGGTTCGAGGGTGTAAAGCGCTTCTTCGGCGATCTGTAAAAAGGAAAAGGCATGCGACGTATAGCGGTAGTGGGCGCGGCAGGGCGCATGGGCAAAACCCTGATCGAGGCGATTCAGCAGACTCAGGGTGCTGGCCTCACGGCGGCGGTTGATCGTCCCGACAGCACGCTGGTGGGTGCTGATGCTGGTGAGCTGGCTGCGCTGGGGCGCATTGGTGTGCCGCTTTCCGGCGACCTCGCGCGAGTCGTGGATGAGTTCGATGTGCTTATCGACTTCACTCACCCTTCGGTCACGCTGAAGAACCTGGCTTTCTGCCGCAAGGCGGGTAAGGCCATGGTTATTGGCACCACCGGTTTCAGTGTCGAGGAAAAGCAACTGCTGGCCGAGGCGGGCAAAGAGATTCCGATCGTCTTTGCCGCCAACTTCAGCATCGGCGTCAATCTGTGCCTGAAGCTACTCGACACCGCTGCTCGTGTGCTGGGTGATGAGGTGGATATCGAGATTCTCGAAGCTCACCACCGCCACAAGGTCGATGCGCCGTCCGGTACCGCGCTGCGCATGGGCGAAGTGGTTGCCCAGGCGCTGGGTCGCAATCTGCAAGAAGTGGCTGTCTACGGCCGTGAAGGCCAGACCGGCGCCCGTGATCGCCAGACCATCGGTTTCGCCACTGTGCGTGCCGGTGATGTAGTGGGTGATCACACGGTGCTGTTTGCCGCAGAAGGCGAGCGTGTCGAGATCACTCACAAGGCATCCAGTCGCATGACCTTCGCCAAGGGTGCAGTGCGTGCTGCGCTCTGGCTCGATGGCCGTGAGCCAGGTCTGTACGACATGCAGGATGTGCTCGACCTGCATTGATTTATCGCCTCATCTCTCTCGGAAACGGGCTGGTCAGTGACGGTCAGCTCGTTTTCGCAGCCCTTGTGATGCGACTTGTCGCATTCCTGAGCCTTTCAGGCACATCAGTGGTAGACCAAAAAAGCGCATTTCTGTAAGCTACAGCTTTAGTGTGTCCACTAAAAGCGCGCAGATAATTCGACGAAGAAAGCGGGGTGACGTGTCTATACGTCATTCCGCTTTTTTGCAACCTGCGATCGCCCCTTCAGGCTATTTACGGAGGTCTTCTTGACTAAGCCAGCCATACTCGCCCTTGCCGATGGCAGCATTTTTCGCGGTGAAGCCATTGGAGCCGACGGTCAGACCGTTGGCGAGGTGGTGTTCAACACCGCAATGACCGGCTATCAGGAAATCCTGACTGACCCTTCGTACTCGCAACAGATCGTTACCCTGACTTACCCACACATCGGCAACACCGGCACCACTCCGGAAGATGCCGAGTCTGACCGCGTATGGTCGGCCGGTCTGGTTATCCGCGATCTGCCGCTGATTGCCAGCAACTGGCGTAACACGCTGTCCCTGAGCGACTACCTCAAGGCCAACAATGTCGTGGCGATCGCCGGTATCGACACTCGCCGCCTGACTCGCATCCTGCGTGAAAAGGGCGCGCAGAATGGCTGCATCCTGGCGGGTGACAACATCAGCGAAGAAGCCGCCATTGCCGCCGCTCGCGGCTTCCCGGGCCTGAAGGGCATGGACCTGGCCAAAGTGGTCAGCACCAAGACTTCCTACGAATGGCGTTCCAGTGTCTGGGAGCTGAAAAGCGACAGCCACCCGACCATCGAAGCTGCCGATCTGCCGTATCACGTCGTCGCCTATGACTACGGCGTCAAACTGAACATCCTGCGCATGCTGGTTGCTCGCGGCTGCCGCCTGACCGTGGTGCCGGCGCAAACCCCGGCCAGCGAAGTGCTGGCGCTCAAGCCTGATGGCGTGTTCCTGTCCAACGGCCCTGGCGACCCAGAGCCTTGCGACTACGCTATCCAGGCCATCAAGGAAATCCTCGAGACCGAGATTCCGGTGTTCGGTATTTGCCTTGGTCACCAACTGCTGGCCCTGGCCTCCGGCGCCAAGACCGTCAAGATGGGTCACGGCCACCACGGTGCCAACCACCCGGTCCAGGACCTGGATACCGGCGTTGTAATGATCACCAGCCAGAACCACGGTTTCGCGGTCGACGAGGCCACGCTGCCGGCCAACGTTCGTGCGATCCACAAGTCGCTGTTCGACGGTACCCTGCAAGGTATCGAGCGTACCGACAAGAGCGCGTTCAGCTTCCAGGGCCACCCTGAAGCGAGCCCTGGCCCGACCGACGTCGCGCCACTGTTCGATCGCTTCATCGATGCCATGGCCAAGCGCCGCTAAGCATCCCTGCGAGAAGGCCCTGAACCGGCTTCGGCCTGGTTCGGGCGCGCCTGACCAAGATTGTTCAAGACGGCTTGCCGACTGACCTGCGGATTTGAGTGACAACCATGCCAAAACGTACAGACATTAAAAGCATCCTGATTCTCGGCGCTGGCCCGATCGTGATCGGCCAGGCCTGCGAATTCGACTACTCCGGCGCCCAGGCTTGCAAAGCCCTGCGCGAGGAAGGCTATCGCGTCATCCTGGTGAACTCCAACCCGGCCACCATCATGACCGACCCGGCCATGGCCGATGCCACCTACATTGAACCGATCAAGTGGCAGACGGTTGCCAAGATCATCGAGGCAGAGCGTCCGGATGCGCTGCTGCCAACCATGGGTGGCCAGACCGCTCTGAACTGCGCCCTGGACCTGGAGCGCGAAGGTGTCCTGGAAAAATTCGGCGTGGAGATGATCGGCGCCAATGCCGACACCATCGACAAAGCCGAAGACCGCTCGCGCTTCGACAAGGCCATGAAGTCGATCGGCCTGGATTGCCCGCGCTCCGGTATCGCTCACACCATGGACGAGGCCAATGCAGTCCTCGACAAGCTGGGCTTCCCTTGCATCATTCGTCCGTCCTTCACCATGGGCGGCACCGGCGGCGGCATCGCCTACAACCGTGAAGAATTCGAAGAAATCTGCGCCCGTGGTCTGGACTTGTCGCCGACCAAGGAACTGCTGATCGACGAATCGCTGATCGGCTGGAAAGAGTACGAGATGGAAGTGGTCCGCGACAAAAAGGACAACTGCATCATCGTCTGCTCCATCGAGAACTTCGATCCGATGGGTGTGCACACCGGCGACTCGATCACCGTCGCACCGGCTCAGACCCTGACCGACAAGGAATACCAGATCATGCGCAACGCCTCCTTGGCGGTGCTGCGTGAAATCGGCGTCGAGACCGGCGGTTCCAACGTTCAGTTCGGCATCTGCCCGGACACCGGCCGCATGGTCGTGATCGAGATGAACCCGCGCGTATCGCGTTCTTCCGCCCTGGCTTCGAAAGCGACCGGTTTCCCGATCGCCAAGATCGCGGCCAAGCTGGCGGTCGGCTACACCCTCGACGAACTGCAGAACGACATCACTGGCGGCCGTACCCCGGCGTCCTTCGAGCCGTCGATCGACTACGTCGTTACCAAGCTGCCGCGCTTTGCATTCGAGAAATTCCCGAAAGCCGACGCCCGCCTGACCACCCAGATGAAATCCGTGGGTGAAGTCATGGCCATCGGCCGTACCTTCCAGGAATCCCTGCAGAAAGCCCTGCGCGGTCTGGAAGTTGGCGTCTGCGGCCTCGACCCTAAAGTCGACCTGGCCAGCCCGGAAGCCTCGAGCATCCTCAAGCGTGAACTGACCGTGCCGGGCGCCGAGCGTATCTGGTACGTGGCCGACGCTTTCCGCGCCGGCATGACCCGCGACGAAATCTTCGCCCTGACCAGCATCGACCACTGGTTCCTGATCCAGATCGAAGACCTGATCAAGGACGAAGAGAAGGTCAAGACCCTCGGTCTGTCGACCATCGACAAGGACCTGATGCTGCGCCTGAAGCGCAAGGGCTTCTCCGACCAGCGTCTGGCCAAGCTGCTGGGCATCACCGACAAGAATCTGCGTCGTCATCGCCACAAGCTGGAAGTGTTCCCGGTCTACAAGCGCGTCGACACCTGCGCCGCCGAGTTCGCGACCGACACCGCCTACCTGTACTCGACCTATGAGGAAGAATGCGAGGCCAACCCGTCGACTCGCGACAAGATCATGATCCTGGGCGGCGGTCCAAACCGTATCGGCCAGGGCATCGAGTTCGACTACTGCTGCGTACACGCGGCACTGGCCCTGCGTGAAGACGGTTACGAGACCATCATGGTCAACTGCAACCCGGAAACCGTCTCCACCGACTACGACACCTCTGATCGCCTGTACTTCGAGCCGCTGACGCTGGAAGACGTGCTGGAAGTGGTTCGCGTCGAGAAGCCGAAAGGCGTGATCGTCCACTACGGCGGTCAGACTCCGCTGAAACTGGCTCGCGCGCTGGAAGAGGCCGGTGTGCCAATCATCGGTACCAGCCCTGATGCCATTGACCGCGCGGAAGACCGTGAGCGCTTCCAGCAGATGGTTCAGCGCCTGAACCTGCTGCAGCCGCCAAACGCCACCGTGCGTAGCGAAGACGAAGCCATTCGTGCCGCCGGCGTTATCGGTTATCCGCTGGTAGTTCGCCCGTCCTACGTACTGGGCGGTCGTGCCATGGAAATCGTCTACGAACTGGACGAGCTCAAGCGCTACCTGCGCGAAGCGGTACAGGTTTCGAACGACAGCCCGGTCTTGCTCGACCACTTCCTCAATTGCGCCATCGAGATGGACGTGGATGCGGTGTGCGACGGCACCGACGTGGTTATCGGCGCAATCATGCAGCACATCGAGCAGGCAGGCGTTCACTCCGGTGACTCCGCGTGCTCGCTGCCGCCATACTCGCTGCCAGCCCACGTTCAGGACGAAGTCCGCGAACAGGTCAAGAAGATGGCCCTGGAGCTTGGCGTTGTTGGTCTGATGAACGTCCAGCTGGCGTTGCAGGGCGACAAGATCTACGTGATCGAGGTCAACCCGCGCGCTTCCCGTACCGTGCCATTCGTGTCGAAGTGCATCGGCACTTCGCTGGCGATGATCGCCGCGCGCGTCATGGCTGGCAAATCGCTGAAAGAGCTGGGCTTCACCAAGGAAATCATTCCGAACTTCTACAGTGTCAAGGAAGCGGTGTTCCCATTCGCCAAGTTCCCGGGTGTTGACCCGATCCTCGGCCCTGAGATGAAATCCACTGGTGAAGTGATGGGCGTCGGCGACAGCTTCGGTGAAGCCTTCGCCAAAGCGCAGATGGGCGCCAGCGAAGTGCTGCCGACCGGTGGTACTGCGTTCATCAGCGTACGTGACGACGACAAGCCACAAGTGGCTGGCGTTGCCCGTGACCTGATCACTCTGGGCTTTGAAGTGGTTGCTACCGCCGGTACCGCCAAGATCATCGAAGCGGCTGGCCTGAAAGTGCGTCGCGTGAACAAGGTGACCGAAGGTCGTCCGCACGTGGTCGACATGATCAAGAACGACGAAGTGTCGCTGATCATCAATACCACGGAAGGTCGTCAGTCAATTGCCGACTCCTACTCGATTCGCCGCAATGCGTTGCAGCACAAGATTTACTGCACCACTACCATTGCGGCCGGTGAAGCTATCTGTGAAGCGCTGAAATTCGGTCCGGAAAAGACCGTTCGCCGCTTGCAGGATCTGCATGCAGGACTTAAAGCATGAGCATTACCAAATACCCGATGACCGTCCAGGGCGCTCGCGCCCTGGAAGAAGAGCACCTGTTCCTGAGCAAGACCGAGCGCCCGCGCCTGAGTCAGGCGATTGGCGAAGCGCGCGAACTGGGTGACCTCAAGGAAAACGCTGAATACCATGCCGCCCGCGAGGAGCAAGGCATGGTCGAGGCGCGTATCCGTGATATTGAAGGCCGTTTGCAGAACTCGGTCGTGATCGACGTGACCACCATTGCCCACACTGGCAAGGTCATTTTCGGCACTACTGTGTTGCTGGAAAATGCCGAGACTGGCGATCAGGTGACTTACCAGATCGTTGGTGAGGACGAAGCCGACATCAAGAAGGGCAAGCTTTCGGCGGGTGCGCCGATTGCCCGTGCCATCATCGGCAAGGAAGAAGGTGACGTGGTGGTCGTCAAGACACCTAGCGGCGTGCTCGAGTACGAGATTGTCGAAGTCAAACACATCTGACCGGCCCCGTGGCTTCGCTGCCACGGCCGTGATCTGGCAACTGGCCCAGGTACTCTGGGTCGGTGGCCTGTGGATCCTTCATCTGGGGTTGTTGCCCGCGCTGAATCAGGTCGGCCTCGCGCCGTTGCTGGTCGAAGATGTCAGTCGTGTGGTGGCGTCATTGCTGGTGGCTTTCGCGGCTGTCGGTAGCGGCGTGCAGGTGTTGGTGCTGGTCCGGGCCGAGGGCATGACCAGTCTATGGCGGGATGCGCGTGGGCAGTTGCTGCTTATGGTGGTGCTGGCGTGTGCTGTCTACTTCGTATTGAGCACGGTGTTCGCGGGGCAACTGCGCTGGCAGTTGTTCTGTTACCTTGTGCTGGGCCTTACCGGTCTATTGCTGGTACTGCAACCGGTGCCGGGCAGGGCGCGCAAAGCGCGCCACTGATCGGAGCGAACATCACTTGTAGCGGTGAATGTTCGACAGTTGCTTGTTTGGCTGTGGGTTGCGGCGATAGATCAGTGCCTTCTTCCCGATGGTCTGCACCAGTTCGGCACGGCCAGCCTTGCACAGTGCAGCGATTGCTGCGGCGCGCTCTTCGCGGTCTTCCGAGCGGATCTCGACCTTGATCAGTTCGTGATCGGCCAGGGCGCGGTCCAGTTCGGCGAGAACGCCCTCAGTCAGTCCATTGCCTGCCACAATCAGAACTGGTTTCAGATCGTGGCCAATGGATTTGTACTGTTTCTTCTGCTCGTTATTGAGCGGCATAATCTGACCCTTTGTCTGATTCTGTAAAAATGGCGGCCATTTTACCCGAGGGCCCGTGGATCCGCCCAGTTAATCACGACCCTAATCATCGAGGTGCCCAGTGGCGCGTTCCAAGACAAGCCTTGGCTGGCTGAAAGAACATTTCAACGATCCTTACGTCAAAATGGCGCAAAAGGATGGTTATCGCTCGCGTGCGAGCTACAAACTGCTGGAAATTCAGGAAAAGTACAAAATCATCCGCCCAGGCATGAGCGTAGTTGACCTGGGCGCCGCGCCGGGTGGCTGGTCGCAGGTGACCAGTCGTCTGATCGGCGGTCAGGGGCGTCTGATCGCGTCGGACATCCTGGAGATGGACAGCATCCCTGATGTCACCTTCATTCAGGGCGACTTCACGCAGGATGACGTCCTGGCGCAAATTCTTGAGGCCGTCGGTAATTCGCATGTGGACCTTGTGATTTCCGATATGGCCCCCAATATGAGTGGTACGCCAGCCGTCGATATCCCCAAGGCAATGTTTCTCTGTGAGCTAGCCATTGATCTGGCTACTCGCGTGCTCAAGCCTGGTGGTGATTTCCTGATCAAGATTTTCCAGGGGGAAGGCTTTGATGTTTACCTCAAGGAAACTCGCAAGAAGTTCGACAAGGTGCAGATGCTGAAGCCCGATTCTTCCCGTGATCGCTCACGAGAGCAGTACCTGCTGGCGAGAGGGTATCGCGGGGAATAAAAGCATCACCGGCGGCTTCTTGAGGCAGTGATAGTTTTTTCCAATCAGTCCGTGTGTCTGATATGGATGAACATCGTGTAGTCTAGATTCACAAAGGGTTACAGACGGCGCCAACTGCTGTTGTAGGTAATGTAGTAAGTTACGCCGGTGATTATCATGCGAGGCACGGTTGCGCCTAAACCTGCTTCAGAGGGTAGCTAATTGAACGATATGGCAAAGAATTTGATCCTGTGGTTGATCATCGCGGCTGTCCTGGTGACAGTGATGAACAACTTCTCCAGCCCGAATGAGCCGCAAACCCTCAACTATTCCGACTTCATCCAGCAAGTCAAGGATGGCAAGGTCGAGCGCGTTGCGGTCGACGGCTACGTCATTACTGGTAAACGTACTGACGGTGACACCTTCAAGACCATCCGTCCGGCCATTCAGGACAACGGTCTGATCGGCGACCTGGTCGACAACCATGTTGTGGTCGAAGGCAAGCAGCCAGAGCAGCAAAGCATCTGGACGCAGCTACTGGTAGCCAGCTTCCCGATCCTCGTGATCATTGCGGTCTTCATGTTCTTCATGCGGCAGATGCAAGGTGGCGCCGGTGGTAAAGGCGGCCCGATGAGCTTTGGCAAGAGCAAGGCGCGACTGCTGTCCGAGGATCAGGTCAAAACCACACTGGCCGACGTGGCGGGTTGTGATGAAGCGAAGGAAGAGGTCGGCGAGCTCGTCGAGTTCCTGCGTGATCCGGGCAAGTTCCAGCGCCTGGGCGGTCGTATTCCTCGCGGCGTCTTGATGGTTGGCCCTCCTGGTACCGGTAAGACATTGCTGGCCAAGGCCATCGCTGGTGAGGCGAAGGTTCCGTTCTTCACCATTTCCGGTTCCGACTTCGTCGAAATGTTCGTGGGTGTGGGTGCCAGTCGCGTACGTGACATGTTCGAGCAGGCCAAGAAGCATGCGCCGTGCATCATCTTCATCGACGAAATCGATGCCGTAGGTCGCCATCGTGGTGCTGGCATGGGTGGCGGTCACGACGAGCGTGAACAGACCCTTAACCAGTTGTTGGTGGAGATGGATGGCTTCGAGATGAACGATGGCATCATCGTGATCGCAGCTACCAACCGTCCAGATGTGCTTGACCCTGCCTTGCTGCGTCCCGGCCGTTTCGACCGCCAGGTGGTGGTTGGTTTGCCAGACATTCGTGGTCGTGAGCAGATCCTCAAGGTTCACATGCGCAAGGTGCCGATTGGCGAGAACGTCAATCCTGCAGTCATTGCTCGCGGTACTCCTGGTTTCTCGGGTGCTGACCTGGCCAACCTGGTCAACGAGGCTTCACTTTTCGCGGCGCGTGGCGGCAAGCGCGTTGTCGAGATGAAAGAGTTCGAGCTGGCCAAAGACAAGATCATGATGGGCGCTGAGCGCAAAACCATGGTCATGTCGGAAAAAGAGAAGCAGAACACCGCTTACCACGAGGCGGGTCACGCGATCGTTGGTCGCGTCGTTCCGGAGCACGATCCGGTTTACAAGGTATCCATCATCCCTCGCGGTCGTGCGTTGGGTGTGACCATGTTCCTGCCGGAAGAAGATCGCTACAGCCTCTCCAAACGTGCGCTGATCAGTCAGATCTGTTCGCTGTACGGCGGTCGTATCGCTGAGGAAATGACCCTTGGCTTTGATGGTGTGACCACAGGCGCTTCCAACGACATCATGCGGGCCAGTCAGATTGCTCGTAACATGGTTACCAAGTGGGGGCTGTCGGAGAAGCTTGGTCCGCTCATGTACGCTGAGGAAGAGGGCGAAGTGTTCCTGGGGCGCGGCTCCAGTTCTGGACACGCCAGTGTTTCCGGCGAGACTGCGAAGCTGATCGATTCCGAGGTTCGCAGCATCATTGACCAGTGTTATGCCACGGCCAAGCAGATCCTCACCGACAACCGTGACAAGCTCGACGCAATGGCCGACGCACTCATGAAGTACGAAACCATTGATGCCGACCAGATCGAAGACATCATGGCTGGCCGCCCGCCGCGCGAACCGCGTGACTGGGATGGTGACTCGGGTACATCTGGAACGACGGCTTCCCAGGGTGATCGTCCAGAGTCCCCGATTGGTGGGCCGGCAGCGCAACACTAAGGGCTGACATGACTTCACAGCAGTACCCAACCCGGTTGCCTTGCGGCAACCGGGTTCTTGACCTTTCGCATACCCATGTAATGGGTATTCTCAATATCACTCCGGATTCCTTTTCAGACGGCGGCCGCTTCACTCAGCGCGACGCGGCGCTGCGCCATGCCGAGGAAATGGTGGCTGCCGGCGCTACGTTGATCGATGTGGGGGGGGAGTCAACCCGGCCAGGGGCGCGCGTTGTCACTGCTCTTGAGGAGCTTGAGCGCGTTGCGCCTATTGTCGAGGCTCTGAATCGTGAGCTGGATGTGGTCATCTCGGTGGACACTTCGACGCCGTCGGTTATTCGTGAGTCGGCGCGCCTCGGGGCAGGGCTGATCAATGACGTCCGCTCGCTCAGTCGTGACGGAGCCTTGGATGCTGCTGCGGCTACCGGCTTGCCTGTGTGCCTCATGCATATGCGTGGTGAGCCTGGAAACATGCAGGATGCCCCAAGCTACGGCGACGTGACTGCCGAGGTTGCGACGTATCTTGAAGAGCGGATGGCTGCCTGCAGTTCTGTTGGAATCGAGGCAGAACGCATAATTCTTGACCCAGGTTTCGGCTTTGCCAAAACACTGGAGCATAATCTCAGCCTGTTCAAGCATATGGACAGTCTGCAGCGCTTGGGGCGCCCTTTGCTGGTGGGCGTCTCGCGCAAGAGTATGATCGGCCTGACCCTTGGTCGGGCTGTGGATGGACGGCTATATGGCAGCTTGGCGCTGGCCGCATTGGCGATCACCAAAGGAGCGAAGATCCTTCGTGTTCACGATGTTGCTGAAACCGTCGACATCGTACGGATGATCGCTGCGGTACAAGCCGCCGAATAAGAGTGATGGAGCATTTATGAGTAGAAAATATTTTGGTACCGACGGCATTCGCGGTCGTGTTGGTGAGTTCCCTATTACCCCTGATTTCATGCTCAAGCTGGGTTGGGCGGCGGGTATGGCCTTCCGCAAGCAGGGTCACTGCCGTGTATTGGTAGGCAAGGACACCCGTATTTCCGGGTATATGTTCGAGTCTGCCCTGGAGGCCGGGCTTTCGGCTGCCGGGGCTGATGTGCTGCTGTTGGGGCCGATGCCGACTCCGGCGATCGCCTACCTGACGCGGACCTTCCATGCTGAGGCGGGCATCGTCATCAGTGCCTCCCACAATCCGCATGACGACAACGGCATCAAGTTTTTCTCCGGGCAAGGTACCAAGTTGCCTGACGAAGTCGAACTGATGATCGAAGAGCTGCTTGACCAGCCGATGACGGTGGTTGAGTCGAGCAAGTTGGGCAAGGTCTCTCGAATCAACGATGCTGCCGGTCGCTATATCGAGTTCTGCAAAAGCAGTGTCCCCAGCAGCACCGATTTCTCTGGCCTGAAGCTGGCCATCGACTGTGCTCATGGTGCGACCTACAAGGTTGCTCCAAGCGTGTTTCGTGAGCTGGGTGCCGAAGTTACCGTGCTGTCTGCGCAGCCGGATGGTCTGAACATCAATGAAAACTGTGGCTCGACTCATATCGAGTCGCTGCAGGCAGCAGTGCTGGTTGGTCATGCCGATCTGGGTATCGCCTTCGATGGTGACGGTGACCGCGTGCTGATGGTTGATCACACGGGTGCCATTGTTGATGGTGACGAACTCTTATTCATCATCGCACGTGACCTCCATGACCGCGGCAAGCTTCAAGGTGGCGTGGTGGGTACGCTCATGAGCAACCTGGGGCTGGAGCTTGCGCTGAAGGACCTGTCGATTCCCTTCGTGCGAGCGAAGGTGGGTGACCGTTACGTCATGGCAGAGCTGCTGGCGCGCGAGTGGATCATTGGCGGGGAAAACTCCGGGCATGTGGTTTGCTGTAGCCACACCACGACTGGAGACGCGATCATCGCTGCTCTGCAGGTGCTGATGGCGCTCAAGCGTCGTGGAGAGACCCTTGCGCAAGCTCGCCAGGCTGTCCGCAAGTGCCCGCAAGTGCTGATCAATGTCCGCTTCGGGGCAAGCAAGGTCGATCCGCTCGAGCACCCTTCGGTGAAAGAAGCGTGTGAGCGTATTACCGAGGATATGGCCGGGCGTGGTCGCGTGTTGTTGCGCAAGTCCGGAACAGAGCCTCTCGTGCGCGTAATGGTCGAAGGTGATGACGAAAGTCAGGTTCGCGGCCATGCCGAGGCACTGGCAAAACTGGTAAGTGAAGTTTGCGTTTGATTTACGCTTGCCAGTAGTGATCGGGTTGGGTAACATCTGCGCCCACTTTGACCGACGAGGTACAGCATGCGTCGCCCTATGGTAGCTGGTAACTGGAAGATGCACGGTACCCGCGCCAGCGTCGCTGAGCTGATCAAGAGCTTGAGTAATCAGGCCTTGCCAAGCGGTGTTGATGTCGCGGTGTTTCCACCCAGCCTGTTCATTACACAGGTGATCGACGGGCTTGAAGGCAAGTCGATCGCTGTAGGTGCTCAGGACTCCGCGGTCGAACCCCAGCAAGGGGCTTTGACGGGAGAGGTGGCTCCGAGTCAGTTGGTTGATGTCGGTTGTGAGTGGGTGTTGATCGGTCACTCCGAGCGGCGTCAGATTCTGGAAGAGCAAGACTCGACCCTGATTCGGAAGTTCGCAGCGGCACAGTCCTGTAGATTGAAGGTTGTGTTCTGTGTAGGGGAAACCCTCGAAGAGCGCGAAGCAGGCAAGACTCTTGAAGTTGTTGGGCAGCAGCTGGACAGCATCATCGATACGTTGGGTGTTGCGGTCTTTGCAAGTGCGATTATTGCCTATGAGCCAGTTTGGGCCATCGGTACTGGCCTCACAGCTACTCCGCAGCAAGCGCAGGATGTGCATAAAGCCATTCGCGAGCAGTTGGCGGTAAAGGATTCAGAAGTTGCGCAGAATGCGCGGCTTCTATACGGCGGCAGCGTGAAGGCGGCCAATGCGGCTGAGCTGTTCGGCATGCCGGATATTGATGGGGGCCTCATTGGTGGGGCTTCCCTGAACGCAGACGAATTCGGTGCAATTTGTCGCGCCGCAGGAAACTGAAAAATGCTGGAAACAGTTATTGTCGTTCTTCATCTGTTGGGCGCACTGGGTTTGGTAGTGCTGGTTCTGCTGCAACAGGGTAAAGGTGCGGAAGCAGGTGCATCTTTCGGCGCAGGTGCTTCAAATACTGTGTTCGGAAGCCAAGGTTCTGCTACCTTCCTGAGTAAGTTTACTGCTATACTAGCTGCCTCTTTCTTCTTAACTGCTCTTGGGTTAGGATACTTTGCTAAAGAGAAAGCTCATGAGCTGACTCAAGTAGGGTTGCCAGATCCAGCGGTATTAGAAGTTAAGCAAGCCAAACCGGCAGCAGATGATGTACCGGTGCTCCAGGAGCAACAGAAGAACGAAGCCGGCAACACTGGCGATGTTCCTCCCGCTCAAGAGCAGAAGTAACGGGTTTCAAAGTAGTATTGCCGAGGTGGTGGAATTGGTAGACACGCAACCTTGAGGTGGTTGTGCCCATAGGGTGTAGGGGTTCGAGTCCCCTTCTCGGTACCATTTGAAGCATGAGAGCCCGCTTTGAGCGGGCTTTCTTGTAGGTGGAGGTTGGATTGACCCTTTCGGGGGTTCGGTCGTATACTTTCGCCCCAGCTTTGTCGCGGGGTGGAGCAGTCTGGTAGCTCGTCGGGCTCATAACCCGAAGGTCGTTGGTTCAAATCCAGCCCCCGCAACCAGTTTCAGCGGAGCCCCTTTTCAAGGGGCTTTTTGTTAGCTGAACAGTTCTCAGCGCCGATGTTCAACGGCGCATTTCATGGATGGGCGCTTGCCCATTTTTTATTTGCACAGCATGCACGAGGGGGTTCAGGTGTCGAGCAAGCTAGAACAGTTGCAGGCCTTGTTGGCCCCGGTGGTCGAGGCGCTCGGCTATCAATGCTGGGGAATCGAGTTCATTTCTCAAGGCAAACATTCGGTACTGCGTATCTATATCGACAAAGAGGGCGGCATTCTGGTCGAAGATTGCGAAGCCGTCAGTCGCCAGATCAGTGGCGTTCTGGATGTTGAAGATCCAATCAGCTCCGAATACACCCTTGAAGTGTCCTCTCCTGGCATGGATCGCCCGCTGTTCACACTTGAACAGTTTGCCTCGCATGCCGGCGAACAAGTGAAGATCAAGCTGCGTACGCCCTTCGAAGGTCGTCGTAACTTTCAAGGCCTGCTCCGCGGTGTGGAGGAACAGGATGTCGTGGTCCAGGTGGACAGTCACGAATTCCTGTTGCCGATCGACTCGATCGACAAGGCCAACATTATTCCCAGTTTTGACTGAGACATGCCGGATCCGCTCCAAAAAAGCGGACCTAATGGCTTGCGAAAGGCGAGGCGTACGATGAGCAAAGAAGTACTGCTGGTTGTTGAGTCGGTATCCAATGAAAAGGGCGTACCGGCCGGCGTGATTTTTGAAGCGCTGGAAGTGGCTCTGGCCACCGCAACTAAAAAACGTTTTGAAGACGAAGTTGACCTGCGTGTGGAAATCAACCGCCACACCGGTAACTACGAAACCTTCCGCCGCTGGACTGTGGTCGAAGACGAAGACCTGGACGATCCTGCGATCGAACTGGCCGTCGACCAGGCCCAGGCGAAAAAGCCGGGCGCTGTCGCTGGCGAGATCATCGAAGAGAAGATCGAATCCATCGAGTTCGGCCGTATCGCTGCCCAGACCGCCAAGCAAGTCATTGTGCAGAAGGTTCGTGAGGCAGAACGTGCTCAGGTGGTCGATGCCTATCGTGAGCGTGTAGGTGAAATCATCTCCGGCACGGTCAAGAAAGTTACCCGCGACAACGTCATCGTTGATCTGGGTAACAATGCTGAAGCACTGCTGGCACGTGAAGATATCATCTCTCGCGAGACTTTCCGGGTAGGCGTTCGAGTTCGTGCGCTGCTCAAGGAAATCCGCACTGAGAACCGCGGTCCGCAACTGATTCTGTCGCGTACCGCGCCACAGATGCTGATCGAGCTGTTCCGCATCGAAGTACCGGAAATCGCCGAGGGCCTGATCGAAGTGATGGCTGCTTCGCGTGATCCGGGCTCTCGAGCAAAGATCGCCGTTCGCTCCAAGGACAAACGTATTGACCCACAAGGCGCCTGCATCGGCATGCGCGGCTCCCGGGTTCAAGCGGTTTCCGGAGAGCTGGGTGGTGAGCGCGTGGATATTGTGCTCTGGGACGACAACCCAGCACAGTTCGTCATCAACGCCATGTCGCCGGCTGAAGTCGCGGCGATCATCGTTGACGAAGATGCCCACGCGATGGATATCGCTGTTGCCGCTGACAACCTGGCGCAGGCGATCGGTCGCGGCGGTCAGAACGTTCGCCTGGCCAGTCAACTGACCGGCTGGACCCTGAACGTGATGACCGAATCGGACATCCAGGCCAAGCAGCAAGCGGAAACCGGCGACATCCTGCGCAACTTCATCGAAGAGCTGGAAGTCGACGAAGAACTGGCCCAGGTGCTGGTCGACGAAGGCTTTACCAGCCTCGAAGAAATTGCCTATGTACCGCTGGAAGAAATGCTCAACATCGATGGCTTCGACGAGGAGATCGTCAACGAACTCCGCGCTCGTGCCAAGGACCGTCTGTTGACCAAAGCCATCGCTACCGAGGAAAAACTGGCAGACGCCCATCCGGCCGAAGACCTGCTCTCTCTTGAGGGTATGGACAAGGACCTGGCGGCGGAACTGGCGGTGCGCGGCGTGGTTACCCGCGAAGACCTGGCCGAGCAGTCGATTGACGATCTGCTCGACATCGACGGCATCGACGAAGAGCGTGCCGGCAAGTTGATCATGGCCGCCCGAGCCCACTGGTTCGAGTAAGCAGGCTGGCCTGAGGAGAGAAGTGCATGACGCAAGTCACGGTGAAAGAATTGGCCCAAGAGGTCGCTGCACCGGTAGAGCGCCTGCTGCAGCAGATGCGTGAGGCAGGTCTGCCGCACACCGATGCCAGTCAGCTGGTGAGCGACAATGAGAAGCAGGCTCTGCTGACCCATTTGAAAAGCAGCCATAAGGCAAAGGTGGAAGAGCCGCGCAAGATTACCTTGCAGCGCAAGACCACCAGCACCCTGCGTGTTGCCGGTAGCAAGAGCATCAGCGTAGAAGTACGCAAGAAGAAAGTTTTCGTACAGCGCAGCCCGGAAGAAGTCCAGGCTGAGCAGAAGCGTGAGCTGGAAGAGCGCCGCGCTGCCGAAAATGCTGTCCGCGAGAAGTCCGAAGCCGAAGCGCGTCAGCGCACCGAGGAAGAGACTCGTCGCCAAGCGCCAGCAGCACCGGCTGCCGCGCCTGTAGCCGCTCCGGTTGCGCAGGCTGAGGCCTCGGCTGCCGTCGAGCCCGCTGCAGCCCCGGCTCCAGCTGCTGACCGCAAGAAAGATGAAAGCCGTCGCAACGACCGTGCCCGTGACGATGATCGTCGCGGTGGCGAGCGTCGCAACGAAGCGCCGCGCGTATCGGTCAAGGTCAAGGAGAAAGAGAAAGCTCCTACTCCTCGCGCCGCTCCACGTACTACCGAGGAAGAAAGCGATGGTTTCCGTCGCGGCGGTCGTGGCAAGTCCAAGCCGAAGAAACGCAACGCTCACGGTTTCCAGAGCCCTACCGGCCCGGTCATCCGCGACGTAAGCATCGGCGAGACCATTACGGTTTCCGACCTTGCACAGCAGATGTCGGTCAAAGGCGCTGAAGTCGTCAAGTTCATGTTCAAGATGGGCACTCCGGTCACCATCAACCAGGTGCTCGATCAGGAGACCGCTCAACTGGTCGCCGAAGAGCTGGGCCACAAGGTCACCCTGGTCAGCGACACTGCCCTGGAAGATTCCCTGGCCGAATCGCTGAAGTTCGAAGGTGAGACCTTTGCCCGTGCGCCGGTCGTGACCGTAATGGGCCACGTTGACCACGGTAAGACCTCGCTGCTCGACTACATCCGTCGTGCCAAGGTTGCTGCTGGCGAAGCCGGTGGTATCACCCAGCACATCGGTGCCTACCACGTGGAAACCGACCGCGGCATGGTCACCTTCCTCGACACCCCTGGTCACGCCGCGTTTACCGCCATGCGTGCCCGTGGTGCCAAGGCGACCGACATCGTGATCCTGGTGGTCGCGGCTGACGACGGTGTGATGCCTCAGACCCGCGAAGCGGTTCAGCACGCCAAGGCTGCTGGTGTTCCACTGGTTGTTGCAGTGAACAAGATCGACAAGCCGGGCGCTGACCTCGATCGCATCCGCAACGAGCTGTCCGTCGAAGGCGTTACCTCCGAGGACTGGGGTGGTGACACTCCATTCGTCAAGGTTTCGGCGAAGATGGGTACCGGTGTTGACGAACTGCTCGAAGCCGTTCTGCTGCAAGCCGAGATCCTCGAGCTCAAAGCCACTCCATCCGCGCCAGGTCGTGGTGTCGTGGTCGAGTCTCGCCTGGACAAGGGCCGTGGCCCGGTGGCGACCGTTCTGGTTCAGGACGGCACCCTGCGTCAAGGCGACATGGTTCTGTGCGGCTCCAACTACGGCCGTGTACGAGCGATGCTCGACGAGAACGGCAAGCCCGTCAAAGAAGCCGGTCCGTCTATCCCGGTCGAGATCCTCGGCCTGGACGGCACCCCGGACGCTGGCGACGAGCTGTCGGTAGTGGCTGACGAGAAGAAAGCCCGCGAAGTTGCACTGTTCCGCCAAGGCAAGTTCCGCGAAGTCAAACTGGCTCGCGCTCATGCTGGCAAGCTGGAAAACATCTTCGAGAACATGGGCCAGGAAGAGAAGAAGACCCTCAACATCGTGCTCAAGGCCGACGTTCGTGGTTCTCTCGAGGCGCTGCAAGGTTCGCTCGGCGGCCTGGGCAACGACGAAGTGCAAGTGCGCGTGATCGGTGGCGGTGTCGGTGGTATCACCGAGAGCGACGCCAACCTGGCACTGGCTTCGAACGCAGTACTGTTCGGCTTCAACGTTCGTGCCGATGCCGGTGCGCGCAAGATCGTCGAGCAGGAAGGTCTGGATATGCGTTACTACAACGTGATCTACGACATCATTGAAGACGTCAAGAAAGCCCTGACCGGTATGCTCGGCAGCGATGTTCGCGAGAACATCCTGGGTATCGCCGAAGTGCGCGACGTGTTCCGTTCGCCGAAGTTCGGCGCCATCGCCGGTTGCATGGTTGTGGAAGGTACGGTTCACCGTAACCGCCCGATCCGTGTACTGCGCGAAGACGTGGTTATCTTCGAAGGCGAGCTGGAATCCCTGCGCCGCTTCAA
This sequence comes from Pseudomonas sp. 20P_3.2_Bac5, assembly GCF_025466035.1. NCBI lineage: Bacteria > Pseudomonadati > Pseudomonadota > Gammaproteobacteria > Pseudomonadales > Pseudomonadaceae > Pseudomonas > Pseudomonas sp. 20P_3.2_Bac5. Next base: position 44,867 of record NZ_JANLOA010000123.1, on the reverse strand, counting down.
GGACGATGCGTCCGAAGTACGTGCCGGCATGGAATGCGGTATCGGCGTCAAGAGCTACAACGACGTCAAGGTCGGCGACAAGATCGAAGTCTTCGAGAAAGTCCAGGTGGCTCGTACGCTCTGATTCACGAGCTTGGAAGCGACGGGCGGGTGGCTGTGAAGCCACGCTTGTCGCTGAACGCAACGCCCGGTCCGGCTGATGCCTGGCCGGGCGTTTGCCGCTTTAGTTACAGGTAGCAAGACATGGCAAAAGAATATAGCCGTACCCAACGCATTGGCGATCAAATGCAGCGTGAGCTGGCTCAGTTGATCCGTCGTGAAGTCAAAGATCCCCGCGTCGGCCTGGTGACCATCACCGCCGTCGATGTCAGCCGCGATGTCGGCCATGCCAAGGTGTTCATCACCGTCATGGGCCAGGACAGCGCTGAAGACATCAAGCAGAGTCTGAAAGTCCTGAACTCCGCCTCCGGTTTCCTGCGCATGCAGCTCGGCCGTGAAATGAAGCTGCGCAGCGTGCCGCAACTGCATTTCCACTATGACGAGAGCGTCACCCGCGGCGCCCATCTGTCCGCGCTGATCGAGCGTGCCGTCGCCGAGGACAGTCAGCACCAGAGCACCGACGTTCCGGATAGCAAGGAGTGATCCGTGGCTCAGGTCAAACGTATCCGTCGTAACGTCAGTGGCATCATCCTGCTCGACAAGCCGCTGGGGTTCACCTCCAACGCCGCGTTGCAGAAGGTCCGCTGGCTGCTCAATGCTGAAAAGGCCGGACATACCGGCAGTCTTGATCCGCTCGCTAGTGGCGTACTGCCGCTGTGCTTCGGCGAGGCAACCAAGTTCTCGCAATACCTGCTCGATTCCGACAAGGGCTACGAGACGGTCATGCAACTGGGGCAGACCACCACCACCGGCGATGCCGAGGGTGAAGTCCTGCAGACCCGCGATGTGACCGTTGGTCGCGCCGACATTGAAGCGGTGTTGCCACAATTTCGTGGTCCAATCAGCCAGATACCTCCGATGTACTCGGCCCTCAAGCGCGATGGCCAGCCGTTGTACAAACTGGCGCGTGCAGGTGAAGTAGTGGAGCGTGAAGCACGTTCTGTTACTATTACCCGCTTGGAACTGCTGGAGTGCGAAGGCACCCGGGTTCGTCTCTCGGTCGGTTGCACCAAGGGCACGTATATCCGCACCCTGGTCGAAGATATCGGCGAGGTGTTGGGATGTGGTGCTTATGTCGCCGAACTGCGTCGCACCCATGCCGGACCGTTCGAACTGGCCCAGACCGTGACCCTCGAAGAACTCGAGCAGGTTCACGCCGATGGCGGCAATGAAGCGATCGATCGCTTCCTGATGCCTTCGGACAGCGGTTTGCTGGACTGGCCGTTGCTGCAGTTCTCCGAGCACAGTGCGTTTTACTGGCTGCATGGTCAGCCGGTACGTTCGCCGGACGCGCCGAAATTCGGCATGGTCCGCGTACAGGATCACAACGGTCGCTTCATCGGGATCGGTGAAGTGAGCGAAGACGGGCGCATCGCGCCGCGTCGACTGATTCGGTCGGAATGACCGAAACCGTCAGTGCCGGGCTCAGGTCCGGCACGGATGGATTAGAGGGTGGCTGTTAATAGGCATGGTCACACCTCACTTTTATGAATACAGGGAGCAGTCCCTGGCCTATTGGAAGCCTTTACCGGTTTCCCTTGATTTGGAGAAAGCCAGATGGCACTCAGCGTTGAAGAAAAAGCACAGATCGTTGGCGACTACCAGCAAGCTGCTGGTGACACCGGTAGCCCGGAAGTTCAGGTTGCTCTGCTGACCGCCAACATCAACAAGCTGCAAGGCCACTTCAAGGCCAACGGCAAAGACCACCACTCCCGTCGTGGTCTGATCCGCATGGTAAACCAGCGCCGCAAGCTGCTGGACTACCTGAAAGGTAAAGACGCCACTCGTTACAGCGCCCTGATCGGTCGTCTGGGTCTGCGTCGCTAATAGCGGCCTGGCCAGTGGTGTGCGCGGCGTGCTGCGGTCTTCAGCCAAGAGCTTTCGCTCCATGGCTGACGAGCGCGCCGCGCGTATCTATGAGGTTGGCAGTCTGTCTTGCCCGAGCGGTTTTCCGCGACGGCCGGGCAGGCTCCCAACCTTTAGTTTTATCTGGACGGTCAATGGGGCCGATTCCCCGTTCTGCCCAAGAATTCGCAAGAAACCAGTTCCCCCAGAGCCACTAAGATAAGGTAGGAAACCGTGAACCCGGTAATCAAGAAATTTCAGTTCGGTCAGTCGACCGTAACCCTCGAGACTGGCCGTATCGCCCGTCAAGCATCCGGTGCCGTATTGGTCACCGTTGATAATGACGTCACCGTGCTGGTGACCGTGGTTGGCGCCAAGCACGCCGATCCGAGCAAGGGCTTCTTCCCGCTGTCCGTGCATTATCAGGAAAAGACCTACGCCGCCGGCAAGATCCCTGGTGGTTTCTTCAAGCGTGAAGGCCGTCCTTCCGAGAAAGAAACCCTGACTTCGCGTCTGATCGACCGTCCGATCCGTCCGCTGTTCCCCGAAGGCTTCATGAACGAAGTGCAGGTTGTCTGCACCGTCGTTTCCACCAGCAAGAAGACCGATCCGGACATCGCTGCGATGATCGGTACCTCGGCTGCCCTGGCCATCTCCGGCATCCCGTTCGAAGGCCCTATCGGTGCCGCGCGCGTTGCCTTCCACGAGAGCACCGGCTACCTGCTGAACCCGACCTACGAGCAACTGGCTGCCTCCAGCCTGGACATGGTCGTCGCCGGTACTTCCGACGCCGTTCTGATGGTTGAATCGGAAGCCAAAGAGCTGACCGAAGACCAGATGCTGGGTGCCGTACTGTTTGCCCACGACGAATTCCAGGCAGTCATCCAGGCTGTCAAAGAGCTGGCCGCCGAAGCTGCCAAGCCAACTTGGGACTGGAAACCAGCCGTTGCCAACACCGAACTGCTGAACGCCATCCGCGCCGAATTCGGCGAAGCCGTTTCCCAGGGCTACACCATCACCGTCAAGGCCGACCGTTACGCTCGTCTGGGCGAACTGCGCGATCAGGCGATCGCCAAGTTCTCCGGTGAAGAAGGTCAGGCTTCGGCTGGCGAAGTCAAAGAAATCTTCGGCGAAATCGAATACCGCACCGTTCGCGAAAACATCGTCAACGGCAAGCCACGTATCGACGGTCGCGACACCAAGACCGTACGTCCGCTGAACATCGAAGTCGGTGTTCTGCCGAAGACTCACGGTTCCGCACTGTTCACCCGTGGCGAGACTCAGGCGCTGGTTGTTGCGACCCTCGGTACTGCCCGTGACGCACAGCTGCTGGACACCCTCGAAGGCGAGCGTAAAGACCCCTTCATGCTGCACTACAACTTCCCTCCGTTCTCGGTGGGCGAGTGTGGTCGCATGGGCGGTGCTGGTCGTCGTGAAATCGGTCACGGCCGTCTGGCCCGTCGTTCGGTTCAGGCCATGCTTCCAGCCGCTGACGCATTCCCGTACACCATCCGCGTTGTGTCGGAAATCACCGAATCCAACGGTTCCAGCTCGATGGCATCGGTTTGCGGTGCTTCCCTGGCACTGATGGACGCCGGTGTACCGATGAAGGCTCCGGTTGCCGGTATCGCCATGGGTCTGGTTAAAGAAGGCGAGAAGTTCGCCATTCTGACCGACATCCTCGGTGACGAAGACCACCTGGGCGACATGGACTTCAAGGTTGCCGGTACCTCCAAGGGTGTTACCGCGCTGCAGATGGACATCAAGATCAACGGCATCACCGAAGAGATCATGGAGATCGCCCTGGGCCAAGCCCTGGAAGCGCGCCTGAACATCCTCGGTCAGATGAACCAGATCATCGGTCAGTCCCGTAGCGAGCTGTCGGAAAATGCTCCGACCATGATCGCGATGAAGATCGACACCGACAAGATCCGTGACGTCATCGGTAAAGGCGGCGCGACCATCCGTGGTATCTGTGAAGAAACCAAGGCTTCGATCGATATCGAAGACGACGGCTCGATCAAGATCTTCGGCGAAACCAAAGATGCAGCAGAAGCAGCGCGTCAGCGCGTTCTGAGCATCACTGCCGAAGCCGAGATCGGCAAGATCTACGTCGGCAAGGTAGAGCGCATCGTCGACTTCGGCGCCTTCGTCAACATCCTGCCGGGCAAGGACGGTCTGGTTCACATCTCCATGCTGAGCGACGCTCGCGTAGAGAAAGTGACCGACATCCTGAAAGAAGGTCAGGAAGTTGAAGTTCTGGTGCTGGACGTGGACAACCGCGGTCGCATCAAGCTGTCGATCAAAGACGTTGCTGCAGCGAAGGCGTCGGGCGTTTAACTCCCGGCTTTCGAAAAAGGACCCTCCGGGGTCCTTTTTTTATGCGCGCGAATTGATGGGACAACTTGCATCTTGCATGCGCAATAACGCGGCAACTTGCAATTTGCACGATCCCGGCATTTTCGTATTTACGTAAGTTACTGTTTCTAAACGATTTTTAAGATATCAAAAACTGGCACAGCGTCTGCAATGTAAGGATTACACCTGCCACCAGGACCTTTCGGTGGCAGATTTCTCGAAAAACAGGAGTGTCTCGTATGAAGAAGTTCGCTATTGCTGCTGCCACCGCTACTGCCCTGACTCTGACCATGGCCAACGTAGCGTTCGCCCAACAGCCGACCCAGGCGCCACTGACTCTTGCGGCCGGTGAAGTGACCCAAGCGAAGGAAGCCACTTCCGACACCTGGATCACCACCAAGGTCAAAGCTGATCTGGTAACCGAGAAAGGTATTCCTGGTACCGACATCAAAGTCGAAACCAACAAAGGCGTAGTGTCGCTGTCCTCCGATGTGGCAGTGAGCTCCTCCCAGAAAGACGTGGCAGTGGCTATCGCCAAGAAAATCAAAGGCGTCAAAGCCGTATCGGCTGATGGCCTGAAAACCAACTGATGGTTTGTCCCGTTCGCTGATCCTGACGGTTCATGCGAAAGCCCAAAAGGATTTGAGCACCCAGAGCCCCGGCAATGCCGGGGCTCTTCTTTTTGCGGGTGGGCAATTACTCGGCGTCGAGGTGCATCGGCGAGATTACCCGGCCATCGGGTTCGGCCTGGCCGAGGCTGGCATCGACGAAGTAGACCCGCTCGTCTTCCAGCTTGCCCTTGTCCACCAGGTAATCCTTGATGCTGCTGGCCCTTGCCTGGCCGAGCTGACGCAGCAGTACAGCGCTCTCCGCCCAGGTCTTGAGCACGGCATCACGCATCTGGCCGACACGCTGCTCTGTGTCCAGTTGCTCCCACTCCACTGGCGGTTGCTGCTTGAGACGGGTGCGGTAGATGCCTTCAAGCATCGCCGGCTTATCGCCTTCCGGCACCTGCAGCATCGACGCCTGGGCCGGGACCTTGTCGCCGCGGCGCTGGAGGATCTTGTAGTAGGTGCTCTGGTATTCACGCTCCAGTCGTTGCTGGGCAATCAATGGGCCGTCGCTGCTCTGGGCGCTGGTGCCTTCGATTTCCAGGCGCAGGGCGGGGCGTTCTTTCAGGGCAGCGGACAGCTTGTCCAGGGCACCCTGGGCATCAGTGCTCAGATCGCTGGAACCCGGGGCGAAGGCAACGTTGCCGAGGTCTTCCGCACCGCCACCGGCAATCAGCCCACCGATGAACTTGAACGGCGCCTGCGCCGCGCGCAGCACCAGATTGCGCAAGGTTTGCCAAACGATCGGCATGACGCTGAACTGCGGGTTGTTCAGGTCCCCGGTGACCGGCAACTCGATGGAAATCTTGCCCTCGGTGTCCTTGAGTAGTGCCACCGCAAGGCGGATCGGCAGGTCCACGGCGTCCGGGCTGTCGACCTTCTCGCCCAGTTGCAACTGCTCCACCACCACCTTGTTCTCGGCCTTGAGCTGGCCGTTGGTAATCACATAGTGCAGGTCGAGATTCAGCCGGCCCTTGCGGATGCGGAAGCCGGCGAACTTGCCGGAGTAGGGCGTCAGTGTGGTCAGCTCGACCCGGCGGAAGCTGGTGGCGATATCCAGGCTGGCCATCGGGTTGAACGGGTTGAGCGCGCCTTTGATGATCACCGGCGCGTAACGGTCGACCTTGCCTTTGACGTCGACCTTGGCCGGCTTCGGCTGGCGATTGTCGATGGTGCCGATCTGGCCATTGAGCTGCTGGACCGCCGTGGCGAAGTTGGGCGTGAGGCTGAAGTCGGCGAAGTTGGCCGAGCCGTCGTTGATGTCGATCTGGCCGATATGCACGCCCAGAGGCTTGTCGTTTCCTGGTGCGGCCTTGGCCTGGTTTTTCGCGCCGCTGTCGGCCGGTTGCGGAATCAGCAGGTCGTCGACGTTGGTAGTGCGGTCCTCGTTGATCATGAAGCGCGCGTAAGGCTGGAGCAGATTGACCTTGGCGATGCTCAGGGCGTCACCGTGACGGTATTCGATGCCGTCCAGATCGAGTTGCTGCCATTTGACGAAGTCGCGGTTCTTGATGGTGTCCAGGGTGTGCAACTGGTTGACCCGGGCCTTGCCCGTAATGGCAAAGGCCAGTGGCTCGGTACTCTTGAGGTCGACATTAAGGTCGCTGCCGAGCATGCCGCTACGCAGTTCCAGGCGAATGAACGGGCTGATGTAGGCCTGGGCAATACGCAGGTCGATGTCTTGGGTGCTGACCTTGAGCTTCGCCGTGACCGGTGCCAGGTTGACCTCGCCGGACGCCTGCAGCTTGCCCTGCTTGCCGACGCCGCTGTCGAGCTTGAGGGTAAAAGGCGATTTGTTCAGGCTGTCGAAATTCTGCAGATCAACGTTGATCGGGCCGACATCCAGGGCAACCGCTTCCTTTTGTGTGCGATCGGCCAGATGCACCTGATAGTTGCGCAACTGGGTGTCGCGCAGCAGCACTTGCCATGGCTTGCTGGGCGCGTCCTGTGTGGCTTTTTCTTTGGCGGCAGGTTCAGCGGTGGCCGGCTCGGCTTTTTCCTTGGGCGTGGCCTTGGCCGGTTGGCTGGCGAACAGTTTCTGCCAATCCAGTTGCCCGTCGGCTTCAAGGGCTGCCCAGGTTTCCAGTTGTTCGCTGCGGATCTTGCCGACGGTTACCAACTGCTTGGCCAGGTCGACCGAGCTTTCCGTGACGTCCAGTTTGGCCAGACGCACCAGCGGCCGGCCATCGGGGGCCTTGATCGCAAAGGACGCGATGCTCAGCGCGGTGTTGTCCAGCAGAAGCTCGGTCTCTTTGGCCAGGCTGATGCTGTAGTCGGTCTGCAGGTTGTACACGCCGTTTTCCAGCACCAGCGGAACGGCGTCACGCACATAAGGCCAGAACGCTTTCATCTTGCCGTCGGTGATTTTCAGCGTGCCCTTGGAGGCGATCGGCGACAGGCTGAACGTGCCGCTCCAGTCGATGTGTCCACCGTTCGGACCGGCCGCCACCAGGGTCATGTCGGTGTTGTCGTCGGGCAGGGTGCTGAGGTTTTTCAGCTCCAGGTTCATCGAGTCGTAGAGGAATTCGATTGGCTCGCTTGGGCGGTTATCCTGGAAGTGCAGGTAGCCATCGCTCAGACGAATGCTGCCGATGCGCAGCGGGAATGGATCGCTGGCCGGCGCTTCGGGTTTAGCTTCGCTTGGCGGGAGTTTGAACAGTTGGGTCAGATTCAGGCTGCCGTCCTTGGCGAACAGCAGCTCAGTGCGCGGTTTGACCAGTTCGACGCTGTCCAGGTGCAGGGCGCCGCTCCACAGGCTGTCCAGTTGCAGATTGGCGTACAGGCGTTCGAAGCCGATCTGCTCCTTGCCCGGGTCACCGATCTGCAGGCCCCAGACCGTCAGTTCCAGGCTGAACGGATTGAGTTCGATGCGCTGCAACTGTGCCGGTACGGTGGCGTATTGGGCCAGTTGCTGGTTGGCAATGCGAAGGGCGACGCCGGGAAGGATGAAGAAGCCAAGAAGGCTGTACAGGGCGAGGGCGGCCAGCAGGGCGCCGAGGGCGCGGGTCAATCCTTTGGACATGTGCGGCATCTGCGTAGGAAGCGGGACGCTTAGAGTATGGCACGTTAATCGAGTTCCGGCGGTTGCCGGGAAAACCCGACAGCCCCCGGTCTGTGTGCCCTACAGATGCAGCACCAATGTCTTTAGCGGCGGGCGACCATCGTGCGAAGGGAAGTCCGCGGCCGGGCTGATCACCTGCCACTCGCGCACCGGGCGACCGGCTTTCTCCGCGCAGCGCAGCACCTGTTCGCGCCAGTCGTCCATGTCGACCCGGGCCAGGTTGTTGTTGCAGATCAGCACACCGTCTTCGGCGGTGGTCAGCAAGGCCGGTTTGAGCAGGCTTTGGTAATCGCGCAGCAGGTCAACCGTACCGAACGCGCTTTTGGCCCAGGCCGGCGGATCGAGAAATACCAGGTCGAACTGCCGGGCTTCCAGGCGCACATAGGACGGCAGCTTCTGCCCGCGCCGCTGGCTGATGGGCAGCCCGGCCAGTTGGCGGATTGCCGGGAAGTAGTCGGACTGGATGAAGTCCATCGGTGCCAGTTGCGGATTGAGCGCACCGTTCTCGCGACCGACAGCCAGGTTGCCTTCGGCGAAATCGAGGTTGCACACCTCGCTGGCACCGCCGGCTGCCGCGCTCAGGCCGACCCCACAGGTGTAGGAAAAGAGGTTGAGCACACTTTTGCCGGCGCTGTGCTGCTTGACCCAGCCACGGGCGTTGCGCAGGTCGAGGAACAGCAGGGGATCCTGCCCGGCATGACGGCCGCGCACTCGGTAATTCAGCCCCCACTCATGGCCGACGGTTTCCTCCAACGCTTCCTCGGTCGCCTGGTACACCGTGTCCTGACGGTCGATTCGGCTGTTGCCCCGCGAGCGGTCGTTGTAGACCAGTTGCAGCGGTTGTCCGAGGCTTTGCTCGATGCTGGCGTGCAGGTCCAGCAGGGCGTCGCGTTCCAGTGTCTGGTGAAAGCTCTGCACCATGAGTTGCGGGCCGTAGCGGTCGGCGGTCAGGCCGGGCACGCCTTCCTGGCTGCCATGGAACAGGCGGTAACAGTCGGTGCCTTGGGCATGCAGTTCAGCGAGAAGGGGTTGGCGACTATCGAGGGCGGCGCGCAGCGCCTGATTCAAGGAGGACATGCACGTGGCCTTGGTTGCGGGCGTGCAGTTTACCGTCGGGGCGGAGGAGGGGCCAGCGCGGCCCCTCCCGTGTCGATCAGCGTTCGATTGCCAGGGCAACGCCCTGGCCGCCGCCGATGCACAGGGTCGCCAGACCTTTTTTCGCGTCGCGCTTGATCATTTCGTGGAGCAGGGTGACCAGCACGCGGCAGCCCGACGCGCCGATCGGGTGGCCGATGGCGATGGCGCCGCCATTGACGTTGACCTTGCTCGCATCCCAACCCAGTTCCTTGCCCACCGACAGGGCCTGGGCGGCGAAGGCTTCGTTGGCTTCGATCAGGTCGAGCTGGTCAAGGGTCCAGCCGGCCTTGTCCAGGCAGCGGCGGGTGGCGCTGACCGGGCCAATGCCCATGATCGCCGGGTCGACCCCGGCATTGGCGTAGGCCTTGATCCGCGCCAGTACTGGCAGTTCCAGTTCTTGCGCCTTGGCCGCGCTCATCAGCATCACGGCGGCGGCGCCGTCATTGAGCGACGAGGCGTTGCCGGCGGTAACACTGCCGTCCTTCTTGAAGGCTGGCTTGAGCTTGCCGAGGGATTCGGCGGTGGTGCCGGCCCGGGGCTGTTCGTCGGTGACGAAGGCAATCGGGTCGCCTTTGCGCTGGGGGATCAGGATCGGGGTGATTTCGTCGACGAAGCGCTTGGCTTCGATGGCGGCCGCAGCTTTCTGCTGGGAAGCGGCGGCGAAGGCATCCTGTTCTTCACGGCTGATGCCGTACTTCTCCACCAGGTTCTCGGCGGTGATACCCATGTGGTAGTCGTTGAACGCATCCCACAGGCCGTCGCTGATCATGGTGTCGACCAGGCTCGCGTGGCCCATGCGCAGACCGGTGCGGGCGCCGGGCATGACGTAGTTGGACAGGCTCATGTTTTCCTGGCCGCCGGCGATGATGATGTCGGCGTCGCCGCAGCGGATGGCCTGGGCGGCGAGGTGCAGGGCCTTGAGGCCGGAGCCGCAGACCTTGTTCAGGGTCAGGGCCGGAACAGCGTGGGGCAGGCCGGCCTTGATCGCGGCCTGGCGTGCCGGGTTTTGTCCGGCGCCGGCGGTCAGTACCTGGCCGAGGATGACTTCGTCGACGAGCTCGCCGTCCAGGCCGGTCTGGGCCAGCAACTGGCGGATCACGGCGGCGCCCAGGTCAACGGCTGGAATTGTGGCCAGCGCGCCCTGGAAACTGCCGACGGCAGTACGGGTGGCGGCGACGATTACGACATCTTGCATGCGCGGGTCCTCATTGTTGTTGGATTTAGCGTAGGAACGCTGAAGCTTCTGTGGCTTCGATCGGGCGACATAGTGGCATAGATGGCGGTGGATTGGAGATGTCCGGTGCCGAGGCCCTCAAGCGTAGCGCCAGGCTTAACTGACTCCCATCCGCCGCCGTGCCCGATGCGCTGATCCATCGCGCATCGCCCAGCGCAGCACCGGGGCCACCGTATTGATGCCCAGTCCGACCACTCGCTGTTTCAGCGCTCCTTGCCTGAGCGCGAGCATGTCCGCGGCCCAGTCCGGCAGCAGCCCAATCCCGGCCTGCATCATCAGGCTGCCGACCGGCTTGGCCAGACGGCTCGGCGCCGGGGCGTCGAGCAGGACGCGGAGCACTTCGCGGCTGCGTTCATCACACTGGAGTTGCGGGCGCATGCGTCGCAGGTAGTCCGCGACTTCCTGGCGGGAGCGCGGCACGTCGCGAGCACCGAGGCGTTCGGCGATCAGGGCGATTTCGTTGTAATAGGCGTCCTGCGCCGCGTCGCTCAAGTGCGGGTTGCGGTAGCGCAGGTGAGCGGCGAGGAAGCTGCTCACTTCGCAGACATGCACCCAGGTCAACAGGTCCGGGTCACTGGCAGCATACGGGCGACCATCCGCAGCGGTGCCGACGACCTGCAGGTGGATGGTGCGCACCCGCTCGATCAGCCAGTTGGCGTCGCGGGTCGAACCGAAGGTGGTGCCGGAGATGAACTGGCTGGTGCGGCGCAGGCGGCCGAGCATGTCCTCGCGGAAGTTGGAGTGATCCCAGACGCCTGCCAGCGCCAGCGGATGCAGGACCTGCAGCATCAGGGCGCTGATGCCACCGACCAGCATGCTGGGAAAATCGCCGTGCACTTGCCAGCACACGCTTTGCGGGCCGAACAGGCCGGGGTCGCCCTTGGGGTTTTCCAGGTCGAGCTGGCCGAGGGCGAGGCCGGTGAGGCTCATGACTTGGGTTTCGATACGGCGGCGAAGGGGTTCCATGGGGGCCTTGATGTCGGTTTCCGAAGCGTGGGGGCGCTGTGGCCTTATCGCGAGCAAGCTCGCTCCTACGGGCATTGTAGGAGCGAGCTTGCTCGCGATAGGTCCCCCAATCCAGGGAAACGTTCTATCAGGTATTGAGCCGCTTATCGATCAACCCCTGCACCACGCCCGGGTCGGCCAGGGTCGAGGTGTCGCCCAGGTTGTCCAGCTCGTTGCAGGCGATCTTGCGCAGGATCCGCCGCATGATCTTGCCCGAGCGGGTCTTGGGCAATGCCGGTGCCCACTGGATCAGCTCCGGTTTGGCGAAGCTGCCGATTTCCTTGCTGACCAGCGCCAGCAGCTCTTTTTTCAGCGCCTCGTCTGGCTCGATGCCATTCATCGGTGTGACGAAGGCGTAGATGCCCTGGCCCTTGAGGTCGTGGGGATAACCGACCACCGCCGCCTCGGCGATGCTGTCGTGCAGCACCAGCGCGCTTTCCACCTCGGCGGTGCCGATGCGGTGGCCGGACACATTGATCACGTCGTCGATGCGCCCGGTTATCCACAGGTCGCCCTGTTCATCGCGGCGGGCGCCATCGCCGGTGAAGTAATAGCCGGGGAAGGGTTTGAAGTAGGTGTCGATCATCCGCTGGTGATCGCCGTAGACGCTGCGGATCTGCGCCGGCCAACTGGCCTTGATCGCCAGCATGCCGGCGCCGGGGCCTTCGATGATCTGGCCTTTCTCGTCCAGCAGCACCGGCTGGACGCCGAACATCGGCTTGGTCGCGCAGCCGGGCTTGATGTGCCGGGCGCTGACCAGTGGGGTCAGCATCGTGGCGCCGGTTTCGGTCTGCCACCAGGTGTCGACGATGGGACAGCGTTGCTCGCCGACGACGTTGAAGTACCACTCCCAGGCTTCCGGGTTGATAGGTTCGCCAACGCTGCCGAGCAGGCGCAGGCTTTTGCGCGACGTATTTTTCAGCGGGCCTTCGCCTTCGCGCATCAGGGCGCGCAGGGCGGTGGGTGCGGTGTAGAAGATGTTTACCTGATGCTTGTCCACGACTTGCCAGAAACGCGAGGCGTCCGGGTAGTTCGGCACACCTTCGAACATCACGCTGGTGGCGCCATTGGCCAGCGGTCCGTAGACGATATAGCTGTGGCCAGTCACCCAGCCGACGTCGGCGCTGCACCAGAAGACTTCGCCTTCGCGGTAGTCGAACACCACTTTGAAGGTCATGGCTGCCTGTAGCAGATAACCGGCGGTGCTGTGCAGCACGCCTTTGGGTTTACCGGTGCTGCCGGAGGTGTAGAGGATGAACAGCGGGTCTTCGGCGTCCATCGGTTCGGGCGGGCAGTCGTCGCTGACCTGGGCGATGGCATCGTGATACCAGAGGTCGCGCTGGTCGTTCCATTCGACCTTGCCACCGGTACGCTTGACCACCACCACACTGTTTACATTCGGACAACTGGCCAGGGCCTTGTCGACGTTCTGCTTGAGGGCGACGGTCTTGCCGCCGCGCACGCCTTCATCGGCGGTGATCACCGTCCGGCAGTCGGCATCGAGGATGCGGTCGCGCAGGGCATCGGGGGAAAAGCCGCCGAACACCACCGAGTGAATCGCGCCGATGCGGGTGCAGGCGAGCATGGCGAAAGCCGCCTCCGGGATCATCGGCATGTAGATGCACACCCGGTCGCCTTTGTTCACGCCGCGTTGTTTGAGCACGTTGGCCAGTCGGCAAACCTGCTGGTGCACCTGGCGATAGCTGAGGGTGGCGGAACGGCTCGGGTCGTCGCCCTCCCAGATGATCGCCGGCTGGTCGCCGTGTTTGGCCAGGTGGCGGTCGAGGCAGTTGTAGCTGACGTTGAGTTTCGCGTCCTTGAACCAGACGGCTTTGCCGGTGCGGATGTCGCACTCCTGGATCGCGCTCCACGGGCTGACCCAGTCCAGGCGTTTGGCCTGCTCGGTCCAGAATTGATCGGGCTGTTCTATCGATTGGCGGTAGAGGCGTTCGTAGTCGGCCTGGCTGATTTCGGCGGCGCGACTGACGGCGTCGGCTTTGGGGAAGGTACTGATCTCGAACATGGCACAACCTGTCCTGTTGTTATGGGACGGCGTTGCCTTCATCAACGGTGACGCTCCTGCTGCACGCGGGGGAGCGGGTCTTCGCCGTGATGTTCGAAGGCTGCCGGGTCAGGACAGTGTAGTCGCTGCCCCCGGCCATGTTCGGGGGCAGCGTTAGGCGGTCAGCCGCGGTGACGGCCGCGGAAGTAGTTGATCAGGCCTTGGGTCGAGGCGTCTTCGGCAGGTTCTTCGATGCCGCCGGTCAGGCGCTGGTAGACGCCTTTGCCGAGCTCCTTGCCCAGTTCCACGCCCCATTGGTCGAAGGCGTTGATGCCCCAGATCACGCTCTGCACGAAGACCTTGTGCTCGTACATGGCCACCAGCGCGCCGAGACGACGCGGGCTGATCCGCTCCACCACCAAGGTGTTGCTCGGGCGGTTGCCAGGGATCACCTTGTGCGGCGCCAGCCTCTGCACCTCGGCCTCGGCCATGCCCTTCTCGCGCAGCTCGGTTTCGGCTTCGGCGCGGGTCTTGCCGAGCATCAGCGCCTGGCTTTGCGACAGGCAGTTGGCGTACAGCCACTGATGGTGGTCGGCAACCGGGTTGAAGCTGACCACCGGAACGATGAAGTCGGCCGGAATCAACTGGGTGCCCTGGTGCAGCAACTGGTGATACGCGTGCTGGCCGTTGCAGCCTACGCCGCCCCAGATGACCGGGCCGGTGTCGTGGTTGACCGGCGTGCCGTCCTGACGGACGGATTTACCGTTTGATTCCATGTCCAGTTGTTGCAGGTGCTTGGTGATGTTACGCAGGTAATGGTCGTACGGCAGGATCGCATGAGCCTGCGCGCCCCAGAAATTACCGTACCAGACTCCGAGCAAGGCCAGCAGCACCGGCATGTTCTGCTCGAACGGCGCGTTCTGGAAATGCTGGTCCATGGTGTAGGCACCGGACAGCAGTTCCTTGAAGTTGGCGGTGCCGATGGCCAGGGCGATCGGCAGACCGATGGCCGACCACAGCGAGTAGCGCCCGCCCACCCAGTCCCACATCGGGAAGATGTTCTCTTCGCGGATACCGAAGGCCACTGCGGCGGCCTTGTTGCTGGAAACGGCGATGAAGTGGCGATAGAGCTCGGCTTCCGAGCCGCCCTGGGCCAGGTACCAGGCGCGAGCGGCCTGGGCGTTCTTCAGGGTTTCCAGGGTGTTGAAGGATTTCGAGGAAACAATGAACAGGGTGGTTTCGGCGCGCAGCTTGGCCGACAGCTCGTGGAATTCGCTGCCATCGATGTTCGCCAGGTAATGGCAGCGCACGCCGCGTTGGGCGTAGGGCAGCAGGGCTTCGGAGACCAGCTCCGGGCCGAGGAACGAGCCGCCGATACCGATGTTCACCACGTCGGTGATGGGCTTCTCGCTGTAGCCGCGCCACAGCCCGTCGTGGATCTTGCCAACCAGCTCGGTGACCTGGTTCAGCACTTTGTGCACTTCCGGCATCACGTTGACGCCGTTGACGCTCAGCTTGTCGCCGACCGGGCGGCGCAGCGCGGTGTGCAGGGCCGGGCGACCTTCGGAGGCGTTGAGGATCTCGCCGGCGAACAGGGCGTCGATCGCCTCTTTCAAGCCGACTTCATTGGCCAGACCGACCAGCTTGGTGCGGGTCTCGGCGTTGATCAGGTTTTTCGAGTAGTCGAGGAAAAGCCCGCAACTGCTCAGGGAGAATTGGTTGAAACGTTGCGGTTCGGCATTGAATGCCTCGCGCATGCTGAAATCCTGCATGGCTTCGCGGTGTTGCTGGAGTGCCTGCCAGGCTGGCAGAGCGGTGACATCATGAGGAGTGCGGTAATACGCCATCGCTGCAGGTTTCCTTGGTTGCTTGAACTGCCTTGGACACTGTGTACCCGGGACCGTTTGCCGGCCCTCGCGGATTATTTCGCGGCGGGCCGGCAAATGCCATTGAGATATGTCATTCAGACACGGTCTGGCCTTCGGATGATGGCACGGACTTGCTCTTCGAGCTTACTTCTCGTCGAGATTCAGGTGCAGGTTGTCGATCAGGCGGGTGGCACCGAGGAACGCTGCCACCAGGATCACCAGATCGCGGTCGGTTTCGCCGGCCGGGCGCAGGTTCAGCGCCTGGCGTACTTCCAGGTAGTCCGGTTTGAGGCCGGCGGTCTGTAGCGTTTGCTGGCCTTCGGCAATCAGCACCGGGTAGTCGCGACGGCCCTGGCGGATCGCCTCGGCCATGTGGCTCAGGGTGCGGTAGACGGTTGGCGCGATGGCGCGCTGTTCGTCGTTCAGGTAGCCGTTGCGCGAGGACAGCGCCAGGCCGTCGTCAGCGCGCACCGTCGGCTCGCCGATGATCTGGATCGGCATGTTCAGGTCACGCACCAGCGCGCGGATCACCGCCAGTTGCTGGAAGTCCTTCTGACCGAATATGGCCAGGTCCGGCTGGACCATGTTGAACAGTTTGCTGACTACCGTGGCCACGCCTTCGAAGTGGCCGGGACGGCTGGCGCCGCAGAGACCTTCCGAGAGGTGCGGAACGCTGACCCGGGTCTGTACGCCCATGCCGTCGGGGTACATCTCTTCGACGGTGGGGGCGAACAGCAGGTGGCAACCGGCCTGGAGCAGGCGCTCCTGGTCGGCGGCCAGGGTGCGCGGGTATTTGTCGAGGTCTTCGCTGGGGCCGAACTGCAGCGGGTTGACGAAGATGCTGGCGACGACGAAATCGGCGCGTTGGGCGGCCTTGGTCACCAGAGCCGCGTGGCCGCTGTGCAGGTTACCCATGGTCGGTACGAAACCGACCCGCTTGCCTTCGCTGCGGGCGCGGGCGACGGCGGCGCGCAGCTCGCGAACGGTCTTGACGGTGTTCATGCGCTGAACCCATGTTCGGTGCCAGGGAAGCTGACGTCCTTGACCGCTTGGACATAGGCCTGGAAAGCACTCTGGATGTCCGGCTGGCCGGCCATGAAGTTCTTCACGAACTTCGGTGTACGACCGGTCAGCGACAGGCCCAGCATGTCGTGCATGACCAGCACCTGACCATCGGTGGCGCTGCCAGCGCCGATACCGATGACCGGAATGCCCACGGCCTGGGTGATTTCCGCGGCTAGCTCGCTCGGCACGCACTCGAGCAGCAGCATTGCGACACCCGCCTGTTCCAGGGCGATGGCGTCGGCGCGCATCTGCCGGGCCTGGTTTTCCTGACGGCCCTGGACCTTGTAGCCGCCGAGGATGTTCACCGCTTGCGGGGTCAGGCCCAGATGGGCGCAAACCGGCACGCCACGCTCAGCCAGCAGGCGGATGGTGTCGCCCAGCCAGGCGGCGCCTTCGAGCTTGACCATGTGCGCACCGGCCTGCATCAGCTGGGCACAGTTGGCGAAGGCTTGCTCGGGGGTGGCATACGCCATGAAGGGCAGGTCGGCCAGGATCAGCGCACCTTCGTTGCCGCGTTTGACGCTGGCGACGTGGTAGGCCATTTCTGAATTGGTCACCGGCAAAGTGCTGTCATGGCCCTGCAGGACCATGCCCAGGGAATCGCCCACCAACAGGATCTCCACGCCGGCGCGGTTCGCGGTCTGGGCGAAGGTCGCGTCATAGCAGGTCAGCATGGCGATTTTCTCACCCTTGGCCTTGAGGGCCTGGAGGGTGGTCAGGGTTACGTCTGGCATGAAAAGCAATCCTCGTTCAGGCGCTGTGAAAAACCACTGCGTACAACGCATGTATTCATCTTCTGGAACAGCACATCATCGATCGTGGTGTTTGGGTTTGGATCTGTTCCAGGCCTATTTACGCCTTGTTTATGGCACTGGGGTGCCACGGGACGCCTATAGTCGTGAGCGCGAGGGGGGAAGTCAATTACCGTGTTACCGCATTGTTACGTCGTGGCTGTTACGGGCGTTACCGCTGGGGGAACGCCCGGTTACAGGCGCTCGAGGCCGACGAACGGGCAATCTGCCAGTAATTGCGAGAGGGGCCGCTGATCTGCCAGCCGGAAGCCTTCGGGCACCAGTTCGGCCAGGGGATAGAGCACGAACGGGCGGGCGTGCATGTGGTAGTGGGGCACTTTCAGTCGCGGTTCGTCGATGACCCGGTCGGCGTAGAGCAGGATGTCCAGGTCAAGGGTGCGCGGGCCCCAGCGCTCCTTGCGTTCGCGGCCCTGATCCGCCTCGATGGCTTGCAGGGCGTCGAGCAGCGCAATGGGCTCGAGTGCGGTGTCCAGCGCGGCCACGGCGTTGGTGTAGCGCGGCTGGCCGGGGGACAGCGAATCGCTGGCATAAAAGGACGAAACGCCGGCGACCTGTGTATCCGGTAGCAGTGCCAGCGCTTCAATGGCGCTGCGCAACTGCTCCTGCGGATTGGCCAGGTTGCTGCCCAGGCCGATGTAGACGCGGACCATGCTGCTTACTCGCCTGTGCCACTGTCGACGCGCTTGCGCTTGCTCGGGCTGCGCTTGCGTTTGCGTGGGCCGGCGCTGCTGCCTTCTTCACGGCCGCCCAGCTCGCGGATCATCTCGCGGCGCTCGCTTTCGTTGCATTCCTGATAGGCGGTCCACCACTGGCCGAGGTCCTCGGTTTCCTCGCCTGCGCTTTCACGCAACAGCAGGAAGTCGTAACCGGCACGGAAACGCGGGTTGTCGAGCAACAGGTCGGCACGCTTGCCGCTGCGGCGTGGCAGGCGTTCCTGCATGTCCCAGATTTCGCGGATCGGCAGGGTGAAGCGCTTCGGAATGGCGATGCGCTGGCATTGTTCGGCGATCAGCTCGTGGGCGGCTTCCTGCATGGCCGGGATCGGCGGCATGCCGCGGCTTTGCAGGTACAGGGCGCGACCCGGCAGGGCTGGCCAGAGCAGGGCGGCAAACAGGAACGCCGGGGTGACCGGCTTGCCCTGCTTGATCCGCAGGTCGGTGTTGATCAGCGCCTGACTGATCAGCGTGTGGGTGTAGTTCGGGTGCTCTTCCAGGGCCTGGGCACTGGCCGGGAACAGCGGATCGAACAGTTGCAGGTCCACCAGCATCTCGAAGGTGTCGGCGGCGTGTCCGGACAGGAACAGCTTCAGCGATTCCTCGAACAGCCGCGCCGCCGGGATTTCCCGCAGCATCGGTGCCAGTTCGCGGATCGGCTGCACGGTGTGCTTTTCGATACCGAAGTTCAGCTTGGCGGCGAAACGCACGGCACGCAGCATGCGGACCGGGTCTTCCTGGTAGCGCTGGGTCGGATCGCCGATCAGGCGCAGCAGGCGATTGCGGATGTCGTGTACGCCATTGGCGTAATCGAGAATGCGCTCGCTGACCGGATCGTAGTAAAGGGCGTTGATGGTGAAGTCACGGCGCTGGGCATCTTCTTCCAAGGTGCCGTAGACGTTGTCACGTAGGATCCGTCCGCTCTCGTTGCGGGAAGACTGGTGACTGTTTTCTTCTTCATCCACCGGATGGTTGGCGCGGAAGGTGGCGACTTCGATGATCTCGCGCCCGAAATGGACGTGGACCAGCTTGAAGCGTCGACCGATGACCCGGGCGTTGCGGAATTCCGCACGGACCTGCTCGGGGGTGGCGCTGGTAGCGACGTCGAAGTCCTTGGGGTTGATGCCCAAGAGCATGTCGCGTACGCAACCACCGACCAGATAGGCCTGGTAGCCGGCGCTTTGCAGGCGCTCGACGATGCTCACCGCGTGGCGGCTGAACTGGCTGCGCTGCAGCGAATGTTGTGCGCTGTTGATCACCTCGGGCGTGGTGCGCCGATGGTGCTGGACATGCACGGGGGGACGGAAAGACTGGAACAGCTTCTTCAGCATGGGATGCACTGTTTGAAGGAATTTTCGGCCATAAACGTAGAATGGCCGCATGATGGGCGTGGATTCTAGCATTTAGTCAGAAAAGGGTGTAGGCGCCCGAAAAATGGCTGTGTAGGAAGCTTCGCAGAAGGGAGAAACTACAAGGGGAGCCGAAGCTCCCCAAGAAGTAGTTGCGTGCTCTTATTGTTTTTTTGTCGGGCTTCTTGTTTTTATTCACGCCCTATCCACAAAACGCCACAAGGCTTGTGGATCGTCTCCCTAATCGGGAGTACAAGAGCAAACGGATTGCTTTGGTCGCCGATGTTGCGATGATCTCTCGATCCAACCAGTTCAGGCTCTGCTTGAGTGCAGTTTTTGTTGTTCTCTGCCCGGTTGTGGGGCAAGCCCCAAACACAACTCCTCTCCAAAAGAATCAGTTAGCTGCGCCTCCGCCGTATTGTTCTTATTGTGCGTGAGCCGATTCGTCTTATTTTTATTGTGTTTTGCTGTGCTTGTTATTGTTCTTGTACCGAACATATAGCAGGTGCCGTGCCAACTTTTGCAAACCCCAGTAAAACAAGGGGTTAGGTAGTTTCGGGGGCCAATTCGAGGCGAAAAAAAACCGGGATTTCGTTACCGTAAACCCCGGTTTTTGTTACGTCGCCGCCTAGAGGTAACAGTTTGTGCCACGCCGTCACTGTTACCTGTGGAGCAGCGGCGGTGCCTCAGCTCTCGCTGGTAGCGCCGCTCTTGCGACGTGGAATGCCCAGGCGCTGGCGCCGTTCCCACAGGCATTTGCGGCTGACACCCAGCTTGCGTGCCAGCTCGGTCTCGGTCATGTGGTCCTGGTGCTCGAGGACGAAGTGCTGGAAGTAGTCCTCCAGCGACAGATCTTCGGTGGGCTCGTGGCTGGTGGCGTTGGCTGCGCTGCCGATAGCCGGCAGGTTGTCGAAGTGCACGTGGTCTTCCAGGTCGCTCAGCTCGATGTCGATGCCCAGCAGGTCAGCGGAAATTTCCGGGCTCTCGCTCAGAATCACCGCGCGCTCGACGGCGTTTTCCAGCTCCCGCACGTTACCCGGCCACGAGTAATGACGGATGGCCTGTTCCGCGTCGTGGGCGAACTTCAGGTCAGAACGGCCAATGCGCGCGCCCTGGCGGGCGAGGAAGGCGTTGGCGATTTCATTGACGTCCGCACCGCGCTCACGCAGCGCCGGCAGTTTCAGCGCGATGACGTGCAGGCGGTAATAGAGGTCTTCCCGGAATTGCCCGACCTTGGCCAGGTTTTTCAAGTCACGGTGGGTCGCCGCGATCAGGCGGACATCGACCTTCTGCGACTGCACCGAACCCACCCGGCGAATCTCGCCTTCCTGTAGTACCCGCAGCAGGCGAGCCTGGGCTTCCAGTGGCAGCTCGCCGATTTCGTCGAGGAACAGCGTGCCGCCATCCGCAGCTTCGACCAGACCGGCACGTCCGGCGCTGGCACCGGTGAAGGCGCCTTTCTCGTGGCCGAACAGTTCGGATTCGATCAGGCTTTCCGGAATCGCCGCACAGTTCACCGAAATCATCGGTGCCTTGGCGCGGCGCGAAAGGTTGTGCAGGGCGCGGGCGACCAACTCTTTGCCGGTACCGGATTCGCCTTGGATCAGGACGTTGGAATCGGTGGGCGCGACCTTGCGGATCTTGCTGTAGAGGTCCTGCATCGGCGGACAGGTACCGATGATGCCAATCTCGCCATTGGCATTGCCGGCGGCGACTTTCTCGCCTGCGGCCGCCTTGCCGTTGGCGCGTTCGGCCGGTGCTGCCGGAGCGTTCTGACGATCGCGCAGGATGCGGGCGACCGCCTGGAGCATTTCATCGTGGTCGAACGGCTTGGCGATGTAGTCGACGGCGCCCATCTTCATGGAGTCGACGGCCGAGCGCAGGCTGGCGTAGCTGGTCATGATCAGCACGGGAGTGCCTTGGCCAAGCTTGATCAGTTCGGTACCGGGAGCGCCGGGAAGGCGCAGGTCGCTGACGATGAGGTCGAAGGTGGCAATGCTGAAGCGCTCTTGGGCTTCCTGCACCGACCCGGCCTCGCTGACCTGGTACTGGTTTCGTTCCAACAGGCGGCGCAGGGCGGAACGGATGATGGTTTCGTCTTCGACGATCAGAATGTGAGGCATTGATTCAATTCTCTCGACGGTCTCAGTTCACAGCGGACGTCGCTTCGACATGACGCGGCAGGGTCACTCGGATCCGGGTGCCGCGCTGGCTTTGAACATCGGCCGGGCTGTCGATGGTGATCTGTCCATAATGCTCTTCCACGATGGAATAGACCAGAGCGAGCCCCAGCCCGGTTCCCTCGCCCGGATCCTTGGTGGTGAAGAACGGTTCGAACAGACGGTCCATGATGTTTTTCGGAATGCCGCTGCCTTCGTCCTCGACGATGAGGTCGACGGTATGTTCGCTGGCCTCGCTTTTGACCCGCACCGCGGCGCCGGCGGGGCAGGCATCGCGGGCGTTGGACAGCAGGTTGATAAGTACTTGCGCGAGACGTTGCGGATCGCCTTCGACCCAGTGATCGGGATCGCACAGGTTGAAGAACTGCACTTCGAAATTGCGCCGGTTCAATGCCAGCAGGCCGATGGCGTCCTGCGCCACTTCAGCCAGGCACACCGGCTCGTCGGTTTGCTGGTGGCTGCCGGCATGGGCGAAGCTCATGAGCGACTGGACGATGCGCGAAATGCGCTTGGTCTGTTCGAGAATCTGGCTGCTCAGCTCGGTAATTTCGCTGTCATCTTCGCGCTCTTCGCGAAGGTTCTGCGCCAGGCAGGCGATGCCGGTCACCGGGTTGCCGATCTCATGGGCGACCCCGGCGGCCAGTCGGCCAATGCTGGCCAGGCGTTCGGAGTGCACCAGCTTGTCTTCGAGCATCTGGGTTTCGGTGAGGTCTTCCACCAGCACCACCAGGCCGCTGTTACCCGGAGCGAGCGGCTCGTCGATGGCGGCCTTGTGCAGGTTCAGCCAACGGGTCTGGCCATCGAGGCCCAGGCGCTGTTTATGCAAGTGTTCGTCGGGCACGTTGATGAAGCCCAGCAGCAGGCCGCGCCACGGTTCGACAATGGTGCTCAGGCGCGAGCCGACCACGCGCTTGGCGGGAATTCCGGTCAGCTCTTCCATCGCCTTGTTCCACATGAGGATTTCCTGGTCCTTGGCCAGGGAGCAGACACCCATCGGCAGTTCCTGCAGGGTCTGTCGATGGTAGCGGCGCAAGGCATCGAGTTCCGCGGCCAGGCCGGTGAGACGCGAGTGGTAGTCCTCCAGTCGACTCTCGATGAAGTGGATGTCCTCGGTAACGTAGTTCTCGCTGCCGGACTTGTAGGGCAAGAAGGTCTCGACCATATCCTGGGCCACGCTCGGGCCCATCAGCCCGGAAAGGTTGGCCTCGATGCGGTCGCGCAGGCGGCGAAGGGCATAGGGGCGGCGCTCGTCGAACGGCAGATAAAGGTCGCGCAGCGCTTGTTCGACTTCCTTCTGCGCGGCCTTGGCCCCCAGCGGCTTGGCCAGTTGCGTGGCGAATTCCTGGGGCGAGGCGGCGTGAAGTTCGCGGCGCTGCGGACGGCGGACGTTGTCCACGGCGCAGGCTTCTGCGGCGGAAACCTCTTCGGTGCTGGCATTGGTGAACAGCGATATCAGGGTGAACAGCAACACGTTGGCCGCGAGGGAGGCGATGGCCGCCATGTGCCAACTGGTGTCGTCCAGCACGTAGATCATGTTCAGCAGCGGGATATAGAAGCCCTGCAGGTTGCCGACCAGCGGCAGCAGCATGGTCACCATCCACACGGTGATCCCCGCCAGCAGGCCGGCGATGAAGCCGCGCCGGTTGGCGGTCGGCCAGTACAGTACCGAGAGCACCCCGGGAAGGAACTGCAACGTCGCGACGAAGGCAACGATACCGAGGTTGGCCAGTTCCTGTTGCGCACCCAGCAGCAGGTAGAAACCGAAGCCGGCGGCGATGATGGCGACGATCAGCGCGCGGCGGGTCCACTTCAGCCAGCGGTAGATGTTGCCCTCCGCCGGCGGTTGATAAAGCGGCAGCACCAGATGGTTCAGGGCCATGCCTGATAGCGCCAGGGTGGTCACGATGATCAACCCGCTGGCGGCCGAAAGCCCGCCGATGTAAGCCAAGAGGGCGAGGGCCTTGTTGTTGGCCGCGATGCCCAGGCCGAGGGTGAAGAATTCCGGGTGGGTGCTGGCGCCGAGCTTAAGGCCGGCCCAGAGGATCAGCGGCACCGCCAGGCTCATCAGCAACAGGAACAGCGGCAGGCCCCAACTGGCGCTGACCAGCGAGCGCGGATTGAGGTTTTCGGTGAAGGCCATGTGATACATGTGCGGCATCACGATGGCCGAGGCGAAGAACACCAGCAGCAGCGTGCGCCACGGCCCTTCCTGCAGTGGCGTGTGCAGGGCGGCGAGGGCGGTCTGGTTCTGCAGCAGCCAGACTTCCAGTTGATGCGGGCCACCGAACACGCCGTACAGCGCGTACAGGCCGATCCCGCCAATGGCCAGCAACTTGACCACCGATTCGAAGGCGATGGCGAACACCAGGCCTTCGTGTTTCTCGCGGGTAGCGATATGCCGCGAGCCGAAGAAGATGGTGAACAACGTGATCATTGCGCAGAAGGCCAGGGCCACCCGGCTTTTGACCGGCTCGCCGGTGAGGATGCTGATGGAGTCGGCCACCGCCTGGATTTGCAGCGCCAACAACGGCAGCACACCGATCAGCATGAACACCGTGGTCAGGGCGCCGGCCCAGGTGCTGCGGAAGCGGAAGGCGATCAGGTCGGCCAGGGAGGAAAGCTGGTAGGTGCGGGTGATCTTGAGGATCGGGTAGAGCAGCACCGGCGCCAGCAGAAATGCGCCGGACACCCCCAGGTAACAGGCGAGGAAGCCGTAGCCATATTGGTAGGCCAGGCCGACCGTGCCATAGAACGCCCAGGCGCTGGCATAGACGCCCAGCGACAGGGTGTAGGTCAGGGGATGGCGGATGATCGCGCGGGGGATCATGCCGCGTTCGCTGACCCAGGCCACGCCGAACAGCACCAGCAGGTAGGCGGCGCTGATCAGGATCATCTGGGTCAGGCTAAAGCTCATCGGCATCACGTTGGCTCTGCAGGATAAAGGTCACGACGATCAGGATCAGCCAGAGCAGGTAAGGGCGATACCAGGCACCGGTCGGGTCGATCCACCAGTCCATGATGGCCGGGGAGAACAGGTAGATCCCCACGACCAGAAGCAGGACCAAACGATAGATGTACATGCTGGCCTCATTGGATTTTGCCGCTGCGAACTGGACTTATTATTGGCGCAAAACTGTGGCGATGGTAACGGAAGGGCCGCTGCCTGCAAACGGACTTCATGCAGCGGCTCAAGGAATTGAATTTATTGGTCTTTCTGCCGGAAGACCGGGTTCAGCGCAGTTGGGCCTCGGGCAGGGTGAGGCGGCGCGGGATTGCATCGGCATCCCAGTGCGCGGCGGCATGGCGCAGCACCTCGGCCGGGGTGGACGCGGCCATCGCCGGATCGGTGCTCTGGCCCAGCGCGCGCAATGCCCGCAGGATCAGGGGGGTGGCCTGTTCAGCCGGCAGCGGCGCGGAGCGGTAGGACTTGCCCAGCTTGTGCCCGTCGGGTTGGGTGATCAGCGGCACGTGCAGGTAGCGCGGCTGCGCAAGACCAAGCAACTCCTGCAGGTACAGCTGACGCGGTGTGTTGTCCAGCAGGTCGGCGCCGCGAACGACATCGGTCACACCCTGCCACGCATCGTCCAGCACCACCGCCAACTGGTAGGCATACAGGCCGTCGCGCCGCTGAATGACGAAATCGCCGACGTCACGTCCCAGATGTTGCTCGAAATCACCCTGGACACGGTCGGTGAAGCGGTAGGTCAATTCCGGTACACGAATCCGAATCGCGGCATCGTCCCGCGCGTGGCAGAGGTTGCGGCACAGGCCAGGATAGATGCCGCTGTAGCCTTCCAGTTGCTTGCGCGAGCAGGTGCAGGCGTAGGCCAGGCCTTGGCGGAACAGGCGTTCGATCACTTCGGCGTAAGCATCGTGGCGGTCATGCTGGTAGACGACTTCGCCGTCCCATTCCAGGCCGTAGCTTTCCAGTGTCTTGAGAATCGCGGCCTGGGCGCCGGGGGCTTCGCGAGGTGGGTCGATGTCTTCCATGCGCAGCAGCCAGCGGCCACCCACGGCACGGGCGTCGAGCCAGGAAGCGAGGGCTGCGACCAGCGAGCCGAAGTGCAGGAAGCCACTGGGTGTCGGAGCGAAGCGTCCGATGTAGTGGGACTGTTTCATGGTGGATGCCGGGATCTGTAAATGAAACGGGGCGCAATATGCGCCCCGTTCTGTATGCGGTCAGGATCAGCCTTTGCCGATCGTCTTTTCCTTCTTCTCCGCCAGTTCCTTGCAGTCGAAGCACTGGTCAGCGGTCGGACGGGCTTCCAGGCGCTTCAGGCCGATCTCCACGCCACAGCTGTCACACCAGCCGTATTCATCATCGACGATCTTCTGGAGAGTCTTGTCGATCTTCTTGATCAGTTTTCGCTCGCGGTCACGGTTACGAAGCTCCAGAGCGAACTCTTCTTCCTGGCTGGCACGGTCTGCCGGATCGGGGAAGTTGGCCGCTTCATCCTTCATATGGTCCACGGTGCGGTCCACGCTGGTCATCAGGTCCTGTTTCCAGGCACCGAGCAGCTTGGTGAAGTGTTTTTTCATGGGCTCGCCCATGTACTCCTCACCTTTGGTTGCGACATACGGGTCGAGACCATACATGGAGCCTGCTTTTTGCTTTTCTACGGTGGACATGAATAGACCGCCTCTCACTCATCTGAATCCAATGCGCAGGCTTATTCCATCTCCGGCGCCCGCCGGCCCTGCGACTGCGAGCCGCCGAACTTACCAGATAGGACGGGGGTGCGCTACTCCCCGTTAGCTCGGGTAGGACAGCGAGGTTTAGCCATACGTTCATCGTTGCGCATGGGTAGAATCACCAGTTTAGTCCCAATTGAGAGAAGTCCCATGGCTCAGCCCTACAGTGCGCGCAGTCGCGCCATCGAACCCTTCCATGTGATGGCACTGTTGGCCCGGGCCAACGAGTTGCAGGCCGCCGGTCATGATGTGATTCACCTGGAAATCGGCGAGCCGGACTTCTCCACCGCAGCGCCCATCGTCGAAGCCGGCCAGGCCGCGCTGGGCGCCGGTCACACCCGTTACACCGCCGCCCGCGGGCTGCCGGCGCTGCGTGAAGCGATTGCCGGCTTCTATGACCAGCGCTACGGCGTGAACATCGATCCGCAGCGGATTCTCATTACCCCAGGCGGTTCCGGTGCGCTGCTGCTGACCAGCAGCCTGCTGGTGGACCCCGGCAAGCACTGGCTGCTGGCCGACCCGGGTTATCCGTGTAACCGCCATTTCCTGCGTCTGGTGGAAGGCGGTGCACAACTGGTGCCGGTGGGGCCGGACGTCAACTATCAACTGACCGCTGATCTGGTCGAGCGCTATTGGGATAACGATACGGTCGGCGCCCTGGTGGCGTCGCCGGCCAACCCGACTGGCACCGTGCTCGATCGCGAGCAATTGGCGGGCCTGTCGCGGGCGACCCGGGCGCACAATGGCCATCTGGTGGTAGACGAGATCTACCACGGCCTGACTTACGGCATGGACGCTCCCAGCGTGCTGGAAGTCGATGACCAAGCCTTTGTCCTTAATAGTTTCTCCAAATATTTCGGAATGACCGGCTGGCGCCTGGGCTGGATGGTCGCACCGCCTGCGGCCGTGCCTGAACTGGAGAAACTGGCGCAGAACCTCTATATCAGTGCGCCGAGCATGGCTCAGCATGCGGCCCTGGCCTGTTTCGAGCCCGGCACCCTGGCGATCCTCGAAGAGCGCCGCGCCGAATTCGCCCGCCGCCGCGACTTCCTCCTGCCAGCCCTGCGCGGGCTCGGCTTCGGGATCACGGTGGAGCCGCAAGGTGCGTTCTACCTGTACGCCGACATCAGCGCATTCGGTGGTGATGCGTTCGCGTTCTGTCGGCATTTCCTGGAAACCGAGCATGTCGCCTTCACCCCGGGCGTGGACTTCGGCCGGCACCAGGCCAGCCATCATGTGCGTTTCGCCTACACCCAGAGCCTGCCGCGTCTGCAAGAAGCGGTGGAGCGGATTGCCCGTGGGCTGAAGAGCTGGCAAGGCTGATGCATTTCACTCCATTGCTCGAAGAAGCCCGGCTGCTGCGCCGTTACAAACGCTTTCTCGCGGATATCGAACTACCGAGCGGCGAACAGATGACCATCCACTGCCCGAACACCGGCTCGATGCTCAACTGCATGAAGGAAGGCGGCAAGGTCTGGTTCAGTCGCTCCAACGACCCCAAGCGCAAGCTGCCCGGTACCTGGGAAATCAGCGAGACCCCGCAAGGCCGGCTGGCCTGCGTGAATACCGGACGGGCCAATGCCATTGTCGAAGAAGCGCTGCGCGCCGGCGTGATCAGTGAGCTGGCGGGTTTCACCGCGCTGCGCCGCGAGGTGCCGTATGGCGAGGAGAACAGCCGCATCGACTTTCAACTGACCTTCGACAGCGGCCTGGCCTATGTGGAGGTCAAGAGCGTGACCCTCGGTTTCGACGGTTCGGCCATCGCGGCCTTTCCCGATGCCGTGACCCAACGCGGCGCCAAGCACCTGCGCGAGCTGGCGGCGCTGGCCCGGCAAGGTGTCCGCGCGGTGCAGCTTTATTGTGTGAACCTCAACGGTATCGAGGCGGTACGCCCGGCCGAGGAGATTGACCCGGGATACGCCATCGCGCTGCGCGCCGCCGTGCTCGATGGCGTCGAAGTGCTGGCGTACGGGGTGACGCTGGACAGTGAGCAGGTGCGTATCGACCGCGCTCTGCCGGTGCTGCTCAATCCGTGAGCCAGATGCCCTGGCTGTCTTCATGACAGTCGAGGGCTTCCAGGGCATCACCCTCGCACGGCCCGGCCACGCACTCGCCGTTCTCGATAAGGAACAGTGCGCCATGCCGGGCGCAGGTGATCAGGCTGGCGCTGCTGTCGAGGAACTGGTCTGGCTGCCAGTTGAGCGCAATCCCGCGATGAGGGCAGCGGTTTCGGTACAGATAGACCTGCCCTTGCCGGCGTACGCCCAGCAGTTCGGTATTTTCGCAGGTGAAACCGCGGCTCTGGCCTTCGCCCAGTTCGGCGGAGGTACAAAGGAAGTGCATGAGCGATGGGCTCCGTTAAGGATGCAAGGCAGCTTGACGCTCAAATGCAAATAATTATCAAATTGCCGGCTCTGATGGCGTCGGGCGCCTTTATACCCTGCCTGGCGCTTCTCTCACACCGCTATCCGAGGGGTGGCGGTTCGTCCTGATCGAAAAGGAAGCCCCGTTATGCGCCGATGTGCCAGCCTGATCGCCCTTTGTATCGGGCTCGTGTTCAACCCGGCGCAAGCCGCCGACCCACTGCCGCAGCGCTGGGTCAGCGCTGGCGGGGCCTTGAGCGAATGGATCGTCGAACTGGGCGCGGAATCGCGGCTGGTGGGCGTCGATACCACAAGTCAGCACCCTGAATCGCTGAAGGCGCTGCCCAGCATTGGCTATCAACGCCAGCTTTCGGCCGAAGGCGTGTTGAGCCTTCGCCCCGATGTGCTGGTGGGCACCGAGGAAATGGGGCCGCCGCCGGTCCTGGCGCAGATCCGCGGTGCCGGGGTGCGGGTCGAACTGTTCTCCAGTCGCGCCGATCTGGAGGCCGTGCAGGGCAACCTCAAGCACTTGGGCGAATTGCTTGGCAAGCCGGAACAGGCCGAACAGCGTTTCGCTGACTATCGCCAGCAACTCGAAACCCTGCGTACCCGGATCAAGGCGGTGCAGGGTACGGAGCAGGCACCCGGGGTAATCCTGCTGGTGGGCCATGCTGGCGGCAAGCCGATGATTGCCGGCACCGACACCGCTGGCGCCTGGCTGGTGGAGCAGGCCGGCGGCCGCAACCTGGCGACTCACCAGGGTTACAAGAACTTCTCCGGGGAGGCGCTGGCCGCCTTGAACCCGCAAGTGGTGGTGTTCGCTGATCGTGCCCTCACCGGCGATGCTGCGCTGCAGGCACTGCTGAAAGAGAACCCCGCGCTGGCCGCATCCCGTGCGGCGAAAGAAAAGCGTCTGATTGATCTTGACCCGACGCTGCTGGTCGGTGGCCTCGGTCCGCGTCTGCCCGCCAGCCTGCAAGCGCTGGCCCAGGCGTTCTACCCGACGGCCAAGGCTCAACTGGCGCCATGACCCGTCTGATCCAGCCGCGCACGCTGTTCATCATCCTCAGCCTGTTGTGTCTGCTGGCGGTCTGGCTGTCGCTGGCGCTTGGGCCGGTGAGTCTGCCGCTGATGGACACCTTGCGCGCGGGTTTGCGTCTGCTTGGTCTGCCTGTCAATGGCGACGGGCTGGAGCAGGCCGAGCTGATTCTCGGGCAGATCCGTCTGCCGCGGACGCTGCTCGGGCTGGCGGTGGGTGCTGTGCTGGCGCTGGCCGGTGTGGCCATGCAAGGGCTGTTTCGCAATCCGCTGGCGGACCCGGGGTTGGTGGGCGTTTCCAGCGGCGCGGCGCTGGGTGCGGCGGTGGCGATTGTTGGCAGCGCCTGGGTGGGTGGCGTGCCGGAAGCTATCGCGCCCTATCTGCTGTCGCTGTGCGCGTTTCTCGGCGGCCTGGGCGTGACCGCGTTGGTCTATCGCCTGGGGCGACGCGACGGGCAGACCAGCGTCGCCACGATGTTGCTTGCCGGTATCGCCCTGACCGCCCTGGCCAGCTCGGCGGTGGGCCTGTTCACCTATCTGGCGGATGACGCGACCCTGCGCACCCTGACGTTCTGGAACCTGGGCAGCCTCAACGGCGCGAGTTACCAGCGCCTCTGGCCACTGGTGCTGGTGGCGACGGCGGTGGCGCTGTGGTTGCCGCGGCGTGCCGAGGCCTTGAATGCGTTGCTGCTGGGCGAATCGGAGGCTCGTCATCTGGGCATCGAAGTCGAATCGCTCAAACGCGAACTGGTGTTCTGTACGGCACTGGGTGTGGGTGCGGCGGTAGCAGCGGCGGGGTTGATCGGTTTTGTCGGGCTGGTGGTGCCGCATCTGGTGCGGCTGTTGTCCGGCCCGGACCACCGGGTCTTGCTACCCGCCTCATTGCTGGCGGGGGCTTCGCTGCTGTTGTTCGCTGATCTGATCGCCCGGCTGGCGCTGGCGCCAGCGGAGTTGCCGATCGGTATCGTCACCGCGTTCATCGGCGCGCCGTTTTTCCTTTATCTGCTGCTGCGGGGACGTGCCTGATGCTCCAGGTCGAAGATCTTCAAGTCGTCCGCGGGCGCAAGACGGTGCTCGATGGCGTCAGCCTCAAGGTCCAGCCAGGTGAAGTACTGGGTGTGCTCGGGCCCAACGGCGCGGGCAAGAGTACTTTGCTTGGTGCACTTTGCGGCGAGTTGGCGGTCCAGCGTGGCCGCGTCATGCTCCACGACCGCGCGCTTGCCGACTGGTCTGGCCATGAGCGCGCCCAGCGGTTGGCAGTCCTGCCACAGGTGTCGAGCCTCGGCTTTGCCTTCCGTGTCGAGGAAGTGGTCGGCATGGGGCGTCTGCCGCATCGGACCGGCAAGGACCGCGACCATGAAATCGTCCACGCGGCGCTGGAGGCGGCGGATGCCCTGCATCTGGCCGACCGCAGCTACCTCGCGCTGTCCGGTGGCGAGCGGCAGCGCGTGCATCTGGCACGAGTGCTGGCGCAGCTCTGGCCGGGAGAGGAGGGGCGGACTTTGCTGCTCGACGAGCCGACCTCGGCCCTCGACCCGTTGCACCAGCACACCACGCTGCAGGCGGTCCGCGGATTTGCCGATCGCGGCGCCGCGGTGCTGGTGATCCTCCACGACCTGAACCTGGCCGCACGCTATTGTGATCGTATCCTGTTGCTCGAACAGGGCCGGCCTTACGTCTTCGATACGCCGCAAAAGGTCTTGCAGCCCGAGGCCCTGAAGGCGGTGTTCGGGCTGGAGGTATTGGTCCATACGCATCCCGAGCGAGGCCATCCGCTCATCATTGCCCGTTAGGAGTCACCTATGTCCTGGTCCCGGTCGTGCGGCATCCTCATTCTGCTGGCCTGGGGCCTGGCGGGTTGTCACGCCATGGCACCGCTGCCGGCGTTGCCGCAATGGCAGAGCCCGGAAGGGCGCGAGCATGCCGATCTCGGGCAGATTCGCGAGACCGCCAGCGGTCGCCTGCTGACCCCGGAGCAATTGGTGAGCCGGCTGGCGGCCGCGCCACGGGTGCTGGTGGGCGAGCAGCATGACAATCCCGATCACCACGCCTTGCAGCGCTGGCTGTTGCAGGCCCTGGTGCAACAGCGCGCAC
Source organism: Pseudomonas sp. 20P_3.2_Bac5 (assembly GCF_025466035.1). NCBI lineage: Bacteria > Pseudomonadati > Pseudomonadota > Gammaproteobacteria > Pseudomonadales > Pseudomonadaceae > Pseudomonas > Pseudomonas sp. 20P_3.2_Bac5. Next base: position 13,281 of record NZ_JANLOA010000123.1, on the reverse strand, counting down.
AGGGCAGCCTGTTGCTGGAAATGCTCGAGCCGGCGCAGCAGGCCAATGTCGACGCGGTTCGTCAGCAAAAGCCGCTGCCGGCTGATCTGGCCAAGGCGCTGGCGTGGCGTGATGGCTGGGACTGGAAATTCTACGGTCCACTGCTGGAAGAAGCCTTCAGCCAAGGCTATCCGGTGCTCGCGGCCAACCTGGACCGCAGCGAGATGAAAGACATCTACCGCAACCCTCCGTCATTGTCCGGGCCTCGCTCTACCGCGCCGGCGGTGCGCGAAGCGTTGCTGGACGAAGTGCGCGAGGGCCATTGCGGCATGCTCCCGGAAAGTCAGTTGCCGGCGATGCTGGCGGTGCAGCAGCAACGCGACAGGCGCATGGCTCAGCGTCTGCTGGCGGCGCCCGCACCGGCCTTGCTGTTGGCTGGCGGCTATCACGTGCGCAAGGATGTCGGTGTGCCGTTGCACCTGGCTGACCTGGGGGCGGCGCAAGAGGATACCGTCGTGTTGATGCTGGCTCAGGTGGGCGAGGAGGTCGGGCCGGCGATGGCGGATTTCGTCTGGTTCACCGCCGCCTTGCCTGAGAAGGACTATTGCGCCGATCTGCGGCAATGAAATCGCGGGCAAAAAAAGACCCGGCAAGATGCCGGGTCAATAACCGTGATTAGCCTGATGAGGAGATAATCTGAGAGTCCGAACCAGGGGCTTTCAGCTTATCCAACCAGTCTCGCGACCAGTTGTGGTAATCATAGTGATTCTCATTTCGAAGTCAAACGATTTGTACGATAAACCTTAATTTTTTTTCCGAAGTGCCGTCGCATCCAGTTGCTGGTTCAGCGCTTCCTTGCGTTCGGCGGGGATATCGTTCCAGTGCACGTCCAGCAAAGCGCCTTCAATGGCGTACAGCAGCACCTTCGATGCCCGGAAACCTCGGGTGCGCACCGCCCGGTAAGCATCCACCGCGCCCAGGCGGCGAAGGTCCGAGGCGCTGTGGATGCCTACCGCGTGCAACCACTGTGCTGAGGTCTTGCCAAGATTCTTCAGGTGCTGAAGTTCATCGTTCATCAAGCCTCCTTGCGCCGGCTGAACGGTTCTTGTGGAGGAAGTCGCGGGTAAACACTGAGGAGTGTAGCGGCACTTGGAAAATACGCGGCGATTTGCCATGTACCGCTGGGAAGGCGGGGGCCGGCGGGCCTGTCGGGCGGGTCCGCCGGGGTCTGATCAGCGTGTGCGGTAGCGCAGGCGGGTGCCGAAATTCACCGACATGAGGATCTCGTCGGCGCTCAGTTCGGCAGGGAACCAGGTCCCGGAGATTTGCGCGTGGGCGAGGCTGGCCCCTTCCATGGGCGTGTCCCGCAGGTCGAGGCCGCGCAGGTCGGCGGCGCGGAAGTAGGCACCCGAGAAGTCGATGCCCACAGTGTCGAGGTTACGCAGGTCGAGGCCGCGAAAGTCGCCATCGCGAAAGTCGATGCTGACGTCCTTTGGTTTCTCCCGGTTGAACGCTGCGATGTTCTCGTTGTGAATCAATGCATACAGCGTGCTGTCGAGTTGCCGTGGCTGATTCATGAGAACGCCTCCTGGGTGGCCTGATAATGGCATTATAGTGTCACCCTTTGCAGGCAGCGGAATAGAGGCGTGAAGTGTGGACTGCTTCACGCCTCTACCGTTTTACAGGCCCGGCAGGCGCTGGCGGATCTGCTTGACCAGATTGTCCAGGCTGTCGCTTTCGTTGGTTTCCACGCGTTTGCTTTGCAGCAGCTCTTCGGCGCTCAGCGCTTCGCGGCTGGCTTGCTGCGCGGTGACCACTTCCAGTGTCGCGTCGGACGGATCGTTCTGGTCGGCCTGGCGCTGGGCCAGCCAACTGGCGATCACGGCGTCAGGGGCGTTGCAGTCGAGGATCAGGAACGGCACGCCGGTCGCGCTGGCCACTTCGGCCGCTGCCTGGCGCTGTGCCTGCTTGAGGTAAGTGGCGTCGATGACGACCGGGAAGCCGGCCCGCAGGATCAGCGCGGCCAATTGATGCAGGCGCTCGTAAGTGGCCTGGCTGGCATCGCTGCTGTAGATGCCGGCTTGCAACTCGCCGGCGGCCTCGCTGGTTTGTTCGCCGAACACGCGCTTGCGCTCCACGTCCGAGCGCAGGCGGATCGCTCCCAGTGCTTCCACCAGGCGCATTGCCACGTGGCTCTTGCCTACGGCGGAAACGCCATGGGTGATGGCCAGCAGACGCGAAGGAATGGCGCTGTAGCTTTCCGCCAGGTTGGCGTAGTTGCGGTACTGGCGCAGGGTGGTGGCGCGCTGCACGCCATCGGCGTCGGCCGGCATGCTGAACAGCGCGATCTTGGCCCGAACCAGGGCGCGGTAGGCTTTGTAGAAGTTCAGCAGTTCCAGGCCTTCGTAGTCGCCGGTCAGTTCCAGGTACTGGCTGATGAAGCGCCGCGACAGGGATTTCAGCCCGCGATCTTCAAGGTCCATGGCCAGGAAGGCAGCGTCGGCATAGACGTCGGTCAGGCGGAAGGGCTCGTTGAATTCGATGCAGTCGAAAATCACCACGTTACCGTCGATTACCGTGGCGTTGCCCAGGTGGATGTCGCCGTGGCATTCGCGGATGAAACCTTGAGCCTTGCGGGCTTCCAGCAACGTGTGCAAACGATCGAAGCTGCTGCGGGCCCAGGCTTGCAGGGCCTCGAGTTGTTGCAGGTCGGCCTTGTCGCTGAGGAAGGGGCGGATCTGCTCGAAGTTCTGTTCGACGGGCGCCATCACGCTTTCTGGCGTACCCAGCGGATGCTCGGCGGAAACCCGCGGTGCCTGCAGGTGGAACTCGGCGATCTGCTTCGCCATCTGGTCGATGTGTGCGGTGGTCAGCTCGCCGTTGGCTTGCAGGGTGCTGAGCATCTGTTCCTGCGGGAACTGGCGCATTTTCAGCGCGTATTCGATCGCCGTACCTTCGCCGCCGAGTTGCGGAGCCTCGGCAGTGCCGGTGATTGGCAGCACTTCCAGATAGAGGCCATCGGTCAGGCGCTGGTTCAGGCGCAGTTCTTCAGCGCAGAAGTGCGCGCGGCCCGACAGCTCGGTGAAGTCGAGGAAACCGAAGTTCATCGGCTTCTTGATCTTGTAGGCGTAGTCGCCGGTGAGCAGAACCCAGGAAATATGCGTTTCGATAACCCGGAAATCCTGCACGGGATGGGGAAACAGGGCGGGGTTCTGCAAGGCTGTGATCAAGGCTTGGCTCACGGGCGATCCTTCTGGGCAAATGGGATTCTAATCGGCCATTATGGCGACAAGCATGCCGTCTGGAAACCGCCGGGGGGCGCCTGTCGATGAACGATAAAGTGCGTATAATCCGCGCCCATGACTCGTACCCGATCCTCCCGTACCCCTAAAAAACAACCGTCTGGCCGCGTTCGCGCCTTGCTGGGCTGGGCCATCAAGCTCGGTCTCGTCGGCCTTGTCGTGCTGGCCGGTTTCGCCGTCTATCTCGATGCGGTCGTCCAGGAAAAATTCTCTGGCAAGCGCTGGACCATTCCCGCCAAGGTCTACGCGCGGCCATTGGAGCTGTTCGTCGGCCAGAAGCTGAGCAAGGACGACTTCCTTGTTGAACTCGATGCCCTCGGTTATCGGCGCGAAAGTTCGGCCAACGGCCCCGGCGCGGCGGCCGTCAACGGCAATACCGTCGACCTGAATACCCGCGGTTTCCAGTTCTATGAAGGCATGGAGTCTGCGCGGCAGGTGCGGGTGCGCTTCTCGGGTGATTACGTGGCGGGCCTCAGCGCGGCCAATGATTCCAAGCTGGCGGTGGTCCGTCTGGAGCCTCTGCTGATTGGCGGGCTTTATCCGAAGAACCTCGAAGACCGCATTCTGATCAAGCTCGATCAGGTCCCGCCGTATCTGCTCGATACCCTGGTAGCGGTGGAAGACCGGGACTTCTATCACCACCTCGGCGTGTCGCCCAAGTCCATCGCCCGTGCCGTCTGGGTCAACACCTCGTCGGGCGCCATGCGCCAGGGCGGCAGTACCCTGACCCAACAGTTGGTGAAGAACTTCTTCCTGACCAACGAACGCAGTCTCTCCCGCAAGCTCACCGAAGCGATGATGGCGATGTTGCTGGAGCTGCATTACAGCAAGCAGGAAATCCTCGAAGCTTACCTGAACGAAGTGTTCGTCGGTCAGGATGGCCAGCGGGCCGTGCATGGTTTCGGTCTTGCCAGCCAGTTCTTCTTCAGTCAGCCGTTGTCGGAGTTGAAACTGCATCAGGTGGCCTTGCTGGTGGGCATGGTCAAGGGGCCGTCCGCCTACAACCCGCGGCGTTACCCGGAGCGCGCCCTGCAACGGCGTAACCTGGTGCTCGACCTGCTTGCGGAGCAGGGCGTGGCCACGCCGGAAGCGGTCGAGGCAGCGAAGAAGATGCCGCTGGGCGTGACCAAGCGCGGCAGCCTCGCGGATAGCTCCTTCCCCGGCTTCCTCGATCTGGTCAAGCGCCAACTGCGCCAGGACTACCGCGATGAAGACTTGACCGAAGAAGGTCTGCGCATCTTCACCAGCTTCGACCCGATCCTGCAGATGAAGGCCGAAGCCTCGATGGCCGACACCTTCAAGCGTCTGGCCGGTCGCAAGGGCTCGGACGAGGTCGAAGCGGCCATGGTCGTCACCAACCCGGAAACCGGTGAGGTGCAGGCGCTGATCGGCAGCCGTCAGGCGGGCTTTGCCGGCTTCAACCGGGCAATCGACGCCGTGCGGCCGATTGGCTCGCTGGTCAAGCCGGCGGTTTACTTGACGGCGCTGGAGAAACCCAGCCAATACACGCTGACCAGTTGGGTGCAGGACGAGCCGTTCTCGGTGAAAGGCGCCGACGGACAGGTCTGGAAGCCGCAGAACTATGATCGGCGCGCTCACGGCACGATTTATCTGTACCAGGGCCTCGCCAACTCCTACAACCTGTCGACGGCCAAGCTGGGCCTGGAACTGGGTGTGCCGAATGTGCTCAAAACAATCGGTCGCCTGGGTGTCGAAGTCGACTGGCCGGCGTTCCCGTCCATGCTGCTGGGTGCTGGCGGGATGTCGCCGATGCAAGTGGCGACCATGTACCAGACGCTCGCCAACGGTGGATTCAACACCCCGATGCGCGGTATCCGCAGTGTGCTGACCGCCGAAGGCGAGCCGCTCAAACGCTACCCGTTCCAGATCCAGCAGCGCTTCGATCCGGGTTCCATCTACCTGGTGCAGAACGCCATGCAGCGGGTCATGCGCGAAGGTACTGGCCGCTCGGTCTACAGCGTGTTGCCGAGCTCGCTGAACCTGGCGGGCAAGACGGGTACCAGTAACGATTCGCGCGACAGCTGGTTCGCCGGCTTCAGCCAGGACCTTCTGGCAGTGGTCTGGCTGGGCCGTGACGACAACGGCAAGACGCCCTTTACCGGCGCCACCGGTGCCCTGCAGGTCTGGACCAGTTTCATGCGCAAGGCCGACCCGCTGCCGCTGGACATGCCGATGCCGGATAACGTCGTTCAGGCATGGCTGGATCCGCACAGCGGCCAGGGCTCGGATGCGAGCTGCCCGGGCGCGGTGCAGATGCCGTATATTCGCGGAAGCGAACCGGCGCCAGGCGCGGCCTGCGGCGGCGAACAGACACCAGCCGACTCGGTCATGGACTGGGTGAAGGGCTGGATGAATTAAGCAGCATCAGCCAAGAGGACGTGATGTGAACAAGTGGTTGTTTCCTGCCTTGACGGCGCTGGCTTTGCTCAACGGCTGTGCCAGCGTGCAGCGTGGTTCGATTCCGGTGGTGGATTCGGGCACCCGGGTATCCAACAGCGAGCGGGTTACGGCCAATCGGGCCGTGACGTCGCAGGTCAATACCGGCTCGCGCCAGAATCAAGCGATCCAGCAAGACAGTGGCGTGACCGTGATGGTCCCGCAAGGCAGCGGCGCTTCGCCGATCCAGACCTTCCCGGCCTCCACGGCGCCTGCGGGGATCAGCACCGGTCCGATCACGCCGGGTCCGGTGACATCGGAGCCCTTCACGCCGCAGTCGACCAACGCAGGCAGTTACACCATGCCATCCGCACCGAGCGGAATCCCGCGTGCTGCCACCGGCAGTGGCCTGTCGGCCGACGAACAGCTTGATGGCCCAGTGCTGGCGCTACTGACTACCGCCCAGCAACAGCAGAGCGGCGGCGACTACAACGGCGCATCTTCCAGCCTGGAACGTGCTCAGCGCATTGCCCCGCGCGAGCCGCAAGTGCTCTATCGCCTGGCCCAGGTCCGTCTCGCCCAGGGTGACGCGCCACAGGCCGAGCAGTTGGCGCGCCGTGCGTTGACCTACGCGAACGGTCGTCCTGATCTGCAATCCGGTCTGTGGAACATCATCGCCCAGTCCCGCGAGAAGCAAGGCGACGCCGCCGGCGCGGCACTGGCGCGGCAGAAAGCCCAGGTCAACCTGTGATGGACCCACGGATCCTGGATATCGCCGATCATCTGCTGCTGATCGAGCGTGAGCTGCATGTGCAGGGCTGGTGGAGTGACGAGATACCCAGCGCCGATGCGCTGGCCAGTAATGTTCCTTTCGCGGTCGACAGCTTGAGCTTCGAGCAATGGCTGCAATGGATCTTCCTTCCGCGCATGAAGGAGATCCTCGAGAAGGGGCTCGCGCTGCCCAATGCCTCGGGCATTCTGGTGATGGCGGAGACGGTTTATGTCAACCGTCCGGAAGAAAGTCGCCAGTTACGCAGGCTGTTGGCCGAGTTCGACCAATTGATCAGCCCATCCAACTGATTTCACTGTTGTTTATCCGCCGGGGCCGCGTTTTCGGCCCCGCGTCGTTGTGGCAGAGCGATTGCGACAGCCAGGCAAACGTTTCCGCCCGGCTGGCAGAGCGTCCCGGCTGGAATTAAACCTTGAAGATCACTTGACTTGGGCAGTTCGAATCAGAACAATCCAAAGTCCGCTGTAGGGGGACTGCCAGAAGCAGACCCGCTAAGCAGATCATGAGGCGCACACCCGCGCCGACCTGTTACACCCCGCAACGCGTTACCTCGCGCTGGGTGGGAAAACCCCGCAACACTTTGGGGCGCTCCCAATACTTGCTCAGTCAGTGCTGACGTAGTCGGCGACTTCGTCGCTCATGCTCTGCTTGGCAGTAAACCTATTAAGACCCGTCCCGGAGTGGACGGTATTCTGGCGTTTTAGAGGTGAACAACGTGGAGCTTTTATCTGGCGCTGAAATGGTCGTCCGCTTTTTGCGTGACGAGGGCGTTAAGCACATCTATGGGTACCCAGGCGGTGCTCTTCTTCATGTCTACGATGCTCTGTTCAAAGAACCGGAAGTGAACCACATCCTGGTTCGTCACGAGCAGGCAGCTACCCATATGGCGGACGGTTACGCCCGTGCCACCGGCAAAGCCGGCGTGGTACTGGTGACTTCCGGTCCAGGTGCGACCAATGCCATCACCGGCATCGCCACCGCCTACATGGACTCGATCCCGATGGTCATCCTGTCTGGTCAGGTGCCTAGCACCATGGTCGGCACCGATGCCTTCCAGGAAACCGACATGATCGGTATTTCCCGGCCTATCGTGAAGCACAGCTTCATGATCAAGCATGCCTCGGAAATCCCTGAAGTCCTGAAAAAAGCCTTCTACCTTGCGCAATCCGGCCGTCCTGGTCCGGTGGTTGTCGACATTCCGAAGGATATGACCAACCCGGCCGAGAAGTTCGAGTACGTCTATCCGAAGAAGGTCAAGCTGCGCTCCTACAGCCCGGCCGTTCGCGGTCACTCCGGTCAGATCCGCAAGGCTGCGGAAATGCTCCTGGCGGCCAAGCGTCCGATCGTTTACGCCGGTGGTGGCGTGATCCTCGGTGGTGGCTCCGCGCCCCTGACCGAGCTTGCGCAACTGCTCAACCTGCCAGTCACCAATACCCTGATGGGGCTCGGTGGCTATCCAGGCACTGATCGCCAGTTCCTCGGCATGCTCGGCATGCACGGCAGCTACCCGGCGAACCTGGCGATGCACCACGCCGACGTGATCCTCGCTGTCGGCGCACGCTTCGACGACCGCGTTGTCAACGGTCCGGCCAAGTTCTGCCCGAACGCCAAGGTCATCCATATCGATATCGACCCGGCGTCGATCTCCAAGACCATCAAGGCTGACGTGCCAATCGTTGGTCCGGTTGAAAGCGTTCTGACCGAGATGCTCGCTACCGTTCGCGAAATCGGCGAGCAGCCTGAAAAGGCAGCGATCGATGCCTGGTGGAAACAGATCGAAGAATGGCGCGGCGATCGCGGCATGTTCCCTTACGACAAAGGGGATGGCAGCGTCATCAAGCCTCAGACCGTTATCGAGACACTGTGCGAAGTTACCGGTGGTGATGCATTCGTCACTTCCGACGTTGGCCAGCACCAGATGTTCGCGGCGCAGTACTACCGCTTCAACAAGCCGAACCGCTGGATCAACTCCGGCGGCCTGGGCACCATGGGCTTCGGTTTCCCGGCGGCCATGGGCGTCAAGCTGAACTTCCCGGAAAGCGATGTTGCTTGCGTCACCGGCGAAGGCAGCATCCAGATGAACATCCAGGAACTGTCGACCTGCCTGCAGTACGACCTGCCGGTCAAGATCGTCAACCTGAACAACGGCGTGCTGGGCATGGTTCGCCAGTGGCAGGACATGGCTTACAACAGCCGCCACTCGCATTCCTACATGGAGTCGCTGCCTGACTTCGTCAAGCTGGCTGAAGCCTATGGTCATGTGGGTATCCGCATCACCAGCCTGAAGGACCTCAAGCCGAAGCTCGAAGAAGCCTTCGCCCTCAAGGACCGCCTGGTGTTCATCGACATCCAGGTCGACAACAGCGAACACGTCTACCCGATGCAGATCAAGGACGGTTCGATGCGCGACATGTGGCTGAGCAAGACGGAGCGTACCTGATATGCGGCACATTATTTCCCTGCTTTTGGAAAACGAACCCGGTGCCCTGTCCCGCGTCGTTGGCTTGTTCTCGCAACGCAACTACAACATCGAAAGCCTGACCGTTGCGCCAACCGAAGACCCGACCCTGTCGCGTCTGACGCTGACCACGGTGGGCCACGATGAGGTGATCGAGCAGATCACCAAGAACCTGAACAAACTGGTTGAAGTGGTCAAACTGGTCGACCTGTCGGAAAGTGCTCATATCGAGCGCGAACTGATGCTGGTCAAAGTGAAGGCCACTGGTGCACAGCGCGCCGAGATCAAGCGCACCACCGATATCTATCGTGGGCAGATCGTCGACGTCAGCGCCAGTGTGTACACCGTGCAGTTGACCGGCACCAGCGACAAGCTCGACAGCTTCATTCAGGCAATCGGCACCGCGTCCATTCTTGAAACCGTGCGCAGTGGTGTCACCGGCATTGCCCGTGGCGACAAAGTGCTCAGTATCTAACTCGACAAAATTAGCGAATGGCCTGAACAAGGCCGAGATAACCAGGGGTATTTCATGAAAGTTTTCTACGACAAAGACTGCGATCTCTCGATCATCCAGGGCAAGAAAGTTGCCATCATCGGTTACGGTTCCCAGGGCCACGCTCAAGCGTGCAACCTGAAGGACTCCGGTGTGGATGTCACCGTCGGTCTGCGTAAAGGTTCGGCTACCGTTGCCAAGGCTGAAGCCCACGGCCTGAAAGTTGCTGACGTTGCTACCGCCGTCGCTGCTGCCGACCTGGTCATGATCCTCACTCCGGACGAGTTCCAGGGCAACCTGTACAAGAACGAGATCGAGCCGAACATCAAGCAGGGCGCTACCCTGGCGTTCTCCCACGGCTTCTCGATCCACTACAACCAGGTCGTTCCACGTGGCGACCTCGACGTGATCATGATCGCGCCGAAAGCACCAGGCCACACCGTTCGCTCCGAGTTCGTCAAAGGCGGCGGTATCCCTGACCTGATCGCTATCTACCAGGACGCTTCGGGCAACGCCAAGAACGTCGCTCTGTCCTACGCCGCTGGCGTCGGTGGCGGCCGTACCGGCATCATCGAAACCACCTTCAAGGACGAGACCGAAACCGACCTGTTCGGCGAGCAAGCCGTTCTGTGTGGCGGTACCGTCGAGCTGGTCAAAGCCGGTTTCGAAACCCTGGTTGAAGCTGGCTACGCGCCAGAAATGGCCTACTTCGAGTGCCTGCACGAACTGAAGCTGATCGTTGACCTCATGTACGAAGGCGGTATCGCCAACATGAACTACTCGATCTCCAACAACGCCGAATACGGCGAGTACGTGACCGGTCCTGAAGTCATCAACGCCGAATCCCGTCAGGCCATGCGCAACGCTCTGAAGCGCATCCAGGACGGCGAGTACGCCAAGATGTTCATCAGCGAAGGCGCTACCAACTACCCATCCATGACCGCCAAGCGTCGTAACAACGCCGCTCACGGTATCGAAGTCATCGGCGAGCAACTGCGCTCGATGATGCCTTGGATCTCGGCGAACAAAATCGTCGACAAGGCCAAGAACTGATTGGTCCTGATGCGATGAAAAACGCGGCTTAGGCCGCGTTTTTTCATTTCCGGGGTCAGCTTCTGGTATAAGCTTTCATCCGTTTGTCGGCGAACCCTCGCCGCAAACCTTTGTCGAAAACTTCCACCCCGTTGCAAGGTAATGTCCATGAGCGAACGTCCCGAAGAGCCGAACAAGGCCTCTGACGCCGAAAGCCTGCTACCGATCGATGAGCATGTCGAAGAAGGGCATGACGCCGAAGGACGCAAAGTCCGGCACCGCGGTATCTATCTGCTGCCAAACCTTTTCACCACCGCGAACCTGTTCGCCGGTTTCTATTCGATCATCAACTCCATGAGCGCCCAGAGCGCGCTGAGTGCCGGTGATCCTCGCGAGGCGAGCAAGTATTTCGCTTTCGCAGCCATTGCCATCTTCGTTGCCATGGTGCTCGACGGCCTTGATGGTCGCGTGGCCCGTATGACCAATACCCAGAGTGCTTTCGGTGCGGAGTATGACTCCTTGTCCGATATGGTCGCCTTTGGTGTAGCCCCTGCATTGCTGGCCTTTGGTTGGGCACTGGGCGATATGGGCAAAGTCGGCTGGATGGTCGCCTTCATCTATGTTGCGGGCGCGGCACTGCGTCTGGCCCGGTTCAACACCCAGGTCGGCAAGGCCGACAAGCGTTATTTCATCGGCCTGGCCAGTCCGGCAGCCGCCGGTGTGGTGGCGGGTACGGTATGGGCGTTCAGTGACTTCGGTATCCAGGGGTCGAAGCTTTCGTTCCTGGTGGCGCTGCTGGTTGCGGGCGCTGGCATGCTGATGGTCAGCAACATCAAGTACAACAGCTTCAAGGAGCTGGATCTGAAGGGGCGTGTTCCCTTCGTCGCGATCCTGGCCGTGGTACTGGTTTTCGCCGTGGTATTCAGCGATCCGCCACGCATCCTGCTGCTGGTGTTCCTTGCCTACGCGGCTTCCGGGCCCGCGCAATACCTGCTGCGCATGCGTCGCCGGAAAAACGCCGAGTAGTGATGTAATTTCTCCCTGACTTCGTAGTCTACTGCTGCATCTGTCCAGCGGTTCTGCGGAGTCATCATGCTGATCAAGTTCCCCCGGGCCTCCGACTGCTCTGAGTCGGAGGTCACGCCTGAATCAATCTACCTTTCCCGCCGTACTTTGCTGGGTGGCTCGATGGCCGGCCTGGCGATTGCCGGCTTGCCTCGATGGGCCGGAGCGGGGGAGGTGTCGCGCTATGCCGACGTAGAGCCCGGCAAGGCTGCGGACTGGTTCAATGCAAAACTTCCCGAAACCCGTTGGCAGGCCGTGACTGTGCAGGGTGAAGCTATAACGCCTTTCAAGGATGCTACGCACTACAACAACTTCTATGAGTTCGGCACCGACAAAGGTGATCCCGCCGAGAATGCCGGTGGGCTACCCACCTCGCCGTGGACGGTGGTCATTGATGGCGAGGTGGGTAAGCCGGGCCGCTACGCGCTGGAAGACTTCATGAAGCCTTACCAGTTGGAGGAGCGCATCTATCGGCTGCGCTGCGTGGAAGCGTGGTCAATGGTCATTCCCTGGTTGGGTTTTCCGCTTTCGGCTCTTATCAAAGAGGCTCAGCCAACGTCCAAGGCTAAATACGTGCGTTTCGAGACGCTGCAAGATCCTCGGCATATGCCCGGCCAGCGTTCGGGTTTCGCCTTGATCGATTGGCCATATGTAGAAGGGTTGCGTCTGGATGAGGCAATGAACCCATTGGCGATACTCGCGGTGGGTATGTATGGCCGAGAGTTGCCGAACCAGAATGGCGCTCCGTTGCGGTTGGTGGTTCCTTGGAAGTACGGCTTCAAGAGCATCAAGTCCATTGTTCGGATCAGTCTGGTCACGGAGCAGCCGCAAACCACGTGGCAGCGCATTGCGCCGGAAGAGTACGGCTTCTATGCCAACGTGAACCCGACGGTGGATCACCCTCGCTGGACCCAGGCGCGGGAGCGGCGCTTACCGAGCGGGCTGTTCAGTCCCAATGTTCGCGACACCCAGATGTTCAACGGCTATGCCGAAGAGGTGAGTGGGCTCTACACCGGGCTGGACCTGAGGACGAACTACTGATGCGCTACCCACTGTTCCGGTTGTGCATCTTTATAGTGGCTTCCATCTGGCCGCTATTGTGGCTTTACCAGGCATGGATCTTCGCACTGGGTCCTGATCCGGGAAAGGTCCTGGTGGATCGGCTGGGTCTGGGTGGGCTTATCTTTCTTCTGATCACATTGAGCATGACGCCCTTGCAGCGTTTAACAGGGTGGTCCGGCTGGATCGTCGTGCGCCGGCAGTTGGGCTTGTGGTGCTTTGCCTATATTGCGTTGCACCTGAGTGCGTACCTCTTCTTTATTCTTGGTCTGGATTGGGGGCAGTTGGCGGTCGAGCTTCGCAAGCGGCCCTATATCATCGTCGGGGTTTTGGGGTTTACCGGCTTGTTCAGTCTGGCGGTAACGTCGAATCGCTTCAGTCAGCGCCGATTGGGTGCGCGCTGGAAAAAGCTGCACAAGTTGGTGTACGCCATTCTGGGGCTAGGGCTGCTGCACTTCCTTTGGGTAGTTCGAGCGGACCTCAAGGAATGGACTGTCTATGCGGTGATCGGCGCCGGGCTGTTGTTGCTTCGGATCCCAGCTATCGGGCAGCGGTTGCCGCGTCTGGGCGGGCGCAAAACGGGGCCTGTAACAAAAGTTTAAATAAACCCTTGACGCCCCGTTTTATCTGTCTATAATTCGCCCCACTTCCGGCGCAGTCGAAACGGAAAACTCCTTGAGATTCAACGAGTTAGAAGTTTCAGGTC
>NZ_JANLOA010000068.1:0-98812 GCF_025466035.1 Pseudomonas sp. 20P_3.2_Bac5 | reverse complement strand
AGGTCGTCAAATCGTGATTTCCTTCTTGGCGGAATTGTCGCTATCCGAACTCCGCCATAACAGTAATGTAATGCTCACGTAATGGTGGCGATACTTGGAGTCTGGAAGGTTCTGTCGAATGTTTTTTAGTGGGTGAAATAACTTACGTGTCGCGGGTTGTTATTCTGGTTTCTTATTGATTCGGAAATATTGGATTACCAATGTTGAGTTGTTCTTTTGTATGCAAAAGAACCTAATGGCCGCCGAATCCATTTCCAGAGGAATAATGAAATGACTGCTGTTTCCATTCTCGGCGCAGGACACTGTGGCTGTGCCTTTGTCGCAGATCTCTCCCATCGCGATATTGATACGCTGTTATATGCGCATCCACAACACAGTGGCAATCTCGATAGTATCGAGGCCGCAGGTGGATTGACCTCGTCCTTGGCGCCCGATAGTCGTGTTCAGCCGCGGTTGAGCACGTCCATGGCCGAGGCCCTGGCGTTCTCCCGCTATCTTGTTGTTACTGTTCCTGCTTATGGCCATATGACCATCATCGATGAATTGGCTGAATTCGATTTGAGCCGGCATGTTGTCATTTGTATTACCGGCAACTTCTTTAGTCTCGTCGCACGAGGCAAACTGAATGCCAGGGCAATCATTGAAACCAGTACATCTCCCTATGCCTCGCGCTTTGATGGCGGCCATGTGCGTATTACGGGAATAAAGAAGCTTCTTCCCGTCGCTTCCCTGCCGGTGGCGCTTGATGCAACTGTCCGGCGCGATATCGAGGCGTTATTTCCGATGCCACTGGACTGGCGGGACAATGTGCTGGAAATCGGGCTCTCCTGCGTTACCGGTGTCATTCATCCGGTACCGGCGTTAATGAACGCGGGCTGGATCGAAACTTCTGGCGGAAACTTCTACTTCTACCGGGAAGGTATATCGGCCTCGGTCGGCAAGGTGGCCGAACAACTCGATCAGGAGCGGCAAGGTATCGCACGTGGTTTTGGTCTGCACACCCGCTCAGTGGTGGACATTCTCAATGGTTTTTATGGCCGTTCATTCACCAGTTTCAACGAGTTCGCCAGTAATTCGCCTGAGCACAATGCCTTGCACATGGCGCCGGACCATATGCGTCATCGCTTCGTTTCCCAGGATGTTCCCTATGTGCTGGTGCCCTGGTTCGAGTTGGGTCAGCAGATTGGGGTGGACTGTTCGATGATTGGCTCGATCATTCGGCTGGCCTCCGCGGTCAACAACACCGATTACCTGGCCCAAGGCCGTAATCTTCGCGCTCTTGGCCTGGAGAACGTCTCGCGGGACGACATTCTCGCCAGTGTTGGAGCGGAAAGCGCAGCGCTATGAGTGCGGTCAGGCGCGCGATTATCTGCAAGCTGGTTTCAGCGCTGTTGATTGCCGGGATATACGGCTTGATCAAGGGCCTGGGACAGGATTATCCGGTGGGACAGATCCTGTTCGTACGTAATCTGTTCGCCTTGATCCCTATCCTCCTGTTGATCCACTGGCTCGGGGAGTGGGGTGCTCTGCGTACCCGCAATGTCGGGGCACATTTGCGCCGCTGTACCTTCGGCACCGCTTCGCAGGTGCTCTGTTTCGCCGCGGTGGGTTTGTTGCCATTGGCCACGGCCACCGCGCTGACGTACACGGCGCCTCTGTTCATCGGCCTGTTTGCAATGTTGTTTCTCGGCGAGTCGGTCAGCCGTGGCAGATGGCTGTCTTTGCTGTGCGGTTTTCTCGGTGTCTATCTCATCGTGCTGCCGGGCGCGGGCAGTGTCGAGCCGGGTGTGCTGATCGCTCTGGCGGGCGCTGTGGCCACGGCCGCCGCCCTGCTTTCCATCCGCACCATGTCCGGTGAAGAAAAGGGCAGTGCGGTGGCGTTTTACTTCACGGTGTTCGGGGCTGTAGCGGGGGCGTTGTCGCTATGGTTCGACAGCGTCGTGCCTTCCCTGGAGGAGTTGCCGGTGCTGGTGGCGATCGGGTTGCTGGGCGGCGCGGCGCAGATTCTGCTGACGTTCGCCTACCAGAATGCGCCCGCCACACTGATAGCACCCTTCGAGTACTCGACCCTGGTCTTTGCCAGCCTGATCGGATTCCTGGTCTGGGCCGATGTTCCGGCTGGCAATGAGCTGCTGGGCATCGCGGTAATCGTCGGCGCGACGACCTGGCTGACCCTGCGCGAGCGCAAAGTTGGAGCCTGACTGAGTGCGGGAAGACCTCGTTGAAAAACGCCGGTTCACCGAAACCTTGCTTTTCATTCCCCTGTCCGCTGCGATAAATTAGCGCAGCTCCTGTGCTGATGAGGGTTACTCACCGACAAGTCAGCCAGTTGCTGGTCAACGCCGGAATCATGATGTTCCGCTTGATGGAATTACCCATCACCTACATTTTTTGAAAGGATGTAATTAATGTACGCAAAGCTTCTCGCGGCAGCACTCGTCTTCGCCGCTCCTTTGGCGTGTGTGGCTGCTACCTCTGTCACAATCGACGCTAATAGCAATTGCCTTTCCAGTCCGTTTGGCCCGGTAACACATGGCACGCCGGTAAAAATTCAGCTTGCTCCGGGTCGCTATGTTTTTTCGCTGGTATCGAACAGCATGAGTTGTTCAAACGGCGATCTGTCGGGAGGCTGCCTGGCTGATACGGTGTTCTTGCAGGGCTGGGGGAGCGCGCGGTGGGGGGCTTTGGTCACGGCCAACCCGTCTGTGGTCGATGTGCCACAAGCCAACATGACGCTCTATGCCTATATTGGTGATGACGGTTGCTCCAATAACACAGGAACGGCAGTGATATTGATTCAAACGGCCAGCTAACAAGTAATCGGTAATGCCGTTCATGTGCAGGCGGGTGAACATGCTCTGCACATGACGGTTGAGGTTACAGTCCACACTGCGCCGCTCCACGGTGCGTGCCCGCCCAGCATCAGCCAAACATCACTTGGCGTTTGCGCATTGTCCGGCGAATCTCCCCGACTCCACTCCCGTGTATCGCATCGCCTGAGCGGGCGGCGCTGCAGGCCGGCGACTTGTCCAGCCATACCCGGCTACCGTACGTCGATCAGGACGTCGTGATGCTCTGAGCGATCTTCGTCGACAGGAGCGGGGCACCATCGCCCTCGGGTAGCAGATGGTCGTAGTCGCCAAAGTGTTCGTCGACGAAGTCAGCGTCGGCGTAGCAGTCGAGGATGTTCATGTTGAAGCCGGGGCGCAGGCAGTCCATCAGCTGCTGCAATTCGAACGCGCCGCGGAACAGATGGGGCGAGTCCGGGCCGGCGACGGCCTGGTAATCGCGGTGCATCGGTGGAATCACCAGGAGCACCCGGTGACCGCGTTCGGCGGCCAGCATCAGCAACTGAGCCAGGTACTGATTGCCATCTTCCTTGCGGTTGAGCCGCAGGTGATCCTCGACCCGCTGTTGCACGCTGTAGTCTGCTGGCATGAAGCCTTTCTGGTGTTGCGGCAAAAAACCGGACTTCCCGCCGAGTGTGTCGTCGATTGCCTCCAACCTGCCTTCCAGTTGGGCAGCAATCTCCATCAGTTGCGTATCGTCATAGCGTTGCCCAAGCCGGAACACTTCGTTCATCAGCGGTGCCAGGGTCTTTTCGCTGGGTGACTGCTCCAGCACGTTGCCCGGCGAGAAGAGTGAGTAGAAAACGATCAGCGTATCCAGGCTTGGTGCCTGGCTGGCGGCGTACTGGTAAAGCGCGAGGGAGTGGCGAAAATCCTGGGAGCGGCTGCACAGGTTGAACGCGCCGGGGCAATACGCTGGATCGAACGCGAAGTCGCCGTGGGAGGACCCGAGGGCGAGACGGGTGATGCTGTGTTTTTCCTGTTGGAACATCGCCCGCTTGGCGGCGAAATAAGCGATCAGTGCTGGAAAGGGATTGCTGTTGTCCATCAGCTTTTCTCGGTGGAA
Organism: Pseudomonas sp. 20P_3.2_Bac5; assembly: GCF_025466035.1. Classification (NCBI taxonomy): domain Bacteria; kingdom Pseudomonadati; phylum Pseudomonadota; class Gammaproteobacteria; order Pseudomonadales; family Pseudomonadaceae; genus Pseudomonas; species Pseudomonas sp. 20P_3.2_Bac5. The sequence continues at coordinate 94,897 of NZ_JANLOA010000068.1, read as the reverse complement.
TAGGTATCGCGCACATGTTCGACGCTCGGGAAATGCTCGGTAATGAAACCACGTTGCATCGACTTGTGCTGGGTGAAGGGATACTCGCGCTCGATGAATGTCGGTTCGCTGGCATTCTCGTAGCGGCCGCTGATGGAGATGCGGATCCGCTCGTCACCTTCGCGGGAAGAGCGATGAATGGTGAAATTCGACATCAAGCACACGCCGCCCTTGCCGACACAGACAGGTATGAAGTCTTCGTCGTTGAAATGCCGGTCATCGACCCGCAGCACATGTTGTTCCTGGGTGCCGCTGAGCAGCCCCTGCAAATGGCTTTTCGGAATGACTTCCATGGTGAACAGCCTGGCGTCGATGTCCATGAACGGAATCCAGGTGGTGATAGTGTCCAAGCTGCCTTGTACCGAGGTCCAGTCCTGATGGACATCGAAGCCCTGGTAGCCGCCGGGGATAACCAGTCGTTTCGACATCAGGTGCAACACCGGGGTGGTCTGGAACAACGGGGTGCTGATGCCCAGATCGGCGGTGGCATCGCGCAGACGCTCGGCCGCCATCAGGCGATAGACACCATAGAGTTTCGAGCACATGCGCAGGGTGGCAAGGTACAGCGGAATGCTCGCGCTCAGCAGAGCGGCCATGTTCCGATGCAATGCATCCAGGGTCGGCCCGCTCGCGATGGGCAGCGACAGGCGCTCCAGTTGTTGGGCGAACGAAAGGTTGAAGTGCTCCAGCGTTTCATCGAGGTGCCGCGGGTCGAAAATATCCTCCGCCACCAGATAGCCGTTTTCCTTGTAAAAGCGGATTTGACCTTGATCAAGAATCTTGCCCATCTGCCCGGAGTCCTATCTCGTTACACCAGTGACAATGTTAAGGTGGGCGCAGTATACACAGCCCGTTACACAGGCCCTTTTGACCTGACTCATTTTTGAAGACCTTGGAGACCACGATGCAGAAAGTTGTGATTTTCGGGGTTCTGGATACCGCGCAACTGGCGCACTACTACCTGAAAAAAGACCCTACGGTGGAAGTCGTCGCGTTCACCGTGAATGAGCGCTATATCCCGGAGTCGAAGTTGTTCGAAGGGCTGCCGGTAGTGCCGTTCGAATCCCTCCAGGACTATTTTCCGAGTACCGAATACAAGCTCTTCGCCCCCATGACCGGACGCAAGATGAACCGTCTGCGCGAGTCGGTCTATATCCAGGGCAAGGACAAGGGCTATGACTTCATTTCGTATGTCAGCCCGAATGCCACGGTCAATGACAATGTCATCGGCGAGAACTGCTTCATCCTCGAAGACAACACCCTGCAACCGTTCACGACGATCGGCAACAACGTGGTGATGTGGAGTGGCAACCACATTGGTCACCATGGCGAGATCAAGGACCATGTGTTCTTCGCCTCCCATGTGGTCCTCTCCGGGCACTGTCTGGTCAACGCGTATTCATGGTTCGGGGTCAACGCGACCATCACCAACAACTGCACCATTGGCGAAGGCACCTGTGTCGCCATGGGCGCATTGATTTCCAAAGACACGCAACCCTGGCAGTTGTATATCGGCGCGCCCGCGCGGGCGGTCAAAAGCAGTCAGGAACTGGATTTTTAGAACATGGCCTGGAAAAAACTCGGTAGAACCTTCGATCCCGATATCGACTGGGTCGGCTCCCATGCCCAGGTGCCGACGGCACTGGTGCTGGACGATGTCATACGGGTGTTCATTTCCACCCGCAATGCCGCGGGGAAAAGCCTGTGTTACGCGGTCGACCTGGACAAGCAGGACCCGCGCAAGGTCGTCGCCCGCCACCGCGAGCCGTGCCTCGGTTTCGGCCTGCCCGGCACCTTCGACGACGAAGGGGTGATGCCCAGCTACGCGGTGAAGAAGGACGGTCGTACCTACCTGTACTACAGCGGCTGGAACCAGCGTCTGACGGTGCCGTACCACAATGCCATGGGCGTTGCGGTCTCCGATGACGACGGGCTGCACTTCGAGAAGCTGTTCGAAGGCCCGATCATGGACCGTACCGCCACCGAGCCTTACCTGGCCGTGACGCCCACCGTGCTGTACGACGAGGGGCTGTGGAAGATGTGGTACGTCTCCGGCACCCGCTGGCTGGAGGTCAACGGCAAGTACGAGCCGCTGTACGTGATCAAGTACGCCGAGTCGAAGGACGGTTACGAATACACCCGTTTCCCGCAGCAGTGCCTGGCGTCGCGTTTCGAGACCGAGGCGTTCTCCCGTCCGTGCGTGATCAAGGAAGACGGCCTGTTCAAGATGTGGTTCTGTTCCCGGGCGTCCGAGGACTACCGCAACGGCGCCGGCTCTTACCGAATTCGCTACGCCGAATCCGTCGACGGCAAGACCTGGACCCGCTTCGATGACGATGGCATTCCACCGTCGCAAGAGGGTTGGGACTCGCTGATGACTTGCTACCCGTTCATTTTCGAGACCGGCGGCAACAAATACATGCTGTACAACGGCAACCGTTTCGGCACCAGCGGCTTCGGCCTGGCGCTGTGGAGTGATGATGAGTAATCCGAATATTCAAGACGACGTCTACAAACTCGAATCCACCGCGTCGGACCTGCAGTACGCGTTCCGCGACAAGTTGCGTGACATGTTTCTCAACAGCCCGCTGTCCGATGACGACCTGCTGTTCAATATCGGCTTGTATACCCGCAGTTCGGTGTTGGTGAAGTTCATCGTGCTTAGTGACCTGTACAAGCGCTTCAAGCACATCCCCGGGATGATCTGCGAGTTCGGCACCTGGTACGGCCACAATCTCGTATTGCTGGAAAACCTGCGCGCGATGTACGAGCCATTCAACAAGCAACGGCAGATCGTTGGTTTCGATACGTTCGAAGGCTATTCCGCGCCGGGCGAAAAAGACCGCAAGGAAAGTGGCGTGTGGATCGAGAACTCCTATTCCACCGAGGCCACCTACAAGGATTACCTGAACGAACTGCTGCAGGTACACGAAGGCAATAACGTGCTCGGGCACAAGCGCGGTGTTCATTCGCTGGTCGCCGGCGATGTGTGCCAGACCGCGCCGGAGTACTTCAAGACCAACGCCTCGGCGATCGTTGCTTTCGCCTATTTCGACATGGGCCTGTACGAACCGACCCTGGCCGCGTTGAAGGCGGTCAAGCCGCACCTGGTCTCGGGCAGCGTTCTGTTGATGGACGAACTGACCTGGCCGGAATCGCCGGGCGAGGCCCTGGCTTTCAAGGAAGTGTTCCAGCCCGGTGAATACACGTTAGAGAAGTGTGAGCTTTACCCCTCCAAGTGCATCGTCACGATCAAGTAAGGACAGCCATGATTTCCATTGAGGAGTTCGACCAGCGGATGGCAGAACAGGGTTGGGTCATTTTTGAAAAGGCCATCTCCCTCGCCATCGTTGAGCAGATGAGTGATGACATCCACAAGGCCTACGCCATCTGTCGCGACTACCAGATCAAGAACGGCATCGACCAGGACACCAGCTACACGGTGCACCACCTGGTCGGCCAGTTCGACAGCTTTCTGGATTGCCTGAAGGCCTACCCGATCTACGCTTTCATCGAGCGTCACTTCGGCGGCCAGTTCATCCTCAATTCCTTCGGTGGCGCCATTAACACCCGCGACAGCGTGTCTTACGCGCAGCGGGTGCACCGCGATATCCGCTCCTACTCCGGGGAAACCACGCTGCTGCTGAATACTCTGGTGATGCTCGACGATTTCACCGCCGACAACGGCGCGACGTGGATGCTCTCCGGCTCGCACAAGGCCGAGGCCAAACCGAGCGACGAGTATTTCAAGGCGCATGCCGAGCAGGCCATCGCGCCGGCCGGCAGCATCCTGATGTTCAACTCCAACGTCTGGCATGCCGGTGGCAGCAATGAAACCGATGTGGTGCGTCGCTCGGTCACGCCGATGTTTTCCAAACCGTTCATGAAGCAGCAGTTCGACTACCCGCGAGCGCTGGGTTATGACCGCGGCCCGGACTTCGACGAGACGCTGCGCCAGGTCATCGGCTACAACGCGCGGGTGCCCGCCACGCTGGACGAGTGGTATCAGCCGCCGGCCAAGCGCATGTACCACTCCAACCAGGGCTGACCATGTCACGCGATCTGAACACCGAGTACCAGGACACGGAAAACCGCCTGTACGCCTACGACTTCGACTACATCCACCGCAACTACATGATCAAGGCGCTGGCTTGCCATTTCCGCCCTGGCAATGCGTTGGAGATGGGCTGTTATCACGGCGAGTTCACCAAGAAGCTGCTGCAGGTCTTTGATGACGTCACGGTGATCGAAGGCGCTTCGGACCTGATCGAGATCGCCCGGACCAATGTCGGCGAGCGCGCGACGTTCATTCTCGGCCAGTTCGAAGAGGTCGAACTGGAGCAGCGTTACGACAATATTTTCCTGATCCACACCCTCGAACACCTGACCGAGCCGCAGCCGGTGCTGAAGAAAATCCGCCAGTGGCTGGCGCCGGGTGGCCGGCTGTTCATCGTGGTGCCCAACGCCAACGCGGCGTCGCGGCAGATTGCGGTGGGCATGGGCATGATCGATTTCAACGCCGCGGTCACCGAGGGCGAGCGCACGCACGGCCACCGTTGCACCTACAGCCTCGACACCCTCGAACACGAAGCGCTGCAAGCCGGTTTCCAGGTGCCGCAGCGTGGCGGCATCCTGTTCAAGCCGCTGGCCAACTTCCAGTTCGACGCGGCCTACCGCGCCGGCATCATCGACGATGGGTTCTTCGATGGCTGCTACAAGCTGGGGATGAAGTACCCCGACCTCACCGCGAGTGTCTTCGTGGTCTGTGAGGCCTGAACCTCAGAGGTAATCGAAGGCCGCCAGGTGCGGCCTGATGCCTTCCGGTCCGACTTCCATCAACGCATCGATGATCGACAGGTACGGCGTGAAGCCTTCGCCGCGCTGCCGGTAGGGCAGCGCGCGCATGGCGATGAAGCGCAGGTCGATGCCCGCTTCGGTGAACGCCGCCGGGTCATACAATGCGCGCCCGCCCTGGGCGTTGATATAGGTCGTGGCCTGCTCCTGGCGACAGATATCGAGGATCCGCGCCTGCGCCGCCAACTGGCTGTTTTGGTAGATCTGGCTACTGGACACGATCCGCGTTTCCAGGCCCATGAAGCCGGCGAGGGTGCGCAACTGGTGGGTAAGGAATCCGGCCAGGTTGCTGTCCTCGTGGCTGAGGATCTGCTCGATCAGCGGAAACACCTCGTCGAAACAGGGCGCCTTGCGGTAGGCCATTTCGATGCTGCGCAGCAGGCGCCGTTGCCATTGCCCGGCGGGTGCGATTTCGATGTCGCGGATCTTGCGGTTCTGCGAGGCCTGCAGCAGCGGCAGGGTGATCAGGCCCGGCTCGTCGTTGATGAGGATCCGGTTGCGGTTGATCCAGCCACGGTTGATGTAGTTCACGTCGTCGTAGACCACGAAGCAGTCCGACGCGTGCAGGAGTTGCCAGTAGCCGATGTAGGGAAACAGGTACGGCTGCATGATCGCCAGTGCGGTCATGCAGCGGCTCCGGCGATAAGGCTGACGATGAAGTCCACCGTTTCGTGTTCCAGGTTCGGATAGATCGGCAGGCAGATCACCTGTTCCACCACCCGGTTGGCCACTGGCAGGTTGGCGGGGCTGGCCGAAGGTGCGTCGCAGTACATCGGCAGGCTGCTGATCAGCGGCTGGAAGTAACGCCGGCCATGGATGTTGTGGGCGGCGAGGTGTTCGAACAGGGCGTCCCGCGCCAGCGGATAGGCCGGTTCCACCAGGATCGGGAAATAGGCCTGGTTGCCGGTGTGTTCGCCGACCCCATCGATGCAGCGGATGCCCGGGACACCGGCGAGGCCATTGCGGTAGCGCTGGTCGATCTGCCGGCGCTTGTCCAGCGCCGCGTCCAGATGCTCCAGTTGCAGCAGGCCGAAGGCGGCGTGGATTTCGCTCATCTTGCCGTTGCTGCCGGTGTGTTCCACCGTGCTGCCGTCGCGGGACAGCCCGAAGTTCTTCAACTGGTCGATATAACGTTTGGTCGCCTCGTCGGGGCAGACGATGGCGCCGCCTTCGAAGGTGCTGAAGACCTTGGTGGCGTGGAAACTCAGCACCGACAGGTCGCCGTGCCGCAGCAGGCTGCCGGCATCGTCGCGAACACCGAAGGCGTGGGCGGCGTCGTAGATCACCTTGAGGCCGTGGCGCTCGGCGATCTGGCGAATCGCTCCGCTGTCGCACGGATGGCCGTAGCAGTGCACTGGCATGATCGCCGTGGTCTTGTCGGTAATCGCGGCTTCGATCCGCGCCGGGTCGAGGTTGAGCGTGTCGGGGTCGATATCGACGAACACCGGCTTGAGGTTGTTCCACAGTAGGGAGTGCGCCGTGGCGACGAAGGAGTAGGGCGTGGTGATCACTTCGCCGCTGAGCCCCGCCGCCTGCACCGCGGTAATCAGTGCCTGAGTGCCGTTGCAGAACAACGAGAGGTGCTCGACACCGAGGTACTCGCACAGGGCGGCTTCGAGGCGCTGGTGCACCGGGCCGCCGTTGGTCAGCATGCGCCGGTCCCAGATCTCCCGCAGGTAGGGAATGAAGGCTTCCAGGTCGGGAAGCGCGGGCTGGGTCACGAAAATCGGTTCCCTGTCGCTCATAGGCTGCGCATCGTCATGATGGTTTTCCGTGGTTGCCGGCGTGTGCCGGTCGACCTGTCTTTCGTCAGAGCCGTGCATGGCCCGGGATGTTCAGAGCGCTTTGTCGAATTCATGGCGGGCCCAGAAGCTGCGCATGATTTCCCAGCACCGCCGCGATTCGCCCTGAGCCGCGGCGCCGTACAACACCTGGCACTGCTCGCCGTGAATGCGGAAGCTGCTCAAGGGCTGGGTCAGGTACACCGTGTTGCCCTTCAACGCGAGGTTGAGGAAGATCGCCACGTCCGAGGCCCAGGCGATGGGTTGCTCGTCCACCGACATGAAGTCCGGGGTGACCTCGATCATGTCATCGCGCCTGAACATCACCGTGCTCGGCTCGCCGACGAAGTTGATCTGCGACAGCATCAGCGCGGTGCCCAGCGACAGCCCTTCGATCATCGAGTCAGCGGCCACCGGCGCCTGGGTCGCGGCGATATCCGGCAGTGGCGCGTCGTACTCGTCGATGCGCTGGCGCTTGGAGGTCACCAGGGTGATATCCGGGTAGTCACTGAAGCTCTTGATCATCCGCTCCACGCATTCGGGATCGAGCAGGTCATCGTCGTTGAGGAACTTGATGAACTCGCCGCGGGCCTCGTTCATGCAGAGCACATGGTTGAGGCGGCCGATGTCCTTGCCGGCGTCCGGGTTGCGCACGTAGCGGATGCGCGGGTCGAACTTGCCGTACTCGGCGGTGATGGTTTCGATGGCATCGGTGGGGCAGTCGTCGCAGACGAGGATTTCCAGGTTCCGGTAGGTCTGGTTCAGCGCGCTTTCCAGGGCCTGGTGCAGGTGTTGGGTCTTGTAGGTCGGCATGACGATGCTGACCAGTGGCTCGGCGTCCGCGGCCAACTGGCGCAGTGGCTTGCGGAACTCCAGCACCAGTTGCCCCGGCGCGGCGGATTCCAGGCCGCTGAGGGCCGGGTCGCTGCTCGCGCCTGGCGCGGTAACCGTCAGCGGCTCCAGGCCGACCATCTTGCAGATCCGCGTCAGTTCCGCTTCGTCGTAGGTCCAGGCCTGCTGGCGCAAGGCGTTGTTGAGGCGTTCGCCGCGGCCGATGCCCGGTGCCGAGGGATCGGGGCGGTCGCTGAGGTAATCGTCGATCAGGGCCTTGAGGTCGGTGGTGACCAGGCGGATCACTCCGCCCGGTTGCAGCACCCGGCGGCACTCATGCAGCAGGCGAATGCCCTGGTTGCGGCCGAGGCGTTCGAGCAGATGGGCACTGTAGATACCCGGAACCGTGCCGCGCTCCCACGGCAGGGCCTTGCCCTGTTCGAGGTGCAGGTCCGCGCCCGGTGCGTCCAGGTCGATATTGAAGAAGCCCTGGCGTGGGTGATCGGCGCAACCGAGGTTCAGGTAAATAGGGTGCATAGTCATCGCTTCGAATTTGGGCGTGGTGTTCAAAGGCCTGGACCCGTGGCTGCTTTCACGGGAAGGCGGTAATCACTGTGTCGGCAGCGAGCGCGGGTTCATGACCACGACAGCGGTTGCCGAGAGTATCTGATTTTCCGCCAGGCCTGACAGGCGCGGATCAACGAAGCTGTCGCCGCGACAGGTGATGGCATTTTGCTTGACGGCCGATGCGCCGGCCCTAGACTGGGCCGCATTCCAATGGGAGTCGGGTAGAGGGGCCAGGGTATGGATTCCAGGTTTTCCCGGGATGGCGCCGCGCGCCGCCCCGCGTTCTCACGTTTGCCGGTGCCGATCGACCTGGCGCCTTTGCTGGCGGCGCTGGCGGATCTCGATGAGCAACTGTGGCAAGGGCATTTCAACCAACGCTATTTCGAGGGCGACTGGAGCGGCATTGCGCTGATCTCCCCGGCGGATGCCACGGGTGAACTGACCCACGGCGACGGCCCCGCGGTCGAGCGCCAGCCCTGGGTGCGCGACCCACGCTGGCAGCAAGGCCTGCGCGGGTTGTCGGTGGACATCCGCAATGCCCGGCTGATGCGCCTGGGGCCGGGCGGGCATATTCACGAGCACCGTGACTATGACCTCGGCGGCCCGGACGCCGACATGCGCCTTCACGTGCCGCTGCTGACCCCCGCCGAGGTGGATTTCATGCTCGAAGGCCGGCGGGTGCCGATGCAGGCGGGCGAGTGCTGGTTTCTCGATCTCGACCGTCCGCACAGCGTGCAGAACCACGATTGCAGCCCGCGTATCCACTTGGTCATCGATTGTCGTCCCGGGCCCTGGCTCGACGCGGCGATCGACAGCGGGCTGGCCACCACCCCCGCGGCCGGGGTGGGGCGCTTCGCCCAGGCGTTCGCCGACTTCGCCCGCTGGCTGGAGCAGCACCCGCAGGCGAGCGCGACCTTGCAGGCGCTGCGCGACAAGGACGCCTTCGTCGAGCGGACGCTGACGCTGGCGAGCGAACAGGGCTTCATCTTTGGCCGTGACCAGGTGCGGTCGGCCATGCGCGTAGGACGTGCTCGCTGGAGTGATCAATGGAAAGTCTGAATTTGCAGGGCTGGTTGCCGATCAGCGTCTGGCAGGACGGGCCGGAATGGCGCGTGGACTGGTGCTGGTTTGGCCAGCAGCGGCTGGACCAGCCGTTTTTCCGCGACTCGGTGGACGATGCTTTGTCCCTGCCGTTCAACCAGGCGTTCCGCCGGCAGACGTCCCTTGCCGCGTTGAGCCAATGGCAGGCGGAGTGTCCGGGCGTGGCGCCGAGCGCGTTCGTCTATCACGCGTCGCGGTGTGGCTCGACCCTGATCAGCCAGATGCTCGCGCAACTGGACAGCCACGTGGTGGTGTCCGAGCCGCCCGCGCTGGACATCCTGCTGCGTGCGGAACTGCCCCACGAAACACGCCTGGCGGCGATTCGCGGCCTGCTCTCGGCCTATGGCCAGGTTCGCGGCGGGCAGGAGCGGGCGTTGGTGATCAAGCTCGACGCCTGGAACATCCGTGAGCGGCACTTGTTGCGTGAGTGCTTCCCCGAGGTGCCGTGGCTGTACCTGTACCGTGAGCCGCTGGAGATCGCCGTTTCCCATATGCGTCGGGGCGGGATGCAGATGATTCCCGGCATGCTCGGTTCGGCGTGGCTCGATGGTGACCAGGGCATGGGCGGGCGAGAAGACGAGATCGCCCGGCGCCTCGGCCTGATGCTGGCGGCGGGCCTGGAACACAGCCGTGCCGAGGGCAACCTGCTGGTCAACTACACCGAATTGCCGGGGAGCATGGGCGAGCATCTGGCGGGCTTTTTCGGTCTTGGCCGTGAGGACGCGCAGCTCGCCCTGCGGGCGGCCGGGCTGCACGCCAAGCAGCCGTCGGAAGCGTTCGTGCCGGACAGCCAGCGCAAGCGCGACGAGGCATCGGACGTATTGCGGGAACGGATCGAGTTCTGGACGCGACCGTCTTATGAGGCGCTGGAAGCCTTGCGTCTGGCGTCGCGCTGACGCGGGGAGGAACTCGCCTGCGTCAGCGCCGGGGCGGGTTCAGGGTTTCAGGTGGGCGACGATCTGGTCTTTGATCAGCAGGCGCTCTTTGCGCAATTTGGTGACCTTGTCATCCGGGCTGCCGTCCCGTTCGGCCTCGACCACTTCGCTGTCCTTGCTCAGGTAGTGTTGGTGCAGGCTGCCCAGGTGCGGGTCTTTTTTCTTGTGGTCCTCGAATGCTTCCCGGGTCAGTTGCAGGTCTGCGAGTAAATCGTGCTTAACCGGCATGGTTACGGTTCTCCTGAGGTTGAGGGCGTGAATCTTCAGGATAGTTGCCTTTGTCGGGATGGGTAGCTGGAGTAGGCTGTGGCTCTTTGTCCCGCCTCAGGAAACCGAAATGCCCCAACTGCATCTGGAGTACAGCGCCAACCTGCGCACCCTCGACACCGACAAAGCGCTGTTGCGCCTGAACAGTGCGCTGGTCGCCAGCGGCCAGTTCAGCGACGAGCTGGATATCAAGAGCCGGGCCGTGGCCCATGAGGTGTTCCGGGTCGGCATCGCTCCGCTGGAGCGGGCGTTTGTTCATGTGAAGCTGGCGTTGTTGAGCGGCCGCTCTCCGGAAATCAAACGGCAACTCTCCGCCAGCCTGCTGGAGGCGCTGAAGGATGTGGTTCCGGCCCAGGCGGGTGTGGATATTCAGTTGTGCGTGGAAATTCTCGATATCGATCGCGATTCTTATTCCAAAGTGCGTTTGCCTGCCTGACGTCAGCTAAAAAACAGCCGCTGTTTCTGAACCGCGGCTGAACGCACGGCGAGGATTAACAAAGCTTCATCCAGAACATTGTTTGTTCGCGCTTTTTTCACGGAAAATTGATGAATGGCTGCTTAAAGTTCGCCCGGTAAAAGGCGGGGCCGCAACGGTCTCGGCGGGGAACTCTACATAAGCGAAACGTCATGTTGAAAATAAAGTCGTTGCGTCCCGAGTGGGTGACGCTGTTTGCCAGTGTCTATCTGTTGCTCGGTTTCAACTCGGTCCTGTGGGCGCACGTTTCCACGGTGCTCCAGGGCGACACTCACGGGCTGCTGCTGCGGCTGGCGTTCGGCGTGTTGTTGCTGTGCGCCTTCAACTTCGTACTGACCGTGCTGACGTTTCGCAAAACCCTCAAACCGCTATTGGCGCTGCTGTTTATTGTCAGCGCCGGGGTGGCGTACTTCATGAATCAATACGGCGTGCTGATCGATATCGGCATGTTGCGCAATACCGTGGAAACCAACGTGACGGAAGTGCGCGATCTGCTGTCGCTGAAGTTGCTTGTTTATATTGTTTTATTGGGCGTGGTGCCGACCTTTATTTTGCTCAGGACACCCGTCAACTTCCGCAGTCTGCCCCGCGAGTTGTTGCGCAAGTTATGGGTTGGCCTGGCCAGCCTGTTGATCCTCGCGGCGGTGGCGATGCTCAACTATCAGGGCCTGGCCTCGCTGTTTCGCAATCACCATGAACTGCGCCTGATGGTCGTGCCGAGCAACTACATCGGCGCCTCGGTGAACTATGTACGGGAAAAAGTCGGCGGGGCGACCCAGTCGTTCCGCACGATCGGCGAAGACGCCACGCTGTCGCCGGCCTGGGCTGGCCATCCTCGCAAGTCGCTGACCGTGCTGGTGGTGGGCGAGAGTGCCCGGGCGGAAAACTTCGGCCTGCTCGGCTACAGCCGTGACACCACGCCACAGTTGGCGAAAGAGCAGGGCCTGGTGGCGTTCAGCAATGTCACCTCCTGCGGGACCGAGACGGCGGTGTCGGTGCCCTGCATGTTCTCCGGCATGACCCGCAAGACCTACGACGCCACGACCGCGAAAAACCAGGAAGGCTTGCTCGACATGCTCCAGCGCGCCGGCCTGGCGGTGTACTGGCGGGACAACCAGTCCGGTTGCAAGGGCACCTGTGACCGGGTGCACTTCGAGGATGTCAGCAACCTCAAGGAGCCGGGCCTGTGCGCCGACAGCGAATGCCATGACGAAATCCTCCTCAAGGACCTGGCCGCGCGCATCGACGACCTGAAGGAAGACACCGTGCTGGTCCTGCACCAGATGGGCAGCCATGGCCCGGATTACTACAAGCGCTACCCGGCGCAGTTCGAGCGCTTCACCCCGGTCTGCCACAGCAACGCGCTGAACCAGTGCGACCGGCAGAGCATCATCAACGGCTACGACAACACCCTGGCCTATACCGACCACGTGCTGGCCTCGCTGATCGACCTGCTGCGCAGCAAGCAGGACAAGGTGGACACGGCGATGCTCTACCTGTCCGACCACGGCGAGTCGCTGGGCGAGTACAACCTGTTCCTGCACGGCACGCCCTACATGGTGGCGCCGGAGCAACAGAAACATGTGCCGATGCTGGCCTGGTTCTCCGACAACTACCGCAGCAGCTTCGGCGTGGATGTCGACTGCCTGAAACAGGAGCGTGACCAACCGCTGAGCCAGGACAACCTGTTCCACTCCATGCTCGGCCTGTTGCAGGTGAAAACCGCCCTGTACAACCCGCAACTGGACCTGTTCGCCGGTTGCCGGCCGAAAGGGACTACCTCCTGAGTCGGATGCAAAAAGCCGCTTCGTCTGCTTCTCTTACAAACCATAGGGAGAGGGCTGTCGGGCGGTTTCCCGGCAGTGGCCTGTGCCGTATATACTGCGCGCCATTGTTCGTGGGAGAGCCTTGTGGCCATCGATATTCACTGGATTTCTGACGACCGCAGCCTGGCGGAGCATTGCCAGCAGTGGCGTCAACTGCCCTTCGTGGCACTCGACACCGAGTTCATGCGGGTCGACACCTTCTATCCCAAAGCCGGTTTGATCCAGGTCGGTGATGGGCAACGCGCCTTTCTGATCGACCCGCTGCGGGTCAACGACTGGCAGCCGCTGGCCGAACTGCTCGAAGATCCCGCCGTCACCAAGGTGCTGCACGCCTGCAGCGAAGACCTCGAAGTCCTCCTGCGCCTGACCGGCAGCCTGCCGGCGCCGCTGTTCGACACCCAACTGGCCGCCGGTTACCTCAACCTCGGCTTCTCCATGGGGTACTCGCGGCTGGTTCAGGAAGTGCTGGGCATTGAACTGCCCAAGGGCGAGACCCGCTCCGACTGGCTGCAACGCCCACTCTCCGAAACCCAGATCAGCTACGCTGCGGAAGACGCCGTGCACCTGGCCGAGTTGTACGTGCGCCTGCGTCCGCAGCTGAGCGACGACAAGAACGCCTGGGTGCTGGACGACGGCGCCGAACTGGTGCTGCAACTGCGCCGCGATGTCGATCCCTTTGAGCTGTACCGCGACGCCAAGCTGGCCTGGAAACTGTCCCGCGCCCAGTTGGCGGTGCTGCGCGAACTGTGTGCCTGGCGCGAGCGCGAGGCCCGGGCGCGTGATTTGCCGCGTAACCGCGTGGTGCGTGAGCACGCGCTGTGGCCGATGGCCCGGACCCAGCCGGACAACCTGGCGGCGCTGGCCCGTATCGAAGACATGCACCCGCGCACCCTGCGCCAGGACGGCGAGTTCCTCCTTGACCTGATCAAGCGCACCGGCAGCCTGCCGCCGTCCGAGTGGCCGCCGGCCGTGCCCGAGCCGCTGCCGATCGAAGCCTCGGCGCTGCTGAAACAACTGCGGGCCATCGGCCAGGCCGAAGCCGAGCGCCTGAGCATCGCCCCGGAGCTGATGCTGCGCAAGAAAACCCTCGAGGCGCTGCTCAAGAGCGGTTACCCCGACGGTCCTTACCAATTGCCTGATTCGCTGCGTGGCTGGCGCCGCGAGCGGATGGGCCAGGCGCTGCTGGACTGCCTGGCCACTGCTGGAGAAGTCTCGTGAAACGTATCTGCTCGATCTACAAAAGCCCGCGCAAGAACGAAATGTACCTTTACGTGCTCAAGGCCGATGGCCTGGCGCGCGTGCCCGAAGGGCTGCTGCCCGCCTTCGGCACGCCGCAACTGGCTTTTGACCTGGTGTTGAGCCCGGAGCGCAAGCTGGCCCGCGAAGACATCGCCAAGGTCCTGGAAAACCTCGACCAGCAGGGTTACCACCTGCAGATGCCGCCGCTCGAGGACGAGTACATCGAGCACCTGCCCGAAGAACTGCTGCGCCGCAACGATCCGGTCTGATCCCGTCCCCGTTTTCGTCTCCATGTGGCCAGCCGCCGTACGCTGGCCATCCCGCCGTTTTGCAAGGTTGTAATCGATATGCGCGTATTGATCGCCGAACAGGATCACGCCCTCTACACCCGTCTGCTGCGTGAGGCCCTGCCCGATCTCGAGATCCTCACCAGTGGCGATTCCGCCGAACTGTCGCGTCTGGCCGCGGATTGCCCGGTCTGGCTCGGTCAGCCGGACCTGTTGGCGACCTTGTTGCGCCAGGGGCACCGGCCGGACTGGGTGCAGTCGACCTGGGCCGGAATCACGCCGTTGCTGGCCCATGGCCTGCCCCGTGAATACCGCCTGACCCGCGCCGTGGGTATCTTCGGCCAGGTCATGGCCGAATACGTGCTGACCTACATGCTCGGCCACGAACGTGAAGTGCTGAGCCGGCTGATGAGCCAGGTCGAGCGCAAATGGGATGGCCGCCTCGGGCGCAGCCTGGAAGGGCGCCGGGTGCTGATCGTGGGCACCGGTGACATCGGTTGCCAGGTTGGCGAGTTCCTCGTGCCGTTCGGCGTTCACCTCTATGGCGTCGCCAGCCAGCCGCGTGTGTTGGCGCCGTTTATCGAAGTGGCGGGGCTGGACGATCTCGGCCGTCTGGTGGGCGAGGTGGACTATGTGGTCAACCTGTTGCCGGACACGCCGGCTACCCACGATATCTATGACGCTGCGCTGTTCGCCCGCTTCAACCCCGATGCGCTGTTCATCAATGCCGGTCGTGGCATGGCGGTGGTCGATGGTGACCTGGTCGACGCACTGACCAAAGGCCATCTGGCCGGCGCGGTGATCGATGTCTGCCGCCAGGAGCCGCTGCCGCGCAATCATCCGTTCTGGACGGCCCTGGGCCTGCTGCTGACCGGGCACAGCTCGGCGCCGACCTCGCCGGTGGCGATGGCGCGGTTGTTCGTGGAGAACCTGGGGGCGTATGGCGCGGGAGAGGCGTTGCGCGGGGAAGTGGATTTCGCGCGGGGGTATTGAGATCGGCATCGCTGCGGTTCGGTGCTCCGAACCGCAGCGATAAAGCGCTAATGCCTTACAGCGTAAAATCACCCTCGGCCGCCAGCTCACTCAGCGGGCGACGCGGGCTCGGCACTTCACGGGCTTGCAGGTACTCGGCCAGGGTCGCCTTGTCGCCCAGCTTGCCGATGGCAATGACCGCATGCAGCACGTACTCGTCAGGGATCTTCAGTTCCTTGCGGGTCAGTTCCTGATCGAAACCGGCCATGCCGTGGGTATGCCAGCCGCTCAGGCTGGCCTGCAGGGCCAGGTGACCCCAGGCGGAACCTGTGTCGAAGGTGTGCCACAGCGCCGGGGTTTCTTCGCTGGCGCCGGGGGCGGTGAAGGTGGTCTTGGACAACACGATCACCAGCGCCGAGGCATGCTGCGCCCAGCTACGGTTGAACTCGTTGAGCAGGCCCAGGTAACGCTCCCAGTTCGCGGTGTCGCGACGGGCGAAGAGGAAACGCCACGGTTGCGAGTTGTAGGCCGACGGCGCCCAGCGTGCGGCTTCGAGGAAGCTCAGCAGGGTTTCTTCGGCGATCGGCTCGGCGGTGAAGGCCCGCGGTGACCAGCGCTGGATGAACTGTTCGTTGATGGCGTATTCGGCAACGCGAGGATTGGCGCTCATGCGGGTTCCTGACAGGGGGGGTATGAAATGATTTGCAAAACTACGCCTGTCCTACACACCCTGACAAGCGGTCTGGCAAAGGCGAAGCACTCGTCCTAGACTGGCGCCGCTCGATAGAGCAGAAGAATTTTGAAACAGGATCACCGCGACATGCAGGCAACTCCCGAACCGTTCTGGACCCGCAAGACCCTCGATCAGCTTGATCGTCTGGAATGGGAGTCGCTCTGCGATGGCTGCGGCCTGTGCTGCCTGCAAAAGCTCGAAGACGAAGACGACAACAGCGTCTATTACACGCGGATCGCCTGCAAACTGCTGGACCTGAAGACCTGCCAGTGCAGCGACTACCCCAACCGCTTCGCGCATGTCCCGGACTGCATCCAGCTCACTCCGGGCAAGGCGGATCAGTTCAAGTGGCTGCCGCCGACCTGCGGCTATCGCCTGGTCAGCGAGGGCAAGGACCTGCCGCGCTGGCACCATCTGGTGTGTGGCGACCGCGAGCAGGTGCACAAGCAGCGCATATCACAATCCGGACGCATGCTCAGCGAGGAGAGCGTGGACGAGGATGACTGGGAAGACTATCTGATTTTCCGCGCCAGCTAAGGCTTGCTGTAGAGCCTGCTTTCGCGGTCATCGCATTCAAACAAGGAGTCGGGCGATGTCTGTGCGTCACCATCTGGCGTGGGTCGTGTTGTTGCTGGCGAGCAATGCCGCCTGGGCGAAAAAAGTCGATCTGGACTACCACGTGCGCTTGCTGCCGCAGACCGGGCAGGCCGAAGTGCGCGTGACCCTCGCCGACGGCGCGCAGGTCCGCAGCCTCGACTTCGACCTGGGCAAGGACGGCCTGTACAGCGATTTCAAGGCCGATGGCCCGTGGCAGCAACAGGCCGACAACCAGCGCGGTGTCTGGCGCCCGGCACCGGGCAAGGCCAGCCTGAGCTATCGGGTGCACCTCAACCATCGTTTGAAGAACGGCAGCCATGACAGCCGCCTGTCGTCGGAGTGGGCGCTGTTTCGCGGTGATGATCTGGTGCCGCCCGCGCGCCTCGACCAGCAGGACGGCACCGAACTGGTGGCGCGCCTGACGCTGGAATTGCCCGCTGGCTGGAAAAGCATCGAAACCGCCTGGCCGCGGGTGGGCAAGCAGCGTTTTCGCATCGACAACGTCTCGCGGCTGTTCGACCGCTCCACCGGTTGGATGCTGGCCGGCAACGTCGGCGCCCGGCGTACCCGGCTGGGCGACACCGAGGTCAGCGTCGCCGGACCTTTCGGCCAGGGGCTGCGGCGGATGGATGCGCTGACTCTGCTGACCTTCGTCTGGCCGCAATACCAGGCGGTGTTCCCGCGTACGCCGCCGAAGCTGCTGCTGGTCGGCGCGCGCGAGCACCTGTGGCGCGGGGCGCGGGCGGCGAACAACTCGATTTTCCTCAACAGCGCCACGCCGCTGGTCAGCGAAAACGGCAGCAGCCCGCTGTTGCGCGAGCTGGTGCGGGTGTTCGCGCGGATCAGCGACCGCGAGGGCAGCGACTGGATCACCGAGGGTCTGGCCGAGTACTACTCCATCGAACTGTTGCGTCGTGCTGGCGGTATCAGCGATGACCGCTACCAGGCGCTGCAAGCGCGGCTGAACAAGGAAGGCAAGGCGGTCACCAGCGTGCGTGGCGAACAGATCAGCGGCGCGACTATCTCCCGCGCGGTGCTGCTGTTGCAGGCGCTGGACCGGGAGATACGCTTGCACAGCCAGAACAAACGCTCACTGGACGACCTGACCCGTGCGTTGATGCGGGTGAACAGCGTGAGTACCGCGGAGTTCGTGCAGTTGGCGGAGAGTGTGTTGGGGCGGGAGTCAGAGGTGTTGCAGAGTTCGTTGTTGAAATAGTGTGGGTGTTGTCGGTCTGTGGGGATCTACATACCTAGGTTCTCAGTGCCGGTGCATCGCGAGCAAGCTCGCTCCTACAGGTCCGTGGGCGTTGCGATCGATGGATGATGTAGGAGCGAGCTTGCTCGCGAAGCGCCGTCAGCGATACAGCATTCAAATCACGGCTTGGGATTCACCAGCGACACATTCCCCGTCACCGTCGCTTCCCGCGTAGCCGCCTCGGCGCTTGCCTTCAACGCCTTCAACTCACTGCCGCTGCGCTCGATGCGCGAACGGATCTGGTCGAGGTCGGCGCGGCCGCGCTCCAGCAGGCTCTTGGCCGCGCAATGCCCGGTCACGCCACGGGCCAGCACCGCGCCGCCAATCGCCATCTGGATCAGGCCGAACAGGCCGCCGCGGCGCAAGCCCTTGCCCACCATCAGCACGCCGGTGGCCACGGAGCTTGCGCGCTCCCAGCCGTGGACGTTCTGTTCTGGCGTGCTCTGGAATGGCGTGCTCGGAATCTCGATCTTCTGGGACATGGACGATGCTCCTGTCGGGTACGTGATAGTCAGCAGACCGCCGGTGCGCGACCGGCGTTCCATCGGTGTGGCCGGTTACTTGAAGCGCGGGCCGGAGCGGGTGTTCAACCCCTTGGCCATGCGGTCGTAGAGCACCACGTTGACGGTGGCCGCGAGGTTCATGCAGCCGTTGGTCGGGATGTAGATGGTTTCTTCGCACCAGGCGCGGACGTCGTCGTCCAGCGAACCATCCTCGGGGCCGAAGATGTAGATGGCGCGATCCGGGTGGGTGTATTCCGGCAGCGGGCGAGCGCCGTCCACCAGTTCCACGGCGACCGGGGTGCAGCCCAGGGGAATGATTTTCTGCAGGTCGTCGATGCCGATCAGCGGGATGTCGTAGTGCACCCGCTTGGTGTCGGTGACGAAGTCGCGGGCGCGTTCATAGCGCTTGCCGGTGTAGAACACCGAGTTGACGCCATAGCAGCCGGCGGCGCGCATGACCGAACCGACGTTTTCCGGGGATTTGGGGTTGTACAGGCCAATGCAGCTGTACCGTTTGTTCGCCACGTGCCGGGCCCCTTCGCAAAAAAGCGCGAGTATACGGGGTCACCGGCATGGCTTTGTACGAAAAGTCGGACTTCAGTCCTTCTTCAGCAATCCGGCGAGCCCGGCGAACGGGTTATGGGTGGCCTTGGCGATGCTCGGGGTGCTGGTGGAGCCTTCGCTGAAGTACTGCTGGTCGGTATAGCGGGAGTGTTCGTTGTCGTGGCAGTACAGGCACAGCAATTCCCAGTTGGAACCGTCCTGGGGATTGTTGTCGTGGTTGTGGTCGCGGTGGTGGACCGTCAGTTCGCTCAGGCGCTTGCCGGCGAACTCACGGGCGCAGCGGCCGCAGACGTGGGGATACATTCTCAGGGCTTTCTGGCGATAGCCGCGCTCATCGTCGCGCTTGGCGTCGGCGAGAATGCGATCGAGCCGCGCGGTGGCGGCAGCGGAGGAAGAGGAAGTCATTTTTTATACCTGCTCGGGCTTGTTACGGTTTTGACGCCAGTTTAACGCCACTACTCGCGCCTGGGCAGGCAAACTGCTGCGCGGCGGAGTAGCCTGTAGTGTAGAACCTCGACCAGGAGCCCCCCATGCGTCTGACGAGTATCCTGCTGTGCTGGGCCAGTCTCGCCACGGCCCAGGCCGCCGACCTGCAACCGCGGGTCATCGCACCGGTGCCCGGCGCCCCGGGAACCGCGACCCCGACGCCGTATCCGCAGGTGTCGCCGCCTGTCGTGCCGCGCGCCGGTTCCGGCAAGCCGGGAGCGCCATTGTTACCGCCCGTGCCGCTGCCCGCGCCGCCGAAGGATCAACCCTTGCCCGGGTTGTCCCCGGATGCCGGCAAGGAGCGGGCGAAAGACGGCTAGACCTGTTGCGACAAGCGTTGACCATCGAGCATGCGCAACCGCTTGGACAGGGCCACGGCCAGCGCGCGGATGATTTTCGCGGCGATTTTCGGCGCGTCGTTGAGCATTTTTTCCAGCGAGTCCTTGCCCAGGCTGAGCAACTGGCAATCGCTGGCGGCCAGGCACGAGGCCGAACGCCGCTCGCCGTCCAGCACGGCCATTTCGCCGAAGGCGCGGCCCTTGCGCAGGATGGCGATTTCCACTTCGCGGCCGTCGGCGTCGGTCTTGCGTACCGATACCTGGCCGTGAACGATGATGCACATGAAGGTGCCGGCATCGCCTTCGCGGAATATCTCCTGGCCCGCGTCCATGCTGCTCAGGGCGAAATAGCCGGCGGCGGCGAGGAAGTCGCCGGGCAGGAGCTGGT
This sequence comes from Pseudomonas sp. 20P_3.2_Bac5, assembly GCF_025466035.1. Classification (NCBI taxonomy): domain Bacteria; kingdom Pseudomonadati; phylum Pseudomonadota; class Gammaproteobacteria; order Pseudomonadales; family Pseudomonadaceae; genus Pseudomonas; species Pseudomonas sp. 20P_3.2_Bac5. The sequence goes on along the minus strand of NZ_JANLOA010000068.1, from coordinate 74,859 downwards.
CGAACAGGCCGCAGTCCATCAACAGGTCGCGGATTTCGTTGGTGAGGAAGGTGGCTTCAGGCATCGCGTTCCGTCTTTCTTGTTGTCGAGTTGTGGTGATCGCACCGCGACTGGCGTCGCGGTGCAAGCTCTGACAACGGAAAACGCGATTTACACCACATCCAGCTCATTCAGGATGAAGGCATATTCCAGCGCCACGTCGCGCAGGCCCTGATAACGCCCGCTCATGCCGCCGTGGCCGGCGCCCAGTTCGGTCTTGAGCAGCAGGGGATTGTCGTCGGTGCGGGTCACCCGCAGCCGCGCCACCCACTTGGCCGCTTCCCAGTACTGCACGCGGCTGTCGTTGTAGCCGGCGATCACCAGCATGGACGGGTAGGCCTGGGCTTTCACGTTTTCGTACGGCGCGTAGGCCTTGATCCGCGCGTAAACCTCCGGTTCCTGCGGGTTGCCCCATTCGTCGTACTCGGTGACGGTCAGCGGCAGCTCGGGGTCGAGCATGGTGTTGAGCACATCGACGAACGGCACTTCGGCGATGGCGACCTTGAACAGTTCCGGGCGCTGGTTGAGCACCGCGCCGATCAACAGGCCACCGGCGCTGCCGCCGCTGATCGCCAGTTGCCCGGCACTGGTCACCTGCTCGGCGATCAGGTGTTCGGCGCAGGCGATGAAGTCGTCGAAGGTGTTCTGCTTGTGTTCCTGCTTGCCGGCGCGATACCAGGCTTCACCCAGCTCGCCGCCGCCGCGCACGTGGGCGATGGCGAAGGCCACGCCACGCTCCAGCAAGCTCAGGCGGGCATGGGAGAACCACGGGTCGAGGCTTTCGCCGTAGGCGCCGTAGCCGTACAGGTACAGCGGCACCGGACGGCCGAGGTCTTCGCGGCGCTGCACCAGGCTGATGGGGATGCGCGTGCCGTCGCCGGCGGTGGCCCAGAGGCGGCGGCTGACGTAGGCGTCGGCATCGAACGGGCCGAGCACCGGAGTCTGCTTGAGCACGGCCTGCTCGCCCGAGGCGAGGACCAGTTGACGCACCTGCGCCGGGCGGTTCAGCGCCTCGTAGCGCAGGCGGATGCGCGGGCTGGTGAATTCCAGGCTGTCCTGCACGTACAGGCTGTAGGCGGCATCCGGCAATTGCACGCGGTAGACCGGCAGCCCCGCCGGATGCACTTCGATGATCGGCAGACCGCCTTCGCGCAGGCTCAGGGTCAGGGCGCTGGCGTTGAGGGTCAGGCCTTCCAGCATGATGTCGTCGCGGTGCGGGACCAGGACCTGCCAGTCGGCGCGGCTCGGTACCGCGCCGCTTGGTGCTTGGAACAACGCGAAGTTGATGCCGTCCTGGTTGCTGCGGATGAACCAGCGCCACTCGCCGTCGAGCTGGCCGTGGTCGGGGTAGTACTCGTGGCCTTCGACCCGCGCTGCCAGGCAGGTGAAGGACTGCTCCGGGGTGTTGGCGTCCAGCACCCAGGCTTCGCTGGTGGTCTTGCTGTTGAGCAGCAGGATCAACTGGCGCTCGGAACTGGCCCGGTAGCAGTGCAGGAAGAAACGCCCGTCGGCTTCTTCGAACACCGCCTCGGCGTCCGCGCTGCCCAAGCGGTGGCGGTACAGGCGGAAGGGCCGGTGGGTGTCGTCCAGTTCAGTGAAGAACAGCGTCTGGCTGTCGTTGGCCCAGGTCATGCTGCCGTCGCAGTCGTCGAACGGCAGTTCGCGGATTTCGCCGCTGGCCAGTTCCTTGACGTACAGGGTGTAGATCTCGTCGCCGCTGGTGTCGAGGCTGTAGGCCAGGCGCTGGTGGTCGGGGCTGACGTTGAAGGCGCCGAGGCTGAGGAAACCGCCGTCGGCGAGGGCGTTGGGGTCGAGCAGCAGTTCTTCGCGGTCCTGGTCGACGCTGTTCGAGTCGTCTGCCGGACGCGGGCAGCGATAGTGCCGCGGGTATTCGTCGCCCGCCGTGGTGCGGGTGTAGTACAGGTACGGGCCCCAGGGCGAGGGCAGCGACAGATCCGTTTCGAGGATGCGGCCCTTGATCTCTTCGAACAATTGCTCGCGCAGTTGCGCCTGGTCGGCCAGTTGCGCCTGCTGATAAGCGTTCTCGGCTTCCAGGTAGGCCATGACCTCCGCGGCGTCGCGCTCCTGTAGCCAGGCGTAGGGATCCGGTCCGTCGCCCTGGCGGGCGATCGGTGCAGGGGAAGCGTTGGCGGTAGCGGACATGGGGTTCTCTTGGCTGGGGGGCGCCTGCGCGCGGAAAAGCCGTTATCATAAGCGCCTGTTTGCCTACCTTTCCACGGACGCCATGACCGAAAACGACTATCTGTTCGCCTGGGGCCTGTACGCCCTGGCCGCCCTGGGCTGCCTGTGGGTGGGTTTCCGCATCACCGGCTGGATGTGGCGCTGGCTGCGCGAGCCGCTGCGGGTGTTGATGGCGGTGCTGCTGCTGACCCCGACCATCATCGACCCGGTCAAGGAGCTGTTCGCCCCGGCCATCGCCATTACCGCCCTGGACATGCTGTTCAAGGTCGGCAACAACGTCTGGCGCGCTGCTTCCGATCTGGCCATGTACGGCATGATCGCCTTCGCCCTTTACCTTATCTTCGTCGCCATCCGCCTGCCGCTGGAGGCCCGCGCCCGTGCCCGTCGCGAGCGCGCCGAAGCCGCCGCCAAGCGTGATGCCGACGAAGTCATGGCCGAGCCTGTTACAAGTGCCAGCCGCTACCGCGAGGAGCCGCCGGAATTGCCGCCGGGCGGCCCGCGCCAACGTCTCGAACCGCGTCTGTAACGCCTGGAGCGACCCGAGCAATGTGTGAACTACTGGGCATGAGCGCCAACGTCCCCACCGATATCGTTTTCAGCTTTACCGGGCTGATGCAGCGCGGCGGCCGCACCGGCCCGCACCGCGATGGTTGGGGCATCGGTTTCTATGAAGGGCGCGGCCTGCGGTTGTTCCAGGACCCGGCCGCGAGCTGCGAGTCGGAAGTCGCCAACCTGGTGCAGCGCTACCCGATCAAGAGTGAAGTGGTCATCGGCCACATCCGCCAGGCCAACGTCGGCAAGGTCTGCCTGTCCAACACCCACCCGTTCGTCCGCGAACTGTGGGGGCGCAACTGGTGCTTCGCGCACAACGGCCAACTGGCCGAGTTCAACGGTCAGACGACTTTCTACCGGCCCATCGGCGACACCGACAGCGAAGCGGCCTTCTGCGACCTGCTCAACCGTATCCGCGAAGCCTTCCCGGAGCCGGTGGAGGTGGAAGAACTGATTCCGGTGCTCGAACAGGCCTGCAACGAATACCGCGGCAAGGGCGTGTTCAACTGCCTGCTCAGTGATGGCGACTGGCTGTTCTGTTTCTGTTCGACCAAGCTGGTACACATCACCCGGCGCGCGCCGTTCGGCCCGGCCCGGCTCAAGGATGTCGACATGATCGTCGACTTCCAGGCCGAAACCACCCCCAACGACGTGGTCACGGTCATCGCCACCGAGGCGCTCACGGAAAACGAAACCTGGCACCGCTACGAGCCCGGCCAATGGGGCCTGTGGCGGCGCGGCGAATGCATCGCACGGGGTCAGGCCCGCTAAGGAAAGGCGTCATGCTCAGAAGCTACCTGCGATTGATCCTGTTTACCTGCGGTTTGCTGCTGGGGGTGCAGATTCCCGGCCTGATCAACGATTACAGCCAGCGGGTCGAGGCGCATCTGCTGGAGTCGCGCGAGGGCCTTAAAGGCTTCGAGCAAACTGCGCAGCGCTTCTTCAAGGGCGATTTGCAGGCGCTGGTGCGGCACTACCGCGCCAGCGACGACCCGGTGTTCCAGAGCGATGCCAACAGCATCGACAGCCTGCTCAGCCGCAACCAGATGCTGGAAAGCGAATGGCAGGCGCTGCAGAGCGGTTGGCTGAGTCGCACCCTGCACGTGCTGACGCGCCCGGACCCGGCGATCCGCGAAGAAACCCTCAAGGGCTACAGCTACCAGATCCTCCTGACTCCCGAAGCCGGGGCCTGGGGCCTGGGCTGCGCGGTGCTGCTGGCGCTGCTGATCGAGAGCCTGTTGCTGCTGGTCGGCTGGGTCATCATGGGCGGCCGGCGGAAAGCTGTGCAGCCAAGCTGGCGTTGAACCGTTAAACCGGAGGCCCGTGTGAGTCGTCTGCTCCTGAACTGCGACATGGGCGAAAGCTTCGGCAACTGGACCATGGGTCTGGATGCCGAGGTCATGCCCTTCATTGATTGCGCCAACATCGCCTGCGGTTTCCACGCCGGCGACCCCGGCATCATGCGCCAGACCGTGGCCCTCGCGGCGGCCAACAAGGTGCTGGTCGGTGCCCATCCCGCCTACCCGGACCTGCAAGGCTTCGGCCGCCGGTCCATGGCCTGCAGCAACGAGGAAATCCGCGACCTGCTGCATTACCAGATCGGTGCGCTGGACGGCATCTGCCGGGTCCAGGGCACCCACGTCGCCTACGTCAAACCCCATGGCGCCTTGTACAACGACATGATGGCCAACCCGGACACCCTGCGCGCCGTGCTCGAAGCCGTCTCCGCCTACGACTCGACCCTGCCGCTGATGCTGATGGCTACTGCTGACGATAGCGCGGCGCAGGCGCTGGGCGACGAACTGGGCGTGACGCTGTGGTTCGAAGCCTTCGCCGACCGCGCCTATGACGCTGCCGGCCGGTTGGTGTCGCGGCGCCTGCCGGGGGCGGTGCATCACGATCCTGCCCTGGTACTGGAACAGGCCCTGCGCCTGGCCCGCGGCGAGCCGCTGACCGCCAGTGATGGCAGCGCGGTGCGGCTGCGGGCCCAGACCCTTTGCGTGCACGGCGACAACCACAGCGCGGTGGCGGCGGTACGGCAGATCCGCGAGGCGCTGGACGCCCTGGCCACGCCATGAAGCTGCGCGTCGAAGTGGTCGCCATCGATTGCCTGATGGTCCGTCTGTTCGATGCCATCGACGAAGCCAACATGCCCTGGATGCTCGCCGCCAGCCAGCGGCTGCGGGCTGTGTTCGGCGAGCGGCTGGTCGACCTGGTGCCGTCGTACACCACGCTGATGTTGCAGTTCGACCTATTGCAGTGCTCGCCGCGAGAGGCGCGCAACCTGATCGACAACGCCCTGCGCGATCTGCAGCCGGACAACGGCGCGGGCGGGCGGCGGCTTGAGATTCCGGTGTGGTACGACGCCAGTGTCGGCCCCGAACTGAGGGTGCTGGCGGCCCGTTGCGGCGTGTCGGAGGACGAGATCATCCGCCGCCACAGCGGTCGCGAGTATCAGGTGTTCGCCCTGGGTTTCGCGCCGGGCTTCGCCTTTATGGGCCTGGTGGAGGAATCCCTGGCCTCGCCACGGCTGCCGACCCCGCGCAAGCGCGTGGCGGCCGGCAGCGTCGGTATCGCCGAGCGCCAGACCGCGGCTTATCCGGCGCTGTCGCCGGGCGGCTGGAACCTGATCGGACGCACCCCCGCGCCGTTGTTCGACCGCCAGCGCGACGGCTACAGCCTGCTGCAGCCCGGCGACCGCGTGCGTTTCGTGGCCATCACCCACGCTGAATTTCTGGCCTTGGGCGGGGACGACACCCCGCTGGAGGAACAGGCATGAGCGTACTGACGGTTGAGGCCAGCACACCGCTGTGCCAGTTGCAGGACAACGGCCGTTTTGGCGTGCGTCACCTGGGCGTGACCCAGGGCGGGGCGCTGGACTGGGTATCGGCGCGCTGGGCCAACTGGCTGCTGGACAACCCGGCGCAGGCGGCCGTCATTGAAATCACCCTCGGCGGCTTTGCTTTGGTGGCCGAGGCGGATTGCTGCCTGGCCCTGACCGGTGCCGATCTGGATGCCCGGCTCGACGAACAACCCCTCAAACCCTGGCGCAGCTTCACCCTGCGTCGGGGTCAGCGCCTGCGCTTCAATCAGCCGCTGCATGGCGCCCGCGCCTATCTTGCCGCGCCGGGCGGCTTCGCGGTGCCGCAGGTGCTGGGCAGTTGCGCGACGGTGGTGCGCGAAGGGCTTGGCGGGCCGGATGGCGAGGGGCGGGCGCTGGTCAAGGGCGACAGACTGGAATATGCCGGGCAGCCGACGGGCCGCGGCGAGGTGCCGCTGGTGTTACGGCCTGCGTTCGATGGCGAGCCGCTGCTGGATCTGGTGATGGGCGCGCAACTGGGCGAGTTCAGCGGGCAGAGCCTGTTCGACGCCTTCAACCGTGACTGGACGCTGGACAGCCGGGCCGACCGCATGGGCATTCGCTTGCTGGGGCCGGCGTTGCAGTATCAGGGCCAGCCGATGATTTCCGAGGGCATTCCGCTGGGCGCAGTGCAGGTGCCGCCGGATGGGCAGCCGATTGTGTTGCTCAATGACCGGCAGACCATTGGCGGGTATCCGCGGCTGGGTGCGCTGACGCCGTTGGCGCTGGCACGGCTGGCGCAGTGCTTGCCGGGGGAGAGGGTGCGGTTTCGGGCGGTGGTGCAGGAACTGGCGTGGGCCGAGATGCGGGATTGGCTCAAGAGGTTTGTTTGAGCTGAGGGCCGCATCGCTGGCTTGCCAGCGATGCGGCCCCAAAGAGCAACAGAAATTACTTGGACAAAAACCTCATCCCTTCCTCCAGCCCCCGCAACGTCAGCGGATACATCCGGTCCTCTACCAGCTCGCGCATGATGTTGGTGGAGGCGGTGTAGTTCCAGGTGTCCTTCGGATACGGATTGATCCAGATGAGCTTCTTGAATTTCTCCATGAAGCGCTGCATCCACACGTAACCCGCTTCTTCGTTCCAGTGCTCGACGCTGCCACCCGGCTGGGTGATTTCGTAGGGCGCCATGGCCGCGTCACCGACGAACACCACTTTGTAGTCGGCGCCGTACTTGTGCAGCAGGTCCAGGGTGGAGGTGCGTTCGGAGGTCCGCCGCAGGTTGTTTTTCCACACCGATTCGTACACGCAGTTGTGGAAGTAGTAGTACTCCAGGTGCTTGAACTCGGTCTTGCAGGCGGAGAACAGTTCCTCGCAGGTTTTCACGTGGGCATCCATCGAGCCGCCGATATCGAACAGCAGCAACAGCTTCACCGTGTTGCGCCGCTCCGGACGCATCTGGATGTTGAGCAAGCCGGCGTCGCGGGCGGTGTGGTCGATGGTGCCGTCGATATCCAGTTCTTCCGCGGCACCCTGGCGCGCGAACTTGCGCAGCCGGCGCAGGGCCAGCTTGATGTTGCGGGTGCCCAGTTCGACCTGGTCGTCGAGGTTCTTGTACTCGCGCTGGTCCCAGACCTTGACCGCTTTGCCCTGGCGCTTGCCGGCGTCGCCGACGCGGATGCCTTCCGGGTTGAAGCCGCCCGAGCCGAACGGGCTGGTGCCGCCGGTGCCGATCCACTTGTTGCCGCCGGCATGGCGTTCCTTCTGTTCTTCCAGGCGCTTCTTGAACTCTTCGATCAGCTTGTCCAGCCCGCCGAGGGACTGGATCTGCGCGCGTTCCTCGTCGGTCAGCGAGCGCTCGAACTCCTTGCGCAGCCAGTCTTCCGGAATCAGCGCTTCCAGATGCCGGTCGAGGTTTTCCAGGCCCTTGAAGTAGGCCGAGAAGGCGCGGTCGAATTTGTCGAAATGGCGTTCGTCCTTCACCAGGATCGCCCGCGACAGGTAATAGAACTCGTCCATGTCGGCGAAGGTGACCCGCGCCTTCAGCGCATTGATCAGGTCGAGCAGTTCACGCACCGACACCGGCACTTTCGCCGCGCGCATTTCATTGAACAGGTTGAGCAGCATGGCATTCGCCCCCGTTGGCTCAGCGGTTGCCGCGACGGCTCATGAAGGCCAGGCGCTCAAGCAACTGCACGTCCTGTTCGTTTTTCACCAGGGCGCCGGCCAGCGGCGGAATGGCCTTGGTCGGATCGCGCTCGCGCAGCACCGCTTCGCCGATGTTGTCGGCCATCAGCAGCTTGAGCCAGTCCACCAGTTCGGAGGTGGACGGCTTTTTCTTCAGGCCCGGCACCTTGCGCACGTCGAAGAACACGTCCAGCGCTTCGCTGACCAGGTCTTTCTTGATGTTCGGGTAGTGGACGTCGACGATCTTCTGCAGGGTGTCGCGGTCGGGGAAGGCGATGTAGTGGAAGAAGCAGCGGCGCAGGAAGGCGTCCGGCAGTTCCTTTTCGTTGTTCGAGGTGATGATGATGATCGGGCGCTGCTTGGCCTTGATCGTCTCGTCGGTCTCGTAAACGTAGAACTCCATCTTGTCCAGTTCCTGCAACAGGTCGTTGGGGAACTCGATGTCGGCCTTGTCGATCTCGTCGATCAGCAGGATCACCCGCTCTTCAGCCTCGAAGGCCTCCCAGAGCTTGCCTTTCTTCAGGTAGTTGCGCACGTCGTGGACCTTGTCCACGCCCAGTTGCGAGTCGCGCAGGCGGCTGACCGCATCGTATTCGTAGAGGCCCTGGTGGGCCTTGGTGGTGGACTTGATGTGCCAGGTGATCAGCCTGGCGCCGAAGGATTCGGCCAGTTGCTCGGCGAGCATGGTCTTGCCGGTGCCCGGCTCGCCCTTGACCAGCAGTGGCCGCTCCAGGGTGATCGCCGCGTTGACCGCCAGTTTCAGGTCGTCTGTGGCGACGTATGCGCTGGTGCCTTCGAACTTCATGTGCCCATCCTCAATTGCGGATGCCAAGGGGCATGGCCCTGGCGGAAAATTGTCATGCGCGACTATAACGTGCGTCCTACGAGACTGGGAACGCAGACGGCCCATTCAGTCTCTGAATGGGCCGTCACTCAATGACTCAGTCAGACTTGGGCGGCGAGCGCTCATATCGTGCGCTGAAGGCCTGGATAAAGCCGTTGCGCAGGATCTGCAAAAACGCCTCGAAGGCGCTGATATCGCTCTGGTGCACGCTGCCGGAAAGCTCGACGCGGGTGGCGAACTGGTTTTTCGGCTGGTTCTTCAGCACCGTTTCGCTGGCGCCGACCAGCGCTTCCCAGATCGAGCGGAAGAAGTTTTTGTCCTTGTTTTCGACGTCCTGCTGCCAGTTGAACACCTCGACATCCCGCAGCAGCGGCTTGATGTAGCCGCTGAGTTTGCCTTTCTGCGCCCGGGCTTCGATCACCAGGTCACCGTGGCCGGCGTTGAAGTCGAACTTGCCGTAGGCGCTGGCGAAGTCATTGAGGCGGCGCAACTGGATATCGGTGGCACGCAGGCGGAATTCGAAGTCTTCGAAATTGCTCAGCGGGTCGAACGTCGCGGTGCTCTCCACGGCGGCGTCGCCCAGCAGCCGGGCCTTGCCTTCGAAACTGGCGTCGCGGCGGCCTTCCTTGTCCACCACGTTGGTCAGGTTGTGGATGCTGGCGTTGAGCTGGGTGGCCTTGAGCGAGACGGGCGGTTTGGAATTGAAGTTGCGGAAGGTCAGGGTGCCGTCCTGGATCAGCACTTCGTTGAGGGTGATCGGCAGGAGTTTTTCCAGTTGCTGGCGCCAGTTGGTGCCGCGACCGGTCTGCGAGGCCTGCTTGTTGCCGCCATCGACGAAGTTGAGCTCGGGCTTGAGGAAGGTCACCTCGGCGACCACCGCATGGTCGTGCCACAGCGAATGCCAGCTCACCGACAGGTCGATCAGTGGCGCGTCGAGCAGCGGCACCGGCACCTTGCCGCTGGTCTTGACGATGGTCAGGCCGTTGATTTTGTAGGCGCCGCGCCACCACGCCAGGTCGACATCGGCGACCTGGCCGCGGTACTCGCCCATGTCGGCGAGCTTGCCATTGAGGTAGTCGCGCACCAGCCAGGGCAGGGACAGGTGCAGGGCGAGCAGCAGCAGGATCAGGCTGGCCAGGCCCACCAAGGGCCAGCGGTAGCGGCGTTTCATCGGCGTCTCCCGGATGCGCATGAAGGGTTGACCGCCGTCAAGGCCGCGGAGTTCGGCCGGGGTAGACGCACCCCCATGGCAGGCTTACCCTTGAGCTTTTCGCTCGGTGCCAAAAGGACCTCCTGCCATGAGCCGTATCTTCGCTGACAACGCCCATTCCATCGGCAATACGCCGCTGGTGCAGATCAACCGCATCGCCCCGCGCGGGGTCACCATCCTGGCCAAGATCGAAGGGCGCAACCCGGGTTATTCGGTCAAATGCCGGATCGGCGCGAACATGGTCTGGGACGCCGAAAGCAGCGGCAAACTCAAGCCGGGCATGACCATCGTCGAGCCGACCTCGGGCAACACCGGTATCGGCCTGGCCTTCGTTGCCGCCGCCCGTGGCTACAAGCTGGTGCTGACCATGCCGGCGTCGATGAGCATCGAGCGCCGCAAGGTGCTCAAGGCCCTGGGCGCCGAACTGGTGCTGACCGAGCCGGCGAAAGGCATGAAGGGCGCCATCGAGAAGGCCAACGAGATCGTTGCCAGCGACCCGTCGACCTACTTCATGCCGGCGCAGTTCGATAACCCGGCCAACCCGGCGATCCACGAGAAGACCACCGGCCCGGAAATCTGGAACGACACCGATGGCGCGGTTGACGTGCTGGTGGCGGGCGTCGGTACTGGCGGCACCATTACTGGCGTATCGCGCTACATCAAGAACACCCAGGGCAAGGCCATCCTCTCGGTGGCCGTGGAGCCGGTGGTTTCGCCGGTGATCACCCAGGCCCTGGCTGGCGAGGAAATCAAGCCGAGCCCGCACAAGATCCAGGGCATCGGCGCCGGGTTCGTGCCGAAGAACCTCGACCTGTCGATCGTCGATCAGGTCGAGTTGGTCAGCGATGACGACGCCAAGGCCATGGCCCTGCGCCTGATGCAGGAAGAAGGGATTCTGTGCGGTATTTCCTGTGGCGCGGCAATGGTTGCTGCGGTGCGCCTGGCCGAGAAGCCGGAAATGCAGGGCAAGACCATCGTGGTGATCCTGCCGGACTCCGGTGAGCGGTATCTGTCCAGCATGCTGTTCAGTGATCTGTTCACCGATCAGGAAAACCTGCAGTAAGCGATGGGCATACCGCTAAATCCTGATCTCCGGCAAATCCACGATCCCGCCGTTGTTACATAATCCTCAAAACTCTCTATCAGGCCCCGGTTGTTTTTACCGGGGCCTGTTCGGTTTATCATGGACGATTTCCGGCGCCGAGCCTGAACGAAAATTCCAGGAGTGATGCATGACTTTTTCCTTCGTCGCCAAGGCTGGCGTACTGCTGTTGTTCTTCGGCAGCGTCCTGTACGTGCACCTGCGCGGCAAGGCACGCCTTCCCGTGCTGCGCCAGTTCGTCAACCATTCGGCCTTGTTCGCGCCTTACAACTCGCTGATGTACCTGTTCTCCGGCGTACCGTCCAAGCCGTACCTGGACCGCGAGCGCTTCCCCGAGCTGGATGTGCTGAAGAACAACTGGGAAACCATCCGCGAAGAGGCCATGCACCTGTTCGACGAGGGTTACATCCGTGCCGCCGAGAAGGACAACGACGCCGGTTTCGGCTCGTTCTTCAAGAAGGGCTGGAAGCGTTTCTACCTGAAGTGGTACGACAAGGCCCTGCCTTCGGCCGAGCTGCTGTGCCCGAAGACCGTCGAGCTGGTCAACAGCATTCCCAATGTGAAAGGCGCGATGTTCGCCCTGCTGCCCGGCGGCAGTCACCTGAACCCGCACCGCGACCCGTTCGCCGGTTCCCTGCGTTATCACCTGGGGCTGTCCACGCCAAACTCCGATAACTGCCGGATCTACGTCGACGGCCAGCCCTACGCCTGGCGCGACGGTGAAGACGTGATGTTCGACGAAACCTACGTGCACTGGGTGAAGAACGAAACCGAAACTACCCGGGTGATCCTGTTCTGCGACGTCGAGCGTCCGCTGAGCAGCCCGTTCATGACCCGCGTCAACCGCAAGGTCAGTGCGTTCCTTGGCCGCGCCACCGCGCCGCAGAACACCGATGACGAGCGCGTCGGCGGGATCAACCAGGCGTATGCCTGGAGCAAGAAATTCAGCAATGTCATCAGCGCCCGGGTGAAGACCTTCAAGCGCGCCAATCCCAAGGCCTACCGCGTGATGCGGCCGGTGCTGGCGGTGGTTGTGGCTTATCTGCTGTATCGCTGGTTGTTCTGATTTCAATCGCTGGCAAGCGGCGCACCGCTTGCCAGCGAGAGTGTCTTGCGCCATTAAATGGCCACGGTTATAGTCCTCAGCACTTCATCTCATCCGAAGACCTCTTCATGTCCTCCACCCCACTCACCACCGTATTCGCTACCGCGCCCGACGCGGTCGTGGTTGTGCGTGCGCCGGCGGTCATCAGCCCTCCTTCACCTGTCAGCAGCGTCGTTGTGGTGGTAGTGGCCTGATCGGCCCATATCCCATCCCGATCTTCTGAGTGCGGCCCCTCCGGCCGTTCGGCTTACTTGCCCGAATACAGGTGGCAAATTCATGTCTGTTCTTTCCAAAGCATCCGTGGCCTCGGCGGCTACCACCAGCCTGTTCGTCCTGCTCTGGAGCAGTGGCGCGATCGTTTCCAAACTGGGATTGGCGCAGGCCACGCCCTTCGCTTTTCTGTTGCTGCGCTTTCTCATCGCCCTCGGCGGTCTGTTGTTGCTCGGGCCGCTGCTCAGGCTGCGCTGGCCCCGTGAACCCGCAGCCATCCGTCAGGCGCTGATCACCGGTGCGGTGCTACTCGGCGCCTACCAGATCTTCTACCTGCTGGCGCTGGACCTGAAGGTCACGCCCGGCGTCATGGCCACGGTCATGGGCGTGCAACCAATCCTCACCGTCGCGCTGATGGAACGGCAACGTTCGTTCCGTCGGCTGTTCGGGTTGTGCCTTGGTCTGGCCGGGCTGGTGCTGGTGGTCTGGCAAGGGCTCGGCCTGGGCGGGATCTCCCTGGCTGGCATGGGCTTCGCCTTGCTGGCGCTGGCGAGCATGACCTTCGGTTCGATCATGCAGAAACGCATCACCCGCGATCCCCTTGGCACGCTGCCGTTGCAGTACCTCGCCGGCCTGTTGCTGTGCGCGTTGTTTGCGCCGTTCCAGCCGCTGGCGGTGCAGCCGGGCGCGCAACTGTGGGGCTCGTTGCTGTGGATGGGCCTGGTGGTTTCGGTGCTGGCGACCCTGTTGCTGTACCGGCTGATTGCCCGGGGCAATCTGGTCAATGTGACCAGCCTGTTCTACCTGGTGCCCGCGGTCACCGCGGTGATGGATTACCTGATCTTCGGTAACCGTCTCGCCGCGCTGAGCCTGCTGGGCATGGGGCTGATCGTTATCGGCTTGTTGTTCGTGTTCCGCCAGCCGGCGCGGGCTTGAGCACCAGCCACAGGGCCAGGCCGATCAGCAGCCCGCCGTAAAGGTGCGCCGTGGAGATCGGCTCGTCCAGCAGCCAGGCGCCCCAGAGCACGCCGAATGCCGGGATCAAGAAGGTCACGGTGGAGGATTTCACCGGACCGATTTCCGTGATCAGGCGGAAGTACAGGATGTAGGCGAAGGCGGTGCACAGCAGGCCCAGGCCCAGCAGTGACAGCCACACCGGCCATCCGCCCCAGCTCGCGGGTGGCTGGGTGGCGACGCTCCAGATGAACAGCGGCGTCAGCAGGAGGGTGGCGCCCATCATGCTGCCCAGCGCGGACAAACGGCTGTCGAGGCCGCCGCGCTGGTCCAGCCAGCGCCGGGCGAGAAAGCCTGACAGGCCGTAACAGGTGGTGGCACCGAGGCAGGCGAGGGCGCCCTGCATCAGCTTCAGGTCGAAGGCCACCGGCCCGGCACCGCTGAGAATTCCCACGCCGAGCAGACCGAGGAAGATCCCCAGCAGCTTGGGCAGCGTCATGGTTTCCTGGAAGAACAGCACGCCGATCAGCACGCCCATCAGCGGCGTGGTGGCGTTGAAGATCGCCGAGTAGCCGGCCGGCAGCACCTGCGCGGCCACCGCGTAGAGCGTCGCCGGAATCCCCGAGTTGATCATTCCGAGCATCAGGGCGACCTTGAACTTGCCCTGGAAATCCCAGCGCACCCGCATCAGCGCGAGGATCACCAGCAATCCGGCGCAGGCGATCGACACCCGGAAAAACGCCGTCGGCACGGTGCCCAGCACCGGGGCGATGATGCGCATGAACAGAAAGCTGGCGCCCCAGACGGCGGCGAGGATCAGCAGACGGGACAAAGCGATGGGGCTCACGGGACTCTCCGGGCAGAAACGGGGGAAGGAGTGTAAGGCATAAGCCGGGGCGATCTCGTCCGCTTTCTTGCGGGCTGAATCCGTTCATGCCGGTTAATGTCGCCCAGTGCGCAAAAACGCCTGTTCGCGATGCTGGCAGAGTGATTCCGATTTGGCTGATCCGCCCCTGTGCAGCGGCCTGCGCCGCGGTTACTCTCAGGCTTTCGTCCTTTGTGCCAGAGGTCCAGATATGCCCCAGCAATGGCCGGCCGCCGATATCGCCCGGATGATCCTCGAAGGTTTCGACAACTACCGCGAGCACTTCCGCCAGATCACCGTCGGTGCCCGCGAACGTTTCGAAAAAGCCCTCTGGCAACAGATCCAGAGCGCCGCGGCGGCGCGGATCAACCTCTACGAGGAGAAGGTCGCCGAGGTCAGCGCCCGCCTGCACGAGGGCTTCGACGCCGAGGTGCTGCTGGATGTCTCGTTCTGGCCGCTGGTGAAGAGCGCCTACATCAACCTGATCGACCCGCGTCTCGACGATGAGCTGTCGGAGACCTGGTACAACTCGATCTTCTGCAGCCTGTTCAGCCACGACCTGATCAGCGACGGCTGCATGTTCATCCACACCACCCGGCCGTCGCTGCGCGCCCATGAACGTGCAGCGCAGACCCGCGTCTATCGCCCGGACGGGCAACTGGCCGGGCTGCTCGGGCAGATTTTCAACGACTACCGCTTCGATGTGCCCTACGCCGACCTGCCGGGCGACCTGGCCCGCCTGGAAGCGCAATTGCGCGACAACCTGCCGGACTGGGTGTGCAAGGACCCGCAATTGCAGATCGAGCTGTTCTCGCCGGTGCTCTACCGCAACAAAGGCGCGTACCTGGTGGGGCGGATCTTCACCCAGGACGAGCAATGGCCGCTGGTGATCCCGCTGCTGCACCGCGAAGGCCATGGCATCGAGATTGACGCGCTGATCACCGACGAAGCTGATGTGTCGATCATCTTCTCCTTCACCCGCTCCTATTTCATGGTGGATGTGCCGGTGCCGGCGGAGTTCGTCGGCTTCCTCAAGCGCATTCTGCCGGGTAAACATATTGCCGAGCTGTACACCTCGATCGGGTTCTACAAGCACGGCAAATCGGAGTTCTACCGGGCGCTGATCAACCACCTGGCCAGCACCGACGACCGCTTCATCATGGCGCCCGGCGTGCGCGGCATGGTGATGAGCGTGTTCACCCTGACGGGCTTCAACACCGTGTTCAAGATCATCAAGGACCGCTTCTCGCCGTCGAAAAGCGTCGACCGCGCCACGGTGATCGAAAAGTACCGCATGGTGAAGAGCGTCGACCGGGTAGGGCGTATGGCCGATACCCAGGAGTTCGCCGATTTTCGCTTCCCGGTGAGCAAGTTTGACCCGGATTGCCTGGCCGAACTGCTGGAAGTGGCACCCTCGACCGTGACCCTGGAAGGCGACACGGTGCTGGTGCGTCACTGCTGGACCGAGCGGCGCATGACCCCGCTGAACCTGTACCTGGAAAACGCCACCGATGCCCAGGTCCGCGAAGCGCTGGACGATTACGGTCTGGCGATCAAGCAACTGGCGGCGGCGAACATCTTTCCCGGCGACATGCTGCTGAAGAACTTCGGCGTCACCCGTCACGGCCGGGTGGTGTTCTACGACTATGACGAAATCACCCTGCTCACCGAGGCCAATTTCCGCCGCATCCCGGCGCCGCGTTTCCCCGAGGACGAGATGTCCAGCGAGCCCTGGTATTCCATTGGCCCGCACGACGTGTTCCCCGAGGAGTTCCCGCCGTTTCTCTTCGCCGATATGGGCCAGCGCCGTCTGTTCAGCCAGTTGCATGGCGAGCTGTACGATGCCGAGTACTGGAAAGGCCTGCAGGACGCGATCAGCGCCGGCAAGGTGATCGATGTCTTCCCGTACCGGCGTAAAGGCCGCGAAGAAATGATCGCCTGACGGACCGCTTCAGCTTTTCAGGCACTTCAGTTCACTGAAGTCGCGCCGCACCTGGGCCAGCCGGCTGTCCAGGTGCTGGCGCTGTTGAGCGCTGCTCTGCGCCATCAGGTCCACCAGCAAGCTGCGCAATTGCTCTTCGGTGTTCTGGAAGGCGACGCGGTATTCCGGGGTCCAGAATTGTTCGCGGTTTTTCAGCAGATCACCCAGGCGCGGCTCGAAGTTGTCGCTCTGGCGCTGGTCCATCAGGTTGCTGAATTCGTTCTGCCAGTGAGCACGGTTGGCGATCCAGGCGCGGTTCTGCTCGCCCAGGCTCGCCGACCAGGCGGCGACCCGTTCTTGCTGCTGTGGACTGAGGCCGCCGAACCACGGCGACAGGCGTTTCTCCATCCGTTCACCGCGCTGCGCGATCTGTTTCGATAGCGGTGTTTTCACGTATTTTGCCTGCCGCTCACGGATATCTTCCGCAAAGCTCTGGCGCATTTCGCGGACCTGCTCGTCGTCCATGCCCTTGAGCAACTGCGCCGCCGACGGGGTGATTTGCTCGGCGACCCGGGCCACGGCCTGACGGGCTTCCTGGGTGCGCTCCTGCAAACCCTGATCGGTGACCTGATCGTTGGCGACCATGCCGCGAATGCGGTCCATCCAGTCCAGATAGCCGGGCAGTTGGGTTTTGCAGTGCCAGGCCAATTGCTGCTTGAGGCGCTCGTTGAGCCAGCTTTTCTGCTGGCGGTTCATGTCCAGGTAATCGCTGAGGGACCAGGGCACCAGCACATCGAGGTTGCGGTAAGCGAGGTCCAGCCGGGTGCATGACAGCAGAAACAGGCTGGCGACGATCAAGGCAGCGGGGCGCAGGCAGCGCAGTAGACGAGCGGACATAGCGAGTCCCTTCGGTTGGCATCCTTACTGGGTATAGAACAGGTCTTCCCATACCGGTTCAACCTGATGTCCTTCAACAAGGAAAGCGCTGATCTGTCGGGCGATTCCCATGGTTCGGGTGTAGAATGCGCGGCTCGCAACGAGGATTTTCGGACATGGCTTTAGTTGGGCGTTACAACACCTTGCAGGTGGTCAAGCACACGGACTTCGGTCTGTACCTGGATGGCGGCGCGGATGGCGAGATTCTTCTGCCCAACCGCTATATCCCCAAGGACACGCCCAGTGAGGTCGAAGACTGGCTGAACGTCTTTGTCTATCTGGACAGCGAAGACAAGCTGATCGCCACCACCGAGAAGGCCAAAGTGCAGGTGGGCGAGTTCGCCAGCCTCAAGGTCATCGAAATCAACAGCATCGGCATCTTCCTCGACTGGGGCCTGCCCAAGGACCTGCTGATGCCGTACTCCGAAGAAAAGCGCCAGATGCGCGCCGGTGAGTACTGCGTGGTGCACGTCTACCTCGACCGCCGCACCCGCCGCATCACGGCCACCGCCAAGCTGGACCGCTACCTGGACCAGACGCCGGCCAACTACCGGGTCGGCCAGCAGGTTGACCTGCTGGTGGTGGAAGAGAGCCCGATGGGCTTCAAGGCCATCATCAACAACAAGCACTGGGGCCTGATTCACAAGAACGAAGTGTTCAAGTTCCTGCGTTCCGGCAAGCAGGAAAAGGGCTACATCAAGGAACTGCGCGCCGACGGCAAGATCGCCCTGAGCCTGCAGCCCATCGGCCAGGACGCCGCTCTTGGCCTGCACGAGCAGATCCTGGCGAAGCTCAAGGCTTCCGATGGCGTGCTGCCGCTCAACGACAAGAGCGATCCGCAAGTGATCAGCGACATGTTCGGGGTCAGCAAGGGCAACTTCAAAAAGGCCATCGGCGCCTTGTACAAGAGCGGTCAGATCGTTATCCACGACAACCGCATCGAGCTGGCCTGATCAGCGTTGGCGATAACCGGAGAAGTCCAGGTTGTCGCCACCGGGCCGCAAGTCACGCAACAGCGAGTCACGGTCGGCCGACAGCGCAAGGCTGATGGTCGCGCGGCGTTTGCCGGCGTTACGCACTTCCATCTTCTCCTGGTGCGTGCGCAGGTCGCGCACCGGCACTTTCAGGTGCTGCAGATTGTCAGTCTCGGGGGTGTGCAGGAGCAGGTTGACGAACTCACTGTTCTTGCGCAGCCAGGCCACCGGGACATCGAACCACCACAGGTTGCGCTTGCTGTCGAGCACCGCGAATAGCGTGTTGTCGCTGTTCAGCATGGGTTTTTCCAGCGCCTGGTTGCGCCGGGCGATGGCGGTGGGTTTATCGAGTTTCATGCAGGTTTCCTACGGGTGACGCTTGAAAGGTCGGATATTGTGCTGGCAATGCTGTGAAACATAAAGCGACCGCTTTGGTTCTCAACGCCCTCTCTGAACTTTTTCCAGAAATGATGTCAATTTGATTGCGCAAAACCAGCGTCGACAATTGAAGTCGCCTTATTTAGTGCCAGGCTGGTCCCTGGTATCGCCATGGAAGAAAAAGAAATGCGGGTACTCATCGCTTTGCTGTTGATGTTCAGCGGGTATGCCAATGCCAGTTGTGGAACGATCAGCGACTCCGATCAACGGACGTACTGCTATGCCAAGACGGGGAGTGGCAGTTGCGGAACCATCAGCAACTCCGATCTGCGCACGCAATGCTATGCAGAGACCGGTAACGGCAGTTGCGGCACCATCAGCGACAGCGATCAGCGTACGTACTGCTATGCCAAGACGGGGAGCGGCAGTTGCGGCACCATCAGCAACTCCGATTTGCGCACGCAATGCTATGCCGAGACCGGTAACGGCAGTTGCGGCACGATCAGCGACAGCGATCAGCGTACGTACTGCTATGCCAAGACAGGGAGCGGGAGTTGCGGGACCATCAGCAACTCGGATCTACGCGCCATGTGCTATTCCGAGACCCAGTGAGCCTTCGGGCGAAAAATAAATGAAACTCTGCGCTTCGCTCGCTACTCAACCAACATGTCAATTCTGACGTTCCCTTCCAGGAGAAATCCCATGAGTGGCACCAAAGATAAAGTCAAAGGCGTGGCCAACGAAGCGGTCGGCAACATCAAGCAAGGCGTCGGCAAGGCTACCGACAATGATCGTCTGCGCGCTGAGGGCAAGGCCCAGGAACTCAAGGGCGAAGCCCAGCAGGTGGCCGGCAAGGTCAAGGATGCCGTGAAGAAGCCTTGATTGCTGTAGCTGTCGGAAAGCGGCCATCTTCGGGTGGCCGTTTTTTTGTCTGCAGGATTGAATCGCGACCATCTGCGTGGGGTCTATTAGACTGTTTTGTAACTTTTCCCAATTTCGACCCGGGAACCAGTGCTTCGGGCAGCGAAAGGAGACGCCATGATTCTTCCCCACTTGCGCGGGATTCCACTACACCGCGTGCTGGTGCGTACGGTCAGCGAGTTTCTCGATGATGAGATGTCCACCTACGCCTCGGCACTCGCCTACCAGATGCTGTTCTCGTTGTTCCCCTTCCTGCTGTTTCTCATTGCCCTGATCGGTTTCCTGCACCTGCCGGACTTCTTCTCCTGGCTGCGCCTGCAGTCGGAGCTGGTGCTGCCGCCGCAGGCGCTGGAACAGGTCAACCCGGTGATCGACCAGTTGCAGCAATCCAAGGGCGGCTTGCTTTCGGTGGGTATCGTCATCGCCCTGTGGACCGCCTCGGCCGGCGTGCGCCTGATGATGAGCGCGATGAACGCCGCCTACGACGTGGCCGAAGGCCGTCCGGTGTGGAAGCGCATTCCGCTTTCGATTTTCTACACAGTCGGTATTGCCGGCATGCTGCTGGCGGCTGCGGCGCTGATGGTGCTGGGGCCTCAGGTCATGAGCTGGGTGGCGTCGCAAATCGGTATGGAAGAAATCATCGTCACGGTGTGGACGGTGCTGCGCTGGCCGGCCATCGTGATTCTGATGATGGTGGCGGTGGCGTTGATCTACTACGTGATGCCCGATGTGAAACAGGAATTCCGCTTCATCACCCCCGGCTCGGTGCTGGCGGTGGTGGTGTGGATCATCGCCTCGCTGGGCTTCGGTTACTACGTGAAGACCTTCGCCGACTACAACGCGATGTACGGCAGCATCGGCGCGATCATCGTGCTGTTGCTGTATTTCTACATTTCTGCGGCGGTGTTGCTGCTTGGTGCGGAAATGAATGCGGTGATCGAGCACATGTCCGACGAGGGCAAGGACCCGGGGGAAAAAGAACCCGGTGAAAACGCTGCCGAGCATGATAAAAAGCATGTTTCCGGGCTGGGGCGCGATCATTCCCTGGCTCCCGAGGCAGAACCTGTCAACCGAGCCCCCCATGATTCATGACATTCTCAAGATGGGCGATGAGCGCTTGTTGCGCATCGCCCCGCCGGTCCCGGAGCATATGTTCGGCAGCGCCGAACTGACGCAACTGATCGACGACATGTTCGAAACCATGCGCCATGTCGGCGGTGTCGGCCTGGCCGCGCCGCAGATCGGTGTCGACCTGCAACTGGTGATCTTCGGCTTCGAGCGCAGCGAGCGTTACCCGGATGCCGAACCGGTGCCGCAGACCATCCTGCTCAACCCGGTCATCACGCCGATGGGCAGCGAACTGGAAGAGGGCTGGGAAGGTTGTTTGTCGGTGCCGGGTCTGCGCGGCGTGGTCAGCCGCTACAAGGGCATCTACTACGAAGGCGTCGACCCCGATGGCCAGCCGATCCGCCGCACCGCCGAAGGCTTCCACGCCCGGGTGGTGCAACATGAGTGCGACCACCTGATCGGTCGCCTCTACCCCTCGCGCATCCACGACTTCAGCCGCTTCGGTTACACCGAGGTGCTGTTCCCCGGGCTGGATCCGGCCAGCGACGACTGATCCCGCGCCATCGCCAGCAATGGCTTGCTGCGTCGGTAGCGGGCCAGGCGTTCGGCAAGGGCGGCCGGCAGCGTTTCATCGACGACGAAACCGAGCCGTTCATAGAACGCCCGCAGATCCGGATGACAGAACAGCCAGATGAAGCCTTCGGCATTCTGGCTGGCCTCGTCGATCAGGCGTCTCGCGACCTGCTGCCTGCGCCAGTCCGGCGCGACCAGCAGGCCGGTCAGCCACTGACCGCCCGGCACCGCTGTCAGGTTCAGCGCGGCGATGATTTCACCCGCCCGGGCGACCCAAACCACGCTGTTCTCGTTGGCGCGCATTGGCGAAGCATGGCGTTTGTAGAATTTATTCAGCAGCGGCCGCTCGGAGGTACTAAGCAGGCTGCACGGGATCGGGCTCGGGTTTTGCACGGGGCGAGGGCTCTGGCACGGGCGTTTGCGCTGAGCGCAAAGCGTTGCCGGCAGGTAAGGATCGGCGATTATTGTTGCGAAAACGGTAACAGTGAATGTCAGGCTTCGCGATTCAACGAAGTTAGCAGATCAGTAAACTGAGCGCATCCCCAGTAAACAACTTCTACCGGGATCGGTACTTCGTGTTATGTCCACTTATTGATATAACAACTTCTCCGCGCCACCTCGGCACATGAAGTCAATCTGTTCGCTCGATTGCTTTAAAGGCCCAACTCTCATGAAAGCATTAATTGCAGTTGCACTGCTTGCCGTTTCTTCGTTCGCTCTTGCCGACCAGACTGCACAGCCCGCCGTTGAGCAATACAGCTACGGCACCAAGCTGGATATCGCCAAGGTCATCAGTCTGTCGAATGTTCCGAATGTCTGTGAAGTGGTACCGGCGACCATGGTCTACGAAGATCATCAGGGCCAGCGCCACACCGTCGAATACCGGGTCATGGGTGACGGTTGCAGCCAGGGTTGAAAGTTGCACTTGGTTGATTCAAAGCCCCCGTTTGAACGGGGGCTTTTTATTGTCTTGAGTTTGCACTTGTAGACGGTTTATTAGTGTGGCTTCGATAACCAATCAGGTTCTTTCCCGCTCCAGCAACTGCTGTTTGCGCGCCACGCCCCAGCGATAACCCGACAGGTTGCCGTCGCTGCGCACGACTCGATGGCAGGGCACCGCCACCGCGATGCTGTTGGCCGCGCAGGCCTTGGCCACGGCGCGAATCGCCTTGGGCGAGCCGATGCGTTCGGCGATCTCGGCATAGCTGGCAGTGCTGCCCACCGGAATATCCCGCAACGCCTGCCAGACCCGCTCCTGGAACGCTGTGCCGCGCAGGTCCAGCGGCAGGTCGAGGCCGATCGCCGGCGCTTCGACGAAACCCACCACCCGCGCCACCAACCGTTCGAACGCGGCATCGGCGCCGATGAAATGGGCCTTGGGGAATTTGTCCTGCAGGTCCTGCAGCAGCGCCTGCGGGTCGTCACCCAGCAGGATCGCGCAGATGCCCTTGGTGCTTTGTGCGACGAGTATTGCGCCCAGCGAGCACTGGGCGATGGCGAAGTGGATATCGGTCTTGGCGCCGCCATCCCGGTAGGTCGCCGGTGTCATGCCGAGGCGGGCATTGCTGGATTCGTAGAAGCGGCTGTTGGAATTGAAACCCGCTTCGTAGACCGCCTCGGTGATGGAGTCGGCACGCTGCAGGTGCTGGCGCAGCTTTTGCGCGCGGTGCGCCGTGGCGTAGGCCTTCGGCGTCAAGCCGGTGGCGCGCTTGAACACCCGGTGGAAATGGTACGGGCTCATGTTCACCTGCTCCGCCAACTGCTCCAGGCTCGGTTCGGTTTCGGCCTCTTCAATCAGCTTGCAGGCCCGGGCGACCTGGGCTGCGTGTTGCCGCGCCAGGTCGTTCTGGTCGGTGCCGCGGCGTCGGCTTGGTCGGTAGCCGGCGGCTTCGGCTTCGGCCGCAGTGGCGAAGAACTCGACGTTTTCGATGCGCGGCCGGCGCGCCGGGCTGGACGCGCGGCAATAGACGCCGGTGGTGCGCACGCCGTAGACGAACGACGGGTCGGCGGCCGGGTCGCGGGCGAGCAGGGCTTGCCAGCGTGGATCGGATTCGCTGACCGTGGGTTGGGTTTTAGGGCGCATGTTCTTCCTCCGAAAAGCCGGGGCCTGTCCATCAATGGCAGCAAGCCAACTGCTGACGCTGGATCACAGTCTAGAAATCCCCGGACCACGGAAAACTCCGCTGCTTGCTTTCGAATTCACTTTGTCGGCACCCGCCATAAATACCACGCCGCCACCGTGCGGTAGGGGCTCCAGGCCGTGCCCAGTTCCTGCAGGTGCTTGCGCGTCGGTTGTGCGGCCAGTCCCTGCAGGCGACGGTAGCCTTCGCGCACGCCGAAGTCATCGACCGGCAGGATGTCCATCTGTTCCAGGGTGTAGATCAGCAGCATTTCCACGGTCCAGCGGCCGACACCGGGCAGCCGGGTCAGGCGTTCGATCAGCACTTCATGCGCCAGTTGCCGGGCCTCGTCGTGATCCGGCACCAAACCGTCCAGCCGCGCCTGGGCGACGGCCTGTACGGTGGTGATCTTGCGCCCGGAAAATCCACAGGCGCGCAGTTGCTCCGGCGTGGTCGCCAGCAGTTGCGCGGGGTCGGGAAACGTTGAATCCGGATAGAGCGCGAGAAAACGCGCGAGGATCGCCTCGGCGGCGCGGGCATGCAGTTGCTGATAGGCGATGGCGCGGACCAGCGCCTGATAAGGATCGCGGGTCGGCAGTGGGGTGTGCAGGCACGGGCCGATGGCCGCGATGTGCGCGGCCCAGGCCGGGTCTTGCTGGCTGAGGTGGGCGGCGGCCTGGGTGTAGAAGGTTTCGAGTGACGTCATGAGGGATCCGTTTCCGTAACAGCGGCTTGAGTGTAGGAGGGCGGGCGCGGCTGTCACTCCGGATCCTGCGCGGCGAATTCGTCCAGCACCTGCGCAACCCGTTCCAGCGCCTGTTTCAGCTCGGCCCGGCTGCGGGCGGCGGTAAGGCTGACGCGGATCGCCGGCACCTGGCCCTGCTTGACCGCGAACACCTGGGCGGGCACGACTTCGACGCCCTTGGCCCGGCAGGCTGCGGCCAGCACTTCGCCCGGACGCGGGCCGCTGACCCAGACATGCGGCGACGGCGTGGCCTGAAGCGCCATCGCCGGGCCCAGCAGCCTGGTCGCCAGGCGCCAGCGTTGATTGACCTCCTCGCGCTGCCAGGCGAGCTTGCGCGCGGCGGTGCCGTCCTCGATCCAGCGGCAGGCGATCTGCAGGACCAGCGGGGCGATGGGCCAATGGGTGGCCTGGGAATACGGGTCGATGCGCTCCAGCAACGCCGCATCGCCGACAATCCAGCCCAGGCGCAGGCCGGCGCAGACGGTCTTGGACAGGCTGCTGACCAGCAACCCTCGCGGGCCCAACAGCGGCAGCAAGGGTGGCTGGTCGCCCAGGGCGCCGTAGACATCGTCCTCCACCAGCAACAGGTCCAGCCGTTCCACCACCGCTGCGATATCGCGACGACGTTGTTCGCCCATGCAGGCGCCGGTGGGATTGTGCAGCGCCGGCGTCAGCACCAGCACCCGGGCGCCGCTGGCCCGGGCGACGCGGTCGAGGTCGTCGGGGAGAATACCTTCGTGGTCCATGGCGACGCCGTGCAGCGGCAAGCGCAATTGCCGGCAAGCAGCCTTGATCCCGGGAGCGGTCAGCGCTTCGACCATCACCGCTTCGCCGGGCTGGCAGAACGACAACAGCACACTGAACAGCCCCTGCTGAGCGCCACCGCACAGCAGCACCTGCGCGGCGGTCAGGTGCAGTCCGCGCTGCGACAACCAACTGGCACCGTGCACGCGACCGAGCAGCAACTGTTCGGCGCCGAGGTAGTGTTCAAGGGTGTGGCTTGGGTTTTGCTGCAGCAACTCGCGCAGGGTCCGGTCGAAATCTTCGCTGTCGGTATCGACCACGGGCACGTTGGTCGACAGGTCGATCTGCGAGCTACCGTTGTCCCGCTGTTTGAGGCGGAACAGGGTGGCCTCCTTGCTGCCGGCGAGCACGTAGGTGCCGCGACCGACCTCGCCGGACACCAGATGCCGCGCCGCCGCCTCGCGATAGGCCTGTTGCGTGGTGCTCGGGTTCAGGCCCAGCGCCCAGGCCAGGCGCCGCTGCGGTGGCAGGCGGGCGCCGACCTGAAGCTCGCCGCTTTCGATGGCGCGGGCGATGGCGGCGACCAGGGCCAGGTAGCGGGGTTGTCCGTCGTCGGGAAGGCTGGGGATCCACATGTTTTATTGTCGGCCATGCAATATAAGGTTTTACCCATACAATGCGCGGCCACTAGGATCGGGTCAAATCCCCTGACCCGAGGTGTTCCATGTTCGATCTGCCTGCCTTGCGCGAAGCCGCCCGCCTGGTCCACGCCCAGGTGCCCGCCACCCCGCAGTACGCCTGGCCGCGGCTGGCCGAGCGGCTGGGTTGCGAGGTCTGGGTCAAGCATGAAAACCACACGCCCACCGGTGCCTTCAAGGTGCGTGGCGGCTTGCTTTACGTGCAGTCTCTGCATGGCCGCTCGCCGGCCGTGCGTGGCCTGGTCACCGCTACGCGCGGCAACCACGGCCAGAGCATGGCGCTGGCGGCGCGCAATGCCGGGTTGCCGATCATCATCGTGGTGCCCGAAGGCAACTCCCGGGAAAAAAACGCAGCCATGCGCGCCCTTGGCGCCGAGCTGGTGGAGCACGGCAGCGACTTCGACCAGGCCAGGGCCGAGGCCGCGCGGCTGGGACACGTGCATGGCTACGAGAGCGTGCCGCCGTTTCACCCGCAACTGATTCGCGGCGTGGCCACCTATGCGCTGGAACTGTTCGAGGCGGTGGCGGACCTGGATGCGGTCTACGTTCCGATCGGCATGGGCTCTGGCATCTGCGGGTTGATCCGTACCCGTGATCTGCTCGGGCTGAAGACCGAGATCATCGGCGTGGTCTCCACCGAGGCCGATGCCTTTGCCCGCAGTGTCGAGCAGGGCCGCATCGTCACCACCGAAACCGCCGACACCTTCGCCGACGGCATGGCCTGCCGCATTCCGCAGCCGGAAGCCTTCGACATCATTCGCGAAGGCGCGGCGCGCATCGTCCGGGTCAGCGACGATGAAATCGCCCGGGCCATCCGCATCTACCACGAAGACACCCACAACACCGCCGAAGGCGCCGGCGCGGCCGGCCTTGCCGCATTGCACCAGGAACGCGAGCGGCAAAAGGGGCGCAAGGTGGCGGTGATTCTCAGCGGCGCGAATATCGATCGGGAGCAGTTTGCGCGGGTGTTGGCGGGTGACTGAAAAGTCTTGAATGGATCTCGACGGAAAGAGTGCTATCTTGATTTGATAGCATCCGCGAATGAACAATCGACATCGCAAAACCCTCGAAACCCTCTTTCGGTCACCCACCAGCAGTTCGCTGGTGTTCGCAGATATCGAAGCCTTGATCGTCTTTCTAGGTGGCTCGGTGCATGAGCGTGAAGGGTCGAGGGTCAAGCTGGTGCTGGGACTGCAGCAATGGCGCTGCCACCGGCCCCATCCCGGCAAGGAGGCCAGGCGTTATCAGGTTGAGGAGGCCCGGGAGTTTCTCCTGCGGGCAGGAGTTGAACATGAGTAGCATGAGTTACAAGGGCTATGCGGCCCGAATCGACTATGACGCCCGCGACGATATCTTCGTCGGGCGTGTCCTGGGTGTGCGGGACATCATCAGTTTCCACGCCAGTTCCGTTAGTGCGCTGCACGAGGCGTTCCGGCTGGCGCTGGAGGATTACCTGAGCGATTGCGAGGAGCGCGGGGTCGCGCCGGAAAAACCGGCTTCCGGCAAAGTGATGCTGCGCATCCGCCCGGAAGTGCACGCTGCCGCAACCATCGCCGCGCAGAAAGCCGGCAAGAGCCTCAATCAGTGGGCCGATGAGGTGTTCGAGCAGGCCGCTCTGGTCTGATCCGCGCGCAATTTCTTCCAATACATCCCCCACCAGATCCGTTTTAATGCCGGCTGCCTTTTCCTGTAGCCGGTAGCGGATCGTTCATGCCTTTTTCCAACGGATTTCTTCTGAGCCTGTCGCTGTGCCTGGACATTGGCGTGGCCAATATCGCGATGATCACCCTGGCCATGCAGCGTGGCTTCTGGCAGGGCATGTGGCTGGGCCTGGGTACCTGCGTCGGCGATCTGCTCTACGCCCTGGCGGCGCTGGCCGGGATGACCGTGCTGTTGCAGTTCAGCGCCGTGCGCTGGGTGCTGTGGGTTGGCGGTTCGCTGCTGCTGGTGTGGTTCGCGGTGAAGATGTTGCTGGCCGCGATCCGTGGCGATGCGCACCTGGACACCGAGGCCAAGGTGGTGCGCGAGTCGCCCTGGCGGGAGTTTTTGCGCGGGATCTTCCTGGCCATGTCGTCGCCCAGCGCAATTCTCTGGTTCGCCGCAGTGGGCGGTGTGCTGATCTCTCGCTCCGGCGCCGGTGGGCCGGTGGAGGCGGGGGTGTTCCTGAGCGGCTTCTTCAGCGCCGGGGTGCTCTGGTGCGTGACGCTGTGCGGGGTGGCCAGCCACGGTGGGCGATTGCTCGGCGACCGCTTGTTGACTTGGTCCTACCTCGCTTCGGCGGCGATCTTCTGCTACTTCGCGGTGTACGTGATCGTTTCCGGCTACCGCGAATTCATCCTCGCGCCGACGCTCTGAACGCCTGCCAGTAACTGTTCGGGGTCACGCCCATGACCCGGCGGAAGGCGTTGATGAAATGGCTCTGATCGTAGAAACCCAGGGCGTCTGCCACCTCCGCGGGATGCAGGCCATCACGCAAACGTCGTCGGGCTTCGCTCAGGCGCAGTTGCATGTGGAACTGCAGGGGCGCCAGTCCCGTGGCTTTCTTGAAGCAGCGCACGAAGTGGTATTTGCTCAACCCCGCGACCGCCGCCACCTCTTCCAGTGCGAGCTTTGCTTGCGGGGTGTCACGCATGAGCTGCATGGCCAGGCGCAGTGAGCCCGCCTGTTCGATGGCTGGCGCCGTCGGTTGTTCGAGCAACTGGGCGAGCAGGGCCAGTAGCGCTTCTTCCTGATACGCCGGTTCGCCGGCGTCCGCTTTGGCGAAGTCGACAATGGCGTGGTACAGCACCGTGTTGTGCAGCACACCCTGGGCGAAGCTCAAGCTGTCATCAAACTGTTGCAGATTGTTGTCCCTGGCGATGTGGCGCAGGGCGTCCGGGTCCAGGTGCAGGCTGATGTATTCGACACCGTCCTCGGCGAACTCCGAGGCCTGCACCGCCAGCGGGTTGTACAGCGTGACACTGCCGGGCGGCACTTCCAGGGTCTGGCCGTCCAGCCAGATGCGCTCGTTGCCGCGCAGGTTGGCGCCGAGCACATATTCGTCGTGGGTATGCCGCTCGAAGCAGGCCGAACTGGCCCTGACCCAGGACGACTCGACCAGGCCGAAGGCTTGGAGTGGCTGACTGATTAATGCCATTTGGCAGGTTTCCCCGAGTATGCAACGCGGCTACGCTAGCGGAGTGCCATTAGGCGCGGCAACCCATAATGCCGCCCGTCATGGATCTTTATGAATTGACCTTGTGAGGCATGGATATGTCGACCCAAATGGAAGCCGGGTTTGCTCCCGCACGATTCGAACATGGGCGGTCATTCACCATCGCCGGTTTTGGCGAGCGCTACACCCAACAGACCAACAAAAGCATTCCCGCGCTCTGGGAGCGCCTGGCACCGCAAATCGGCAAGATCCCGGGCCAGATCGGTGACGAGACCTACGGCGTGTGCTGCAACTTCGATGGTCAGGGCGGGTTCTTGTATATCGCTGGCGTCGAGGTGCGCAGCACCAGTGTCCTGCCGCCGTATTTCACCTGGCACACCCTGGCGCCGCAGCGTTATGCGGTGTTCGAACACCGTGGCAAGGTGAGCGGCCTGGGCCACACCTTCGAAAAAATCTGGAAACAGTGGTTGCCGGCTTCCGGTGAGCGCGCCGCCGAGGCGCCGGAGTTCGAGCGTTATGGCGATGATTTCGATGCGGAGACTGCCAGCGGGCTGGTAGAAATCTGGATCCCGCTGGAGGGCTGACACACGGCCAACCTGTCGTCCCAAGCGGCGCTGCAGCGAGCGCCGCTTGCGGGAGGGCGTCAGCCGAAGGTGATCGGCGGCGGGCTGACCAGATCGACGGTCTGCTGTTTGCGCGGGGCGAGGATCTCGGCTTCGCCGTCCACCACCAGCTCTTCGTTCTGGTTGAACACGCGGGTGGCGATGCGCACGCGGAATTTCGGCAGTTTTTCGAGGATTTCCAGGCGCACGGTCAGCGTGTCGCCGATCTTCACCGGTTTCTGGAAGCTCATTTGCTGGCCCAGGTAGATGGTGCCGGGGCCAGGCAGTTCGCAGGCCACCGCCGCACTGATCAGCGCGCCGCTGAACATGCCGTGGGCAATGCGCTCCTTGAACATGCTCTTGGCCGCGAACTCGGCATCCAGGTGCACCGGGTTGTGGTCACCGGACATCGCGGCGAACAGTTGGATGTCACGTTCTTCGACGGTCTTGCTGAAGCTGGCGGTCTGGCCGACTTCGAGGGATTCGTAAGGCGTGTTGGTGACCTGGGTCATTCGTGGTGCTTCCTTCAGGGCGCGACGGGGGCGGGCAGTATTACTCGCTGCGGGCTGGCCGGCCAAGGGCCAGGGTCTGTTCCAGCCAGTCGATAAGCTGCGCGGTAACCTCGTCGCGGTTGGTTTCGTTGAGCAATTCATGCCGTGCCCGCGGATAGAGTCGCAGTTGCACGTGCTGGTTCCCGGACAGGCGCAGGGCGCCGGTCAGATCTTTCAGACGCTTGCCGGCACTCACCGGATCACATTCACCGCCCATGACCAGAATTGGCAGGTTCGGATCGATCTGCGCGAGGTTGGCGTGGCGGCTGATGTGTTCAAGGCCGGTGAGCAGGTCGATCCATAACCGGTTGCAGCAGCGGAAGCCGCACAGCGGGTCGGCGACGTAGCGGTCGACTTCGGCGGGGTCGCGGCTGAGCCAGTCGGAGGCCGTGCGGGTCGGCTTGAACGCCTTGTTGAACGAACCGAACGACAGCCATTCGATCAGCGCGCTGCGTCCTTGCGGGCCCTGACGCCAACTCTCCAGACGAGCGATCTGCCGCGCCGCACGGTAGAGCGCCGGAGGCTGGAAGTTCGAGCCGCTGAGCACCGCGCCTTGCAGGCTGCCGCTGTGGTGCAGCAGGTACGCCTGGGCGATGTAGCTGCCCATGCTGTGACCGAACAGAAATACCGGCACGCCCGGATACTGCTGGCCGATGTGTTGACTGAGCAGACCCAGGTCGTTGACCACGGCATTCCAGCCATTTTCACGGGCGAACAGGCCGAGGGTGCCGAGTTCGGCAGTGCGGCCGTGGCCGCGCTGGTCATGGGCGTACAGCGCGAAACCGGCACTGCTCAGGGCCTCGCCGAGGCGCTGGTAACGACCGGCGTGCTCAGCCATGCCGTGGGCCAGCAACACCACGGCGCGGACCGGTGTAGTCGGCAGCCATTGGTGGACATACAGGCTGCAGTGATTGCTGGCCGGCAGCCAGAAGGCGTCGTGGAACATGGCGGATTTCCCTGTGCGGATCGCGGGTGCAGCTACTGTATAGCCTATAGCCAGCGCCTGGATCGAGCCACGCGGGGCGCCGAGATTCACACAATCAATGACGGTCCTTGGCGTATTTGCCGCCTGTGGCGGAGCTGCTAACGTCGGCAGAATGCCGTTTTGCAAGCAGGCAACCGGCCCCGTCAAAGGCTCAGGAACGAGGACAATAATAAATGCACGCCGATTTCTGGAACGACAAGCGCCCCGAGGGCGTCCCTTCGCAGATCGACATGAGCACCTATAAATCGGTGATCGAAGTGTTCGAGCGCTCCTGCAAGAAGTTCGCCGACCGTCCGGCCTTCACCAACCTGGGCGTGACCCTTACCTATGCCGAGCTGGACCGTTATTCCGCGGCCTTCGCCGGCTGGCTGCAGCAGTACACCGACCTGAAGCCGGGCGATCGCATCGCGGTGCAGATGCCCAATGTCCTGCAATACCCCATCGCCGTGTTCGGCGCGTTGCGCGCCGGGCTGATCGTGGTCAACACCAACCCGCTGTATACCGCTCGCGAGATGCGCCACCAATTCAAGGACTCCGGCGCCCGCGCGCTGGTCTACCTGAACATGTTCGGCAAGCTGGTGCAGGAAGTGCTGCCCGATACCGGCATCGAGGTGCTGATCGAGGCGAAGATGGGCGACATGCTGCCTGCCGCCAAGGGCTGGCTGGTCAATACCGTGGTGGCCAAGGTGAAGAAGATGGTCCCCGCCTATCACTTGCCGCAGGCGTTGCCGTTCAAGCAGGTGCTGCGCCAGGGCAGGGGCCATTCGCTCAAGCCGGTGCAGTCGAACCACGAGGACATTGCGGTGCTGCAATACACCGGCGGCACCACCGGCGTGGCCAAGGGCGCGATGCTCAGCCACGGCAACCTAGTGGCGAACATGCTCCAGGTGCTGGCGTGTTTCTCGCAGATCGGTCCTGACGGGCAGAAGCTGCTCAAGGACGGCCAGGAAGTGATGATCGCGCCGCTGCCGCTGTACCACATCTATGCCTTCACCGCGAATTGCATGTGCATGATGGTCACCGGCAACCACAACGTACTGATCACCAACCCGCGCGACATTCCCGGCTTCGTCAAGGAACTGAAGAAGTGGCGCTTCTCGGCGCTGCTGGGGCTGAACACGCTATTCGTTGCGCTGATGGACAACCCCGGTTTCAAGGACCTGGATTTCTCCGCGCTCAAGGTCACCAACTCCGGCGGCACCGCGCTGGTCAAGGCCACTGCCGAGCGCTGGGAGCAGATCACGGGCTGTCGCATCGTCGAAGGCTACGGCCTGACCGAAACCTCGCCGGTGGCCAGCACCAATCCTTACGGGCAACTGGCGCGCCTCGGCACGGTGGGCATTCCGGTGCCGGGCACGGCGTTCAAGGTCACCGATGACGACGGCAACGAGTTGCCGCTGGGCGAGCGCGGCGAGCTGTGCATCAAGGGGCCGCAGGTCATGAAAGGTTACTGGCAGCGTCCTGAGTCCACCGCCGAATCCTTCGACGGCGAAGGCTGGTTCAAGACCGGCGATATCGCGGTGATCGATCCGGACGGCTTCACCCGCATCGTCGACCGCAAGAAGGACATGATCATCGTCTCGGGTTTCAACGTGTACCCGAACGAAATCGAAGACGTGATGATGGCGCACCCGAAGGTCGCCAGTTGCGCGGCCATCGGCGTGCCGGACGAGCGTTCCGGCGAGGCGGTGAAGTTGTTCGTGGTCGCGCGCGAGGGCGGCGTCAGCCTGGAAGAGCTCAAGGCCTACTGCAAAGCCAACTTCACCGGCTACAAAGTGCCCAAGCACATCGTGTTGCGCGACTCGCTGCCGATGACGCCGGTGGGCAAAATTCTTCGTCGCGAGTTGCGCGAACCGGCTTGAGCAGCTACAAGCTATAAGCTGAAAGCGGCAGGATAGAGCGGTTTGTCGCACTATCCTGCGGCTTGTTATTTATGGCTTTTACTCGCGCCTAGAATCTTTACTCTAAATATGACCAATGATTATTCATGAGTCATTTTAGTGACCAGTTGGGCCGCTTTAGCTCTAGGCGACCCCTGGTAAAGCTGCTACTCTCGGCGCGCTTCTGATCAATCGGTTTGCAATAAACCGACATCAAATATCAATAATAATCGCATCGACGCGGTGAAGAATTCGCTGTGCTGGAGGAGTGGGCTTCCATGATTGAAAACTTTTGGAAGGATAAGTACCCAGCCGGGGTTGCCTCGCAAATCAATCCTGATGAGTATCCGAATATCCAAGCGGTGTTGAAGCAGTCCTGCCAGCGCTTTGCCGATAAACCGGCATTCAGCAACTTGGGCAAGACCCTGACTTACGGCGAATTGTACGAGTTGTCCGGTGCCTTTGCTGCTTATCTGCAGCAGCACACCGACCTGCAACCCGGCGACCGCATTGCCGTTCAACTGCCGAACGTTCTGCAATACCCTGTCGCGGTCTTTGGCGCCATGCGCGCCGGCCTGATCGTGGTCAACACCAACCCGCTCTACACGGCGCGGGAAATGGAACATCAATTCAACGACGCGGGCGTCAAGGCGCTGGTGTGCCTGGCGAACATGGCGCACCTGGCCGAGAAAGTCGTGCCCAAGACCCAGGTCAAGCACATCATCGTCACCGAGGTCGCCGACCTGCTGCCACCGCTCAAGCGGCTGCTGGTCAACAGCGTGATCAAGTACGTGAAGAAGATGGTGCCGGCCTATCACCTGCCTACCGCCGTGAAGTTCAACGACGCCCTGGCCAAGGGGCGCGGCAAGTCGGTCAAGGAAGCCTCGCCGGCCCATGACGACGTTGCCGTCCTGCAATACACCGGCGGCACCACCGGCGTTGCCAAGGGCGCCATGCTGACCCACCGCAACCTGGTGGCCAACATGCTGCAGTGCAAGGCGCTGATGGGTTCGAACCTCAATGAAGGCTGCGAAATCCTCATCACCCCGCTGCCGCTCTATCACATCTACGCCTTCACCTTTCACTGCATGGCGATGATGCTGATCGGTGGTCACAACATCCTGATCAGCAACCCGCGTGACCTGCCGGCGATGGTCAAGGAACTGTCGAAGTGGAAGTTCAGCGGCTTCGTCGGGCTGAACACCCTGTTCGTTGCCCTGTGCAACAACGAAGGCTTCCGCGCTCTGGACTTCTCGGCGCTGAAAGTGACCCTCTCCGGCGGCATGGCCTTGCAGTTATCGGTCGGCGAGCGCTGGAAAGACGTGACCGGTTGCGCGATCTGCGAAGGCTACGGCATGACCGAGACCAGCCCGGTAGCGTCGGTCAACCCGGCGCAGAACATCCAGGCCGGCACCATTGGCATTCCGGTGCCCTCGACCCTGTGTCGGGTGGTTGACGATGCCGGCAACGAGTTGCCGCTGGGTGAAGTGGGCGAGTTGTGCGTCAAGGGCCCGCAAGTGATGAAGGGCTACTGGCAGCGTCCGGATGCCACCGCCGAAATCCTCGATGCCGAAGGCTGGTTGAAGACGGGTGACATCGCGGTTATCCGGCCGGACGGCTACATGCGGATTGTCGATCGCAAGAAAGACATGATCCTGGTGTCCGGCTTCAACGTGTACCCCAACGAGCTGGAAGATGTCATGGCGACCCTGCCGGGTGTGCTGCAATGCGCGGCTATCGGCGTGCCGGACGAGAAGTCGGGCGAGCTCATCAAGGTGTTCATCGTGGTCAAGCCGGGCGTGACCCTGACCCGCGAGCAGGTGATGGAGCACATGCGTGCCAACGTCACCGGCTACAAGGTGCCGCGCTTCGTCGAGTTCCGCGATACGTTGCCGACCACCAACGTCGGCAAGATCCTGCGGCGCGAGCTGCGGGATGAAGAGTTGAAGAAGTTGGGTCTCAAGAAGATCGCTTGATTCAAATCCTTCGCGAGCAAGCTCGCTCCTACACTGTAGGAGCGAGCTTGCTCGCGAAGAGGCTTCAGCGCAATTTCTCAAGCATCTGGTAGTACCACATCCCCGCCGCCAACAGCGGATTCCCCAGCACATCGCCCAGCGGCACGCGCACATGCGAGCAGCCGGCGAAGGTGTCGAATTTCTCCAGTGTCCCGGTAATCGCCTCGGCCATGATCTCGCCCATGATGTGGCTGCTGGCAACGCCATGCCCGGAATAGCCCTGGCAGTACCAGACGTTGTCCGACAGCTTGCCCAGTTGCGGAATGCGGTTGACCACGATGCCCATGGCGCAACTCCACTGGAACTCGATCGGCACGCCTTTCAGCGCCGGGAACGTGCGCTCAATGCACGGCCGCAGTTCGCCGGCGATATCCCGTGAGTCGCGACCGGAGTAGTTGGCGCCACCGCCGAACAGCAGGCGGCCATCGGCGGTCATGCGGTAGTAGTCGAGGACGAAACGGCAGTCGTACACCGCCAGGTCGTGCGGGTTGATCTGCCGCGCCAGGTCACCCAGCGGCGCGGTGGTGACGATGCCGCCCATGGCCGGGAAGATCTTGCCCTTGAGTTGGCCCGGCTCGAGCTTGTGGTAGACGTCGCCGGCCAGCAGCACCTGTTTCGCGTTGATCCGACCCTGGGCGGTGACCACTGCCGGGTTCGCGCCATGGACGATGTCCAGCACCTCCGAGTTCTCGAAGATCAGCGCGCCCAGGCTGTGGGCGGCGCGGGCTTCGCCCATACACAGGTTGAGCGGGTGCAGGTGCAGGTTGCGCAGGTTTTTCAGCGCGCCGAGGTACAGCGGCGAATCCAGGTGCTGGCGCATGCCTTCGCGGTCCAGCAACTGCACCTGATCGCCCATGCCGCGCCGCTCGGCTTCTGCGGCGAAGGCGCGCAGTTCGGCCATGTGCGACGGCTTCATCGCCGCGTGCAGGTGACCGTGCTTGAGGTCGCAGTCGATGCCATAGCGCTGCACCCGCTGCTCGATGATCTGGTGGCCGCGAAAGCGCAGGTGCCAGATGAAATCATCGACGTCATCGCCCAGTTTGCCGCGCATCTGTTTACGCATCGCTTCATCGCCGGACAGGCTGCCGGTGACCTGGCCGCCGTTGCGCCCGCTGGCGCCCCAGCCGATGCGGTTGGTTTCGACGATGGCGACTTTAAGGCCGCGCTCGGCCAGTTCCACCGCGCTGGCAACGCCGGTGAAGCCGCCGCCGATGATCACCACATCGACCTCGACCGTGCCTTGCAGGGTCGGGTACTGGGTCGGGTCGTTGAGGCTGGCGGTGTAGTAGGACGCGGCGCGCTGCGCGGTACGCGAGTTCAAAGCTGCATTCATGATTCGGATCCTTGGCGGAAAAAGAGAAGTCGGTTCAGGCCTGGGTCAGGTACCAGCGCCAGTCCTGTTCGCCGACTTCGGCCATGAACTGGCGGTACTCCGCGCGCTTGACCGCCAGGTACACGCCGAGGAACTCGGCGCCCAGGGTGTCGCGGGCCCAGGCCGAGCGTTCCAGCGCGGTGAGCGAGCTGAGCCAGTCGGTGGGCAGCAGTTCGGTAGCCTGGGCGTAGCCGTTGCCTTCCATCGGCGCGCCGGGGTCGAGCTGCAAGCGCAGGCCGTGATGGACCGCGCCGAGCAGGGCGGCGGCGGCCAGATAAGGGTTGGCGTCGGCGCCGCAGATGCGGTGTTCGATATGCCGGGTCGGCGCCGGGCCGCCGGGCACACGCAGGCTCACGGTGCGGTTGTCGATGCCCCAGGTCGGCGCCAGCGGCGCATAGCTGTTGGCCTGGAAGCGGCGGTAGGAGTTGGCGTTGGGGCAGAACAGCAGCAGCGAATCGAGCAGCGCATCGAGCATGCCGCCCACGGCCTGGCGCAACAGCGGGGTGCCGGCCGGGTCTTCGCTGGCAAACAGGTTGTTGCCGTCAGCATCGGCCAGGCTCACATGCAGGTGCATGCCGGTGCCGGCCAGGTGGTCGAACGGCTTGGCCATGAAACAGGCCTGCATGCCGTGCTTGTGCGCCACGCCCTTGACCAGCCGCTTGTAGCGCACCGCCTGGTCCATCGCCAGCAGGGCATCGCCGTGTTCCAGGGTGATTTCCACCTGGCCGGGGGCGTATTCCGAAATCGCCGTGCGGGCCGGAATGCCCTGGGCCTTGCAGGCGGCGTAGAGGTCAGCGAGGAAGGGTTCGATCTGTTCCAGTTCACGCAGGCCATAGACCTGCGTGCTTCGCGGTCGCCCACCGTCGGCGTCCAGCGCCGGTTGCGGTCGGCCTTGGTGGTCGCGCTTCTGGTCGAGCAGGTAGAACTCCAGTTCGCAGGCCATCACCGGGTGATAACCCTCGGCCTTGAGCGCGTCGGCCACCCGCACCAACACGTGGCGAGGATCGGCGATGGTCGCCGGCAGGCCCTCGCTCGGGTGCATGCTGACCTGCACCGCCGCCGTGGGAATCTGCCGCCACGGCAGGCGCACCAGGCTGCCTTCCAGCGGATAGGCGCGGCAGTCGATATCGCCGACATCCCAGACCAGCCCGGAGTTTTCCACATCTTCGCCGTGCAGGGTCAGGCCGAGGATGGTGCTGGGCAGCGGCCGCCCGCTTTCGTAGACCGCCAGCAGTTCCTCGCGGTGCAGCAGCTTGCCGCGAGGCACGCCATTGGCGTCGAGGATGAACAGTTCGAACATCTCGATATCGGGGTTGGCGGCCAGGAATGCCCGGGCCTGTTCTACAGGGGCAAAGTGCATGGGTGCTCTCGCTTGCGCCATGGCAGCGCACAGGACCGGCCGCGCAACGGCGGGCGGTCATCGACGGAAAGGCCGGCGCACGGGCGCGGCCGAGGAATCGGTCAGGAGAGCGTGGTGTCTGGCGGGCGGGCGTGGCGGCAGTGCCACAGCGCCCAGAAGGCGAGGATCACATTGAACAGCGGGTTTTCACCACGGCGGGCCCGCACCTTCGGGAACGAAGGGGCCTGGTTGGGACGGGGTACGGCGGCGGGTGAAGTCATGCAGCGATACTCCCACGCCGTCGAAGGTTCATTAAATTGGCGTTTGTATACCTTCAGTCCTGCCGGGACTAAACAATCGACCGTTCCCCGTGAGCCGTGCCGAGGCGGGGCAAATCTGCGACAATCGCCGCCCAACCAAAGCCGATAAGTCCAGGCAGGGCCCACCTGCCCCTCGAAAGACCTCATGACTGACCAGAACGCCGCCATCGGGCAACTGTTGAAAAATATCGACCACGCCATGATTGCCGAGCGCCATCGCCTGCGCCGGCAATTGCACGAGCTGCGCAAGCGCCCGGACGAGGCAAAGCTTGCCCAGTGGGCTGCGAAGGTCCAGGCCTCCTGCGATCAGGCCGCCGCACGCCAGGCCAGCATCCCGCGGATCCGCTACGACGACAGCCTGCCGATTGCCGCCAAGCGCGACGAAATCAAGAAGCTGGTGGCGGAAAACCAGGTGGTGATCATTGCCGGCGAGACCGGCTCGGGCAAAACCACCCAGTTGCCGAAGATCTGCCTGGAGCTGGGCCGTGGCCAGTTCGGCCAGATCGCCCATACCCAGCCGCGCCGTATCGCGGCGCGCAGCGTCGCCGCCCGGGTCGCCGAGGAAATGGGCACGCCGCTGGGCGCGCTGGTCGGTTACCAGGTGCGTTTCGAAGACCAGAGCGACGCCAATACTCTGGTCAAGCTGATGACCGACGGCATCCTCCTGGCCGAAACCCAGCACGACCGCTTCCTCGAACGCTACGACACGATCATCGTCGACGAAGCCCACGAACGCAGTCTGAACATCGACTTCCTGCTGGGCTACCTGAAAACCCTGCTGCCGCGCCGTCCCGACCTGAAAGTCATCATCACCTCGGCGACCATCGACCTGGAGCGCTTCTCCAAGCACTTCAACGACGCGCCGATCATCGAAGTGTCCGGCCGCACCTACCCGGTGGACACCTGGTACCGCCCGCTGACCAGCGAGCAGGACGAGGAGGGCAACCGCGTCGAGGACGACCTGACGGTGGACCAGGCGATCCTCGCCACTCTCGATGAAATCGCCGCCCATGAGCGCAGTGTCGGCAAAGGCCCGGGCGACGTGCTGGTGTTCCTGCCCGGCGAGCGCGAGATTCGCGACGCCGCCGAGATGCTGCGCAAGGCGCAGTTGCGCCACACCGAGATTTTGCCGTTGTATGCGCGGCTGTCGCCGGCCGAGCAGCAGCGCATCTTCCAGTCCCATCCGGGGCGTCGCGTGGTGCTGGCGACCAACGTCGCGGAAACCTCGCTGACGGTGCCGGGTATCCGTTATGTGATCGACAGCGGCACCGCGCGGATCAGCCGCTACAGCTACCGCGCCAAGGTCCAGCGCCTGCCGATCGAGGCCGTTTCCCAGGCCAGCGCCAACCAGCGCAAGGGCCGTTGCGGCCGGGTCGAGCCGGGCATTTGTGTGCGCCTGTACAGCGAAGAGGATTTCAACGCGCGGCCGGCTTTCACCGATCCGGAAATCCTGCGCACCAACCTCGCCGCGGTGATCCTGCAGATGCTGCACCTGCGCCTCGGCGAGATCGACGCGTTCCCGTTCATCGAGCCGCCGGATGGCAAGGCCATCAGCGACGGCTTCAACCTGTTGCAGGAGCTCTCGGCGGTCAACCGCGAGAACCAGCTCACGCCGCTGGGCCGCCAATTGGCGCGGCTGCCGGTCGACCCGCGGCTGGGCCGCATGCTGCTGGAAGGCGCCAAGCAGGGCAGCCTGCAGGAAGTCTTGATCGTTGCCAGTGCGCTGTCGGTGCAGGATCCGCGCGAGCGGCCGCCGGAACGCCAACAGGCCGCCGACCAGGCCCACGCGCAGTGGAAAGACGCGGATTCCGACTTCGCCGGGTTGGTCAATCTCTGGCGTGGCTTCGAGGAGCAGCGCCAGGCGCTGACCGCCAGCCCGCTGCGCAACTGGTGCCGCAAGAACTTCCTCAATTACCTGCGCCTGCGTGAATGGCGCGATGCCCATCGCCAGCTCGCGCTGATCTGCCGCGACCTGCAACTGAGCATCAACAAGGAGCCGGCGGATTTCCCGCGGCTGCACAAGGCGATCCTCTCCGGCCTGCTTAGCCAGATCGGCCACAAGGCCGAGGAAGGCGATTACCTCGGTGCGCGCCAGCGGCGCTTCTGGATTCATCCGTCTTCGGGCATCGGCAAGAAGCGTCCGCAGTGGCTGATGACCGCCGAACTGGTGGAAACCACCAAGCTGTACGCGCGCATGGTGGCGAAGATCGACTCCGACTGGATCGAGCCGCTGGCCGGGCACCTGCTGAAGAAAAACCACTTCGAGCCGCACTGGGAGAAAAAGCGCGGGCAGGTGGTGGCGTTTGAGCAGGTCACTCTTTACGGGCTGATCGTGGTGGGCCGGCGTGCGGTGCACTTCGGACCGATCGATCCGCAGATGTCCCGCGAACTGTTTATCCGCGAAGGCCTGGTGGGCGGCGAGATCAACTCCCGGGCCAAGTGCCTGGCGGCCAACAAACGCCTGCTGGAAGAGCTGGACGAGCTGGAAGCCAAGGCCCGCCGTCGCGACATCCTTGCCGACGAAGAAACCCTCTACGCCTTCTACGAAGCGCGGCTGCCGGCGGAGATCCACCAGACCGCCACCTTCGACAGTTGGTACAAGGTCAACAGCCAGAAAGACCCGCAGTTGCTGATCATGCGCGCCGAAGACGTGCTGGCCCGCGAGGCCAGCGAAGTCACCGCCGCGCAGTACCCCGACACCCTGCGCCTGGGCGACCTGAGCCTGGCGCTGAGTTATCACTTCGAACCCAATCATCCGCGCGATGGCGTCACCGTGCGGGTGCCGGCGCCTCTGCTGCCGAGCCTGCCGGGCGAGCGCCTGGAATGGCTGGTGCCGGGGCTGCTTGAGGCCAAGTGCATCGCCCTGGTGCGCAACCTGCCGAAGGCGCTGCGCAAGAACTTCGTGCCAGTGCCGGACTTCGTCAAGGCGGCGCTGTCGCGCATGACCTTCGCCGAGGGCTCGCTGCCCCAGGCGCTGGGCCGCGAGCTGCTGCGCATGACCGGCGCGCGGGTCAGCGACGAGGCCTGGGCCGAGGCGGCGGAGCAGGTGGAAAACCACCTGAAGATGAACCTGGAAGTGGTCGATGGCGAGGGCAAGTTCCTTGGCGAAGGCCGCGACCTGGCCGAGCTGACCGCGCGTTTCGCCGCCGCCAGCCAGGCTGCGCTGGCCGTGCCGCAGTCGGAAAAGACTCAGAAACCGGTGGAAGCCAAGGTCTTCAGCAAGGTCGAACAGACCGCGCAACAGAAGATCGCCGGGCTGTCGATGACGGTCTATCCGGCGCTGGTGGAGGAGGGCGGCACGGTCAAGGAAGGGCGTTTCTCGACCCAGGCCGAAGCCACGTTCCAGCACCGCCGCGCCTTGCAGCGCCTGCTGTTGCAGCAACTGGCCGAGCCGGCCAAGTTCCTCCGCGGCAAGCTGCCGGGCCTGACCGAACTGGGCCTGCTCTACCGCGAGCTGGGCCGGGTCGAGTCGCTGGTCGAGGACATCCTGCTGGCCAGCCTCGACAGTTGCGTGCTGGAAGGCGAAAGCACCTTGCCCCGCGACGGCGCCGCGCTGGCCTCGCTGGCCGAGCGCAAGCGCGGTGACTGGAGCGAGCACGCCGAGCGGCTGGCGCGGCTGGTGCTGGACATCCTCAAGCTCTGGCACGGCCTGCAGAAACGCTTCAAAGGCAAGATCGACCTGGCCCAGGCCGTGGCGCTCAACGACATCAAGCAGCAACTGGCCAATCTGGTGTATCCGGGCTTCGTCCGGGAAACCCCGGGGGTGTGGCTCAAGGAACTGCCGCGCTACCTGAAGGCGGTGGAACTGCGCCTGGAGAAACTGGGCTCGCAAGTGCAGCGGGACCGGGTGTGGAGCGGCGAACTGAGCAACTGCTGGGCGCAGTACAAGGCCCGCGCCGACAAGCATGCCCAGGAAGGCAAGCGCGACGAGCAGTTGCAGTTGTACCGCTGGTGGCTGGAGGAATACCGCGTCTCGCTGTTCGCCCAGCAACTGGGAACCAAGGTGCCGATTTCCGACAAGCGCCTGGCCAAACAGTGGAGTCAGGTGGACGCCTGATTACGCTTCCCACACTGTTCCGGGTTGTCGTCTGACAGAGGCCAACCCGGCGCAGTTGTGGCACACTTGGCGGCATTTCCCGCTGCCCCGGCGCTGTTCCGACGGGGTGGCCGACAACCCAACACTGCGTAATGCCCCTGGCGTCGGGGTCATTGCCTGTACGAGTTGGCACCTTGGTGCCAGCTCGCCGAACCGAACAGGCCGTTGCCCGGCTGGCAATGGCCCCGAACAGAGGATCGACCGTGCATAACGTCGTCATCAGCGGCACTGGCCTGTACACCCCGGCCAACAGCATTTCCAACGAAGAGCTGGTGGACTCTTTCAACGCCTACGTCACGCAGTTCAACGCCGACAACGCCGAAGCCATCGCCCGCGGTGAAGTCGAGGCCCTGGCCGAGTCCAGCGCCGCCTTCATCGAGAAGGCTTCGGGGATCAAGAGCCGTTACGTCATGGACAAGGACGGCATCCTCGACCCGCAACGCATGAGGCCGCGCTTGCCCGAGCGCAGTAACGACGAACAGTCGATCCTCTGCCAGATGGGCGTGGCCGCCGCCGAACAGGCCCTGGCCCGTGCCGGCCGGACTGCCGCCGATGTCGATGCGGTGATCGTTGCCTGTTCCAACCTGCAGCGCCCTTATCCGGCCGTCGCCATCGAAATTCAGCAAGCGCTGGGCATCAAGGGCTTTGGCTTCGACATGAACGTCGCCTGTTCCTCGGCCACCTTCGGCATCCAGGCCGCGAGCAACAGCGTGCAATTGGGCCAGGCCCGCTCGGTGCTGGTGATCAGCCCGGAAATCTGCACCGGCCACCTGAACTTCCGTGACCGCGACAGCCACTTCATCTTCGGCGACGCCGCCACTGCTGTGCTGGTGGAGCGCGCCGACCTGGCGACCTCCGAGCACCAGTTCGACATCGTCAGCACCAAGCTGCTGACCCAGTTCTCCAACAACATCCGCAACAACTTCGGCTTCCTCAACCGCGCTGCGGAAGAGGGCGTCGGTGCGCCGGACAAGCTGTTCGTCCAGGAAGGCCGCAAGGTGTTCCGCGAGGTTTGCCCGATGGTCGCCGAGCTGATCGGCCAGCACCTTGCGGAAAACAACCTCAACGTCAGTGACGTCAAGCGCTTCTGGCTGCACCAAGCCAACCTGAGCATGAACCACCTGATCGTGAAGAAACTCCTGGGCCGTGATGCGCTGGAAGAAGAGGCACCGGTGATCCTCGACCGCTACGCCAACACCAGCTCGGCCGGCTCGGTGATTTCCCTGCACACCCACCAGGACGACCTGCCCAAGGGTGCGCTGGGCGTGCTCAGCTCGTTCGGTGCGGGTTACTCGATCGGCAGCGTGATTCTGCGCAAGCGCTGATCCGCCGCGAGGCCGAAAGACCAAAAACGCCCGATCCGGGTTACCGGATCGGGCGTTTTTTATCCTGGTGTAATCTTCATGCGATGAAGGCAAAGTGCCTTTAATGGCTCGCAAAGCCCCGGAAACCGGGCGTTTTGCATATGCCTATTCGAAGTAAAAAAGTTCCCCTGTCACAAAACATTTATATAAAAGCCACTGATCTGAAATAACCCCCCGCCAAGATTCCTCCCCAGCACAAGTGGCCTAAGCCGCGTGTTTTTTCAACGTAATCAAGACCATAAACGTTAGGGGAGCTTCATCGATGATCCGTAAGCACTTCGCAGGTTTCGCAGCCAGCGCATTGGCAATGGCCGTTACCGCCCAGGCTTTCGCGGGTACCGTGACCACCGACGGCGCCGATATCGTAGTCAAGACCAAAGGCGGCCTCGAAGTCGCTACCACTGA
The DNA here is from genome assembly GCF_025466035.1 of Pseudomonas sp. 20P_3.2_Bac5. Classification (NCBI taxonomy): domain Bacteria; kingdom Pseudomonadati; phylum Pseudomonadota; class Gammaproteobacteria; order Pseudomonadales; family Pseudomonadaceae; genus Pseudomonas; species Pseudomonas sp. 20P_3.2_Bac5. The sequence continues at coordinate 31,628 of NZ_JANLOA010000068.1, read as the reverse complement.
CAAGGAATTCAGCTTCAAGCTGGGCGGTCGCATCCAGGCGGACTACAGCCGCTTCGACGGTTTCTACACCAACAACGGTAACACCGCTGACGCCGGCTACTTCCGCCGCGCCTACCTGGAACTGGGCGGTGTGCTCTACACCGACTGGGCTTACCAGATCAACTACGACTTCTCGCACAACTCCGGTGGCGACAACCGTTCCGAAGATGGTTACTTCGACGAAGCCTCGCTGGCCTACAACGGCTTCAAGCCGGTCTCGATCAAGATCGGTCGTTTCGACCCTGAGTTCGGCCTGGAAAAAGCTACCAGCTCCAAGTGGGTGACCGCTCCTGAGCGTAACGCCGCGTACGATCTGGTTGACTGGACCAACGGCCACAACGGCGGCCTGGGCATCCAGGCGTCGGGCAACGCCGGCGACTCGCTGTACGGCTCCTTCGGCGTATTCGCCAAAGACGCCACCAACGCCGACAAAGACGGCGACAGCACCAAGCAGTTCAACCTGCGCGCTGTCTTCGCTCCGATGCACGATAGCGGCAACGTTCTGCACTTCGGCGTCAACCTGGCCCAGCGCGACCTGTCCGACACCTCGTTCGACGGCCGTATCCGCAGCCGTCTGGGCATGCGTGGCGTGAGCACCGACGGTGGCCAGGATGCCGGCACCAACGGCAACCGCCTGACCCTCGGCGGCGCCAACAACACCCCTGCCGGTGCCTACGACACCGACCGCGCACTGGGTCTGGAAGCTGCCTTCGCTACCGGTCCTTTCTCGGTACAGGGCGAATACATCAAGCGTAAGGTCGAAGCTGACGCTGCCGCTTACCAGGACATCAAGGCTGACGGTTACTACGCTCAGGTTGCCTACACCCTGACCGGCGAAGCCCGTGCCTACAAACTCGGCAAGTTCGACAGCATCAAGCCTTCGAACAAGCAGATCGGTGCCTGGGAACTGTTCTACCGCTATGACCACCTGAGCGTCGATGACGACAACGGCGCCTTCGCCAACGTCAGCGACATCGAAGCCAAGGTGCACAACCTGGGTCTGAACTGGTACGCCAACGAGTCCATCAAGCTGAGCGGCACCTACGTCAAGGCCAAGGTCGACAACGCCCAGAACGCCAATGGCGACGACGATGGCGACGGCTTCGTAGTTCGCGCGCAGTACGTGTTCTAAGCAGCAACGCTCCTTCATCCGTTAAATTTCAGCCCCACTTCGGTGGGGCTTTTTTTTGCTCGACGATTAGGCCTCTGATACTCAACAGAGAATCTTCTTTTCTGCCCGCCAACCCGGCACACTCCACTCCATGCCGATCCTGACCCTGAATCACCTCGCCGATCTCGACGCCGCCACCTGGGATGCCCTGGTTCCCGGTGACCAGCCGTTCCTGCGCCACGCTTTTCTCACCAGCCTGGAAGACAGCGGCAGTGTCAGCCCGCGCACCGGCTGGACGCCGTCCCATCGCATCCTCACCGCCGCCGACGGCGCGCTTCTGGCGGCCATGCCGGCCTACGTCAAAACCCATTCCTTCGGTGAGTACGTGTTCGATCACGGCTGGGCCGATGCCTGCGAGCGGGCCGGTATCGGTTATTACCCGAAGCTGCTCTGCGCCGTGCCGTTCTCGCCGGTGGGCGGGTCGCGCCTGCTTGGGCCGCCAGAGGCGCTGTCCGGTTTGCTCGATGAGGTAGAGGAATCGTTGCTGGAACAGGGGCTGTCCAGCCTGCATGTGAATTTCACCGATGATGCCAGCGACGACGCCTTGCGCCACCGCGAAGGCTGGCTGGAACGTCTCGGTTGTCAGTTCCACTGGCGCAACCAGGGTTACCGGGATTTCCAGGATTTCCTCGACGCCCTCAGTTCGCGCAAGCGCAAGCAGATGCGCAAGGAGCGCGAACAGGTGGCGGGGCAGGGCATCGAGTTCCGCTGGTACTGCGGTGCCGAGTTGAGCGAGGCGCAGTGGGACTTCGTCTTCGCCTGCTACGCCAATACCTACGCAGTGCGCCGGCGCGCGCCGTATTTGACCCGTGCCTTCTTCAGCCTGCTGGCCGAGCGCATGCCCGACGCCATTCGGGTGGTGATGGCGATGCAGGGCGGGCGCGAGGTGGCGATGGCGTTCAGCCTGGTCGCGGGCGACAGCTTCTATGGCCGCTACTGGGGTTGCCTGGCCGAGTTCGACCGGCTGCATTTCGAAACCTGTTTCTACCAGGGCATGGACTACGCCATCGCCGAAGGGCTGCAACGCTTCGACGCTGGCGCCCAGGGCGAGCACAAACTGATTCGCGGGTTCGAGCCGGTGATCACCCGGTCCTGGCATTACCTGCTGCATCCCGGCCTGCGCACGGCGGTGGATGATTTCCTGCGTCAGGAACGTGTCGGGGTGCTGGCTTACGCCGAGGAAGCCCGTTCAGCCTTGCCGTACCGACAGGGCTGAACGCGGCGGTCGTCAATCGACGCCGACGAAACCGCCGGTCTGGTGATGCCACAGCCGCGCATACAGCCCTTGATGCGCCAGCAACTCGGCATGGCTGCCCATCTCGGCGATGCGGCCTTTTTCCAGGACCACCAGACGATCCATCCGCGCGATGGTCGAGAGGCGGTGGGCGATGGCGATCACGGTCTTGCCCTCCATCAGGGTTTCCAGGCTTTCCTGGATCGCCGCCTCGACTTCCGAGTCCAGCGCCGAGGTCGCCTCGTCCATGATCAGGATTGGCGCGTTCTTCAGCAGCACGCGGGCAATGGCGATGCGCTGGCGCTGACCGCCGGAGAGCTTCACGCCGCGCTCGCCGACATGGGCATCGAAGCCGGTGCGGCCCTGGGCATCGGTCAGGCTCGGAATGAACTCCTCGGCCCGCGCCCCGCGTACTGCGGCCCATAGTTCTTCATCGGTGGCGTCGGGCTTGCCGTACAGCAGGTTGTCGCGGATCGAGCGGTGCAGCAGCGAGGTGTCCTGGGTGATCATGCCGATCTGTCCGCGCAGGCTGGACTGGGTGACCTGGGCGATGTCCTGGTCATCGATGAGGATGCGCCCGCCTTCGAGGTCGTAGAGGCGCAGCAGCAGGTTGACCAGGGTCGACTTGCCGGCGCCGGACGGCCCGATCAGGCCGATCTTCTCGCCGGGGCGGATGTCCAGGTCGAGGTCGCTGATGATCCGGCTGCCCTTGCCGTAATGGAAATCGACGTGCTCGAAACGCACCGCGCCGCGCTCGACTTTCAGCGCCGGCGCGTCGGGCCGGTCGGTGATGCTCACCGGCTGGGAGATGCTCTGCAGACCGTCCTGGACCATGCCGATGTTTTCGAAGATGCCGTTGACCACCCACATGATCCAGCCGCTCATGTTGACGATGCGGATCACCAGACCGGTGGCCAGGGCGATGGCGCCGGCAGTGATCAGCGATTGGGTCCAGAGCCACAGGGCCAGGCCCGTGGTGCTGACGATCAGCAGGCCGTTGAGGCTGGTGATGACCACGTCCATGCTGGTGATGACGCGGCTGGCCAGTTGGGTCTTTTCGGTCTGTTCGCGAATCGCTTCGCGGGCGTACTGCTGTTCGAAGTCGGTGTGGGCGAACAATTTGAGGGTGGCGATGTTGGTGTAGCCGTCGACGATGCGCCCCATCAGCTTGGAGCGGGCGTCGGAGGACACCACTGAGCGCTCTTTCACCCGCGGCACGAAGTAGTACAGCGCGGCGATGTAGCAGGCGATCCAGGTCAGCAGTGGAATCATCAGCCGCCAGTCCGCCTCGGCGAACAGCACCAGTGAGCTGATGGCGTAGATCGATACATGCCAGAGCGCGTCCATGGCCTGCACCAGCGAATCGCGCAGCGAGTTGCCGGTCTGCATGATGCGCTGGGCGATGCGCCCGGCGAAGTCGCTCTGAAAGAAATTCAGGCTCTGCTTGAGCACATGGGTGTGGTTTTGCCAGCGGATCATGCTGGTCATGCCCGGGCTGATGGCCTGGTGCACCAGCAGGTCATGCAGACCGACGAATACCGGCCTGAGGATCAGCGCCACCACTAGCATCCAGGTCAGTTCGCCCGCATGTTCACTGAACAGATTGACGTTGGGCGTGCCCTGGGCGAGGTCGATGATCCGGCTCAGGTAGCTGAACAGCGCCACCTCGATCAGCGCCACGATCAGCCCCAGCACCATCAGTACCGCGAACGTCGGCCAGACCTGACGCAGGTAATACAGATAGAAGGGCAGGACCGTGGTGGGCGGCGCCGCGGTGGGCGCCTCGCGGAAGATGTCGATCAACTGCTCGAAACGACGGAACAGCATGTAGAAGGTCACTCCTGTTTGAGGGCTCGCGCACCGCCCGCGGGTCACATCCCTGTGACACGGCGATCAATCGATGCGCTTGGCCGATTTGATGAACACCGGATCGGCGGGCACGTCACGCATGCCTTTTTTGACGGTGGTCGGCGAATTGACGATCAGGTCGACCACGTCCATGCCTTTCACCACTTTGCCGAACACCGCGTAGCCGGCGTCGCGGCCGGGATCGAGCATGGCGTTGTCGACAACGTTGATGAAGAACTGGCTGGTCGCCGAGTTGGGGTTGGAGGTGCGGGCCATGGATAGCGTGCCGCGGGTGTTGTGCAGGCCGTTGCTGGCTTCGTTGCGGATCGGGTCCTTGGTGTCTTTCTGCACCATCTGCTCGGTGAAGCCGCCGCCCTGGACCATGAAGCCCGGAATCACGCGGTGGAAGATGGTGTTGTTGTAGAAGCCGCTGTCGACGTACTGCAGGAAGTTCTTGGTGCTGATCGGCGCCTTTTCCGCATTCAGCTCGATTTCGACCTGGCCGAAGCTGGTGTCCATCAGCACATGAGGATTTTTTTCCGCTGCCATCAGGCTGCTGGCAAAGGCGACCGAGCAGGCGGTCATGAGGATTTTCTTCAGCATGAACTCAATGATCCTTGAGAGGTGGTTGGCGCCGCAGCGAGAAACTGCAGCAGGGTCTGGTTGAAGTGGTGTGGCTGGTCCAGCGGCGTAGCGTGCCGTGAATCGGCAATGACCGCCAGTCGTGCCCCGGGAATCAGGCCGACGTAACGCTCCTTGAGCGCCACCGGGGTGTAGTCGTGGTCCGCGCTGATGACCAGGGTGGGACAGTCGATCCGCCCCAGGCGTTCCTCCACGCCCCAGCCGACGATGGCGTCGAAACTGGCGAGGTAGGCGCGTTTGTCGTTTTTCGCCCAGCGCTCGGTCATCTTGCGCCGCAGCTCGGCCTGCTCCGGTTTGGGGAACAGCCGCGCGGCGAGGCCCTTGCCGATGGTCCTGAGGCTGAGCACACGGGCCAGAGTCCAGCGCTTGGCCCACTGCCAGTAATCGTCTCGGCTGCGCACTTTCACTGCCGGCGCGCTGTTGACGATGGTCAGGCTGCGCAGCCAGCCGGGGTGGTCCACGGCGAACTGGAAACCGACCATGCCGCCCATGGACAGTCCCACCAGATGCACCGGGCCGGTGTGCAGGTGTTCCAGCAGGGCCATCAGGTCGGCGCTGAAACCGGCGATGCTGTAGGACTCGCGGGGTTTGTCGGAACGGCCGTGGCCGCGCAGGTCGAGGAGGATCACGCGGTAATCGGCGGCCAGCACCGGGACCTGGAATTCCCAGTCCTGGCAACTGGAGCCGAGGCCGTGCAGCAAAACCAGGGGGTCGCCCCGGCCATATTCTTCGTAGTGCAGTGTGCAACCTTCATGTTCGAAGTAGGCCATGGGCGTTACCTGTCAGGCTTGGGCGGGAGCGGCGAAGGGCACGTCCAGCGGCGCGGTATCGAAGTTGCGCAGCAATTCGATGAGGATCTGCGTGGCCGGGCCCAGGGGCTTGTCTTTGTTGGAGTAAAGGTAGAACAGTGGATGGCGGCTGCCACCCTGATCCAGCGGCAATGGCTTGAGCACGCCTTCGCGCAGCTCGCGTTCGATCAGGTGGCGCGGCAGCCAGGCGAAGCCCAGGCCGCTGCTGACGAAGGTGGCGGCGGTGGCCAGGCTGCCGACGGTCCAGCGCTGTTCGGCGCCGAGCCAGCCGACATCGCGGGGCTGCGAGCGGCCGGAATCGCGGATCACCACCTGCAACTGGCTTTCCAGGTCCTGGAAGTTGAGCACCCGGCCCAGGCGGTGCAGGGGATGCTCGGGGTGAGCGACGGCGACGAACTCCACCGCGCTCAACTCGGCGCCGAGATAGCCGGCGATGCTGAAACTGCTGATGGCCAGGTCGGCGATGCCTTCGTGCAGCACCTCCTCGACGCCGGACAGCACTTCTTCGCGCAGGCGCACCCGGCAGCCGCGGCTTTGCGGCATGAACGCGCTCAGGGCGCGGACCAGGCGAGCGTTGGGGTAGGCGGCGTCCACCACCAGGCGGACCTCGGCTTCCCAGCCCTGCTCCATATGGTGGGCGAGGTCTTCCAGTTGGCTGGCCTGCTTGACCAGTTGCCGCGAGCGGCGCAGCAACACGCCGCCGGCATCGGTGAGCACCGCCTTGCGCCCGTCGATCCGCAGCAGCGGCACCCCCAGTTGGTCCTGCATCCGCGCCACGGTGTAGCTGACCGAGGATTGCGAGCGGTGCAGGGCTTCGGCGGCCTGGGCGAAGCCGCCGTGATCGACCACGGCTTGCAGGGTCCGCCACTGATCCAGGGTAACGCGCGGCGCTTTCATCTTCGGCTCCTGTTGTCCTAAGCTGCGCTCTTTGCGTGGAGAGCGCCGTATGAAGAAAAGTTGTCTTGCCTTGCTGGCCTTGCTTCCGCTCACGGCGCTGGGGGCCTATCCCATTGATGTGGAAAAGCACCTGGAAAGCGGCATCAAGATCGATACCACCACCTATGACACCGCTTACGACATGGGGTCGATCACCCTGAACAACTACGGCGACGTCGCCGCGCAGTGCAAGCTGACCTTCCGCAACGGCCCCGAAGCGCCGCGTGTACGGCGGGTGCAGGTGCCGGCGAAACAGAGCGTCGACAGCAACGTCAAATTCAACCGCGAGATTCTCAAGCTGCGTATCGCGGTGGACTGCAAAGCGCAATAAACAAATTAACTGATAGATTTAACCGAGTTTTTACGCTTTTTTATCGATAGGTCAATCATTAATCTTGCCTCCATCGACTTAGCGACCTTGCCGATGGAGGCAACCTTCATGTCCCGCGTACTGATCATCGAAAGCAGCGCCCGCCAGCAGGATTCGGTGTCCCGCCAACTGACCCGCGATTTCGTCAGCCAGTGGCAAGCCGCCAACCCGTCTGACACGATCACCCTGCGCGACCTGGCGGTGAATCCTGTGCCGCACCTGGATGCCAACCTGCTCGGTGGCTGGATGAAGCCCGAAGCCCAGCGTAGCGCTGACGAACTGCAGGCCCTGGCCCGCTCCAACGAATTGACCGACGAAGTACTGGCCGCCGACGTGCTGGTGCTGGCGGCGCCGATGTACAACTTTGCCATCCCCAGCACCCTGAAAGCCTGGCTGGACCATGTGCTGCGCGCCGGGATCACCTTCAAGTACACCGAAACCGGCCCGCAAGGCCTGCTGACCGGCAAGCGCGCCTATGTCCTGACCGCCCGCGGCGGCATCCACGCCGGTGCTTCCAGCGACCATCAGGAACCTTACCTGCGCCAGGTGCTGGCCTTCATCGGTATCCACGATGTGACCTTTGTTCACGCCGAAGGCCTGAACATGGGCGGCGACTTCCACGAAAAGGGCCTGAACCAGGCCAAGGCGCAACTGGCTGCGGTGGCGTGATTCAACTGTTTTTCCCTGCCTGACACCCCTTTTTGCTCCTTTGGGTGTGCTGCCCGGTCGATGCTTCGCGCTCGACCGGGCTTTTTTATGGGCGTTTCGGGCCGAACCGCAGCGATGAGGTCCTTGACCACACCGCCCAAACCAATCCCGACAATTGCACCCGGATACCCCAACCCGCTAAGGTCGCCGCCTTGATCCCCGAGAGGCCGCCATGCACTACCTATTGATCGTCGCGCTGATCCAGGCGTTTTCCTTCAGCCTGATCGGCGAATATCTCGCTGGCCATGTCGACAGTTACTTCGCCGTGCTGGCCCGGGTCCTGCTGGCTTTGCTGGTATTCCTGCCGCTGACCCGCTGGCGCCAGGTGGAGCCGCGTTTCATGCGCGCCATGCTGCTGATCGGTGCGCTGCAGTTCGGTATCACCTATGTCTGCCTGTACCTGAGCTTCCGCGTGCTGACAGTGCCGGAAGTGCTGCTGTTCACTATCCTCACGCCGCTGCACGTGACCCTGATCGAAGACGCGCTGAACCGTCGCTTCAACCCGTGGGCGTTGATCGCGGCATTGGTGGCGGTGGCCGGCGCGGCGGTGATCCGCTTCGACAGCATCAACCCGGACTTCTTCATCGGTTTCCTGCTGCTGCAACTGGCCAACTTCACCTACGCCGCCGGCCAGGTCCTGTACAAGCACCTGATCGCGCGCCACCCCAGCGACCTGCCGCATTACCGGCGCTTCGGCTATTTCTACCTGGGTGCCTTGCTGGTGGTGCTGCCGGCGTTCCTGCTGTTCGGCAACACGCAGCATTTGCCCACAACCGACGTGCAGTGGCTGGTGCTGCTGTTTCTCGGGCTGTGCCCGACGGCGCTCGGGCTGTACTGGTGGAACAAGGGCGCTTGCCTGGTTTCCGGCGGCACCCTTGCGGTGATGAACAACCTGCATGTCCCGGTGGGGTTGCTGCTCAACCTGCTGATCTGGAATCAGCACGAGCCGCTGGGACGGTTGTTCATCGGCGGGGCGGTGATTCTCGCGTCACTGTGGCTCAGCCGGCTCGGCACCCAACGCCCGCTGCTGGCCGGGAAGACTGGCCGGTAGCAGGCCGGCGCGCAGGTCGTTGCCGCTGGGCTGCTGGTACAGGCTCAGGCCGAACTCCGGCAGCACCGCCAACAGGTAATCGAAGATATCGCCCTGGATTCGCTCGTACTCGGCCCACACCGTGGTGCGGGTGAAGCAGTAGATTTCCAGCGGAACACCCTGCGCGGTGGTCTGCATCTGGCGGACCATGCAGGTCATGTTCGGCTGAATGTCCGGGTGGCTTTTCAAGTACGCCAGGGCGAAGGCGCGGAAGGTGCCGATATTGGTCAGCCGGCGGCGGTTGGCCGACAGTTCCGCCACCTGGCCCTGGGCCTCGTTCCAGCTATGCAGCTCGCTGCGCTTGCGTGCCATGTAGTCGGTCAGCAGGCGCACTTCGCCCATGCGCCGCTCTTCCTCGGCGGTGACGAAGCGCACGCCGCCGGCATCGATGAACAGGCTGCGCTTGATCCGCCGCCCGCCCGATTGCTGCATGCCGCGCCAGTTCTTGAACGACTCGCTCATCAGGCGCCAGGTGGGGATGGAGACGATGGTCTTGTCGAAGTTCTGCACCTTCACGGTGTGCAGGGTGATGTCCACCACGTCGCCGTCGGCGCCGACCTGGGGCATTTCGATCCAGTCGCCGACCCGCAGCATGTCGTTGCTGGTCAACTGCACGCTGGCGACGAACGACAGCAGGGTGTCCTTGTAGACCAACAGGATCACCGCCGACATCGCACCCAGGCCCGACAGCAGCAACAGCGGCGAGCGGTCGATCAAGGTGGCGACGATGATGATCGTGCCGAACACGTAGAGCACCATCTTCGCCAGTTGCACGTAGCCTTTGATCGAGCGGGTGCGGGCGTGTTCGGTGCGGGCGTAGATGTCCAGCAGGGCATCGAGCAGGGCGCTCAGGGCGAGCACCAGGAACAAGATGGTGAAGGCCAGCGCCACGTTGCCGAGGAAATGCTGGCTGGTGGCGCTGAGTTCCGGCACCAGCTTCAGGCCGAATTGCACCACCAGTGACGGCGTCATCTGCGCCAGGCGGTGGAACACCTTGTTTTGCAGCAGGTCGCCAAGCCAGAGCAGCGCCGATTGGCGGCTCAGCAGCTTGATCGCGTGGAGGATGAGAAACCGCGCCACCCGCCCCAGCACCAGGGCGATGACCAGCAGCACCGCCAGGCCGAGCGCGGCGTGCAGCAGCGGTTGTTGGTCGAGGGTGCCCCAGAGGTCGAGGGCGTTTTGCCAGAACTGTTGAATAGCCATGCGCTGCGGAAATTCTCCGTAACCTTTTAAAAGAAGTGCCAATTAGAACGAATGTACCGGGCCTGCGGCAAAAAGAAATTCGGCTCGGGCGCCGGAAAACGTTACCCTATGTGGCTGAATTTCCGCTCATGCCCGAGGTTACATCCGTGTTTTCCCAATTCGCCCTGCACGAACGCCTGCTCAAAGCCGTGGCCGCACTGAACTTTGTCGAGCCTACCCCTGTGCAGGCGGCCGCCATTCCCTTGGCGCTGCAAGGGCGCGACCTGCGGGTCACGGCGAAAACCGGTAGTGGCAAGACCGCCGCATTCGTCCTACCGCTGCTCAACCGTCTGGTCGACCTGAACCAGAAACGCGTCGAGATCCGCGCACTGATCCTGCTGCCGACCCGCGAGCTGGCCCAGCAGACCCTGAAGGAAGTGGAACGTTTCTCCCAGTTCACCTTCGTCAAGGCCGGGATGATCACCGGTGGCGAGGACTTCAAGGAACAGGCCGCGATGCTGCGCAAGGTGCCTGACATCCTGATCGGCACCCCGGGCCGTCTGCTGGAGCAACTGAACGCCGGCAACCTGGATCTGAAACACGTGCAGGTGGTGATCCTCGACGAAGCCGACCGCATGCTGGACATGGGCTTCTCGGAAGACGTCGAGCGCCTGTGCGGCGAGTGCCCGAACCGTCAACAGACCCTGCTGTTCTCCGCCACCACGGGTGGCGCCGGTCTGCGCGACATGATCAGCAAGGTGCTGAAGAACCCTGAGCACCTGATGCTCAACAGCGTCAGCCAGCTCAACGAAGGCACTCGCCAGCAGATCATCACTGCCGATCACAATCAGCACAAAGAGCAGATCGCTCAGTGGTTGCTGGAAAACGAGACGTACCAGAAGGCGATCATCTTCACCAACACCCGGGTCATGGCCGACCGCATCTACGGTCACCTCGTGGCCAAGGACATGAAGGCGTTCGTGCTGCACGGCGACAAGGACCAGAAAGACCGCAAGCTGGCCATCGAACGCTTCAAGACCGGCGGCGCCAAGGTGCTGGTGGCGACTGACGTGGCTGCCCGTGGCCTGGACGTCGACGGCCTGGACCTGGTGATCAACTTCGACATGCCGCGCAGCGGCGACGAGTATGTGCACCGTATTGGTCGTACCGGTCGTGCTGGCGCCGAAGGCCTGGCGGTGTCGCTGATCTGCCACGGCGACTGGAACCTGATGTCGAGCATCGAGCGCTACCTGAAGCAGACCTTCGAGCGTCGCACCATCAAGGAAGTGAAGGGCACCTACACCGGTCCGAAGAAGGTCAAGGCGTCGGGCAAAGCGGTTGGCGTGAAGAAGAAAAAGACCGACAAGAAGGGCGACAAGAAAGCCGTGGCCAAGCGCAAGCCGACGGCCAAGCCGAAGCCTAATGCACCGCTGACCAGCTCTGATGGCCTGGCGCCGCTGAAGAAGCGCAAGCCGGCTGCTGCGGCGGAGTAAGGCTCAAGGGTCTCATCGCCGGCTTCCCGGCGCTGAGACCCTCAAATTTTCCAGCACCCTCACGTTTTCTTCTCGGCCTCCCGCAATTCCTGCAGCCGCTTGTCGATCAACTGACATTTGTCCGGCAAATCACTGGCCTCCGTGCCCAGCTTCATTCCCTGCAACTCCTCGTTGATTTCCTTGGCCTTCTGCGGGTTCTGCTCAGTCAGGCGGGTCACTTCCTTGGCCAGTTCCTCGCGTTTCTCCGTGGCTTCTTCCAGCGTGCATGCCCAGCTCGGCAGGGCGAACAGCAGGCTGGCGGTGGCGGTCAGCATCATCAGTGTCTTCATGGTCGGGCCTCGTTATCCATGGCGGGTGATGTTCCCGGTTGAGGGGCGCGCCATCGGGAAAGTTCAGTCGAACCGTGGCGCATGCGGCCGGTCACAACCTTACATACCCCCACCGAGGCCGCACCCATGAGCACCGTGTATGACTGGGACCTGATCGAACGTCTGCTGCATGAAGTCCAGAACAGTGCCGGACACAACTTCACCCCGCGCCCCTACGCCGAGCAGCACGCCGCGCAGCTTGCCGCCGATGGTGACGCGGTGCCGGACCTCGACCACCTCAAAACCCGCGCCTGCGACTATGAGCGGCTGCTGGTGGAACGCGGCTACATCGTCAGCCGGCCCGAAGAGGAGGGCGGCAATGGCGAGAACTTCGTCCTGACCGAGCGTGGTTCGCGGTTGTTGAGCCTGATCGACAGCAGCATTCCCGGCAACGATCACCCGCGCCAGGTCCTCGATGAGCAGGCCGATGCGCTGGACGAAGCGACCTTCGACGAGGTGGCCTCGAAGGCGCAGATTGCCTGAGCGAGTCAGACATATCTGGTAATAGCTGACGACAACCATCAATAATTGGCGCCAATTCTTCGCTGCCAAGAGGTTGTCATGCCATTGCCAGAAGTGGGGTGCCGCCAATGAGCGCACCCCGTCGCGATCCCGATGCCTTCGCCTTTCAGGTCATGCTGGGGCTGTGCCTGATCTGGGGCGTGCAACAGGTGATGGTCAAATGGGCCGCCGCCGATGTCGCCCCGGTGATGCAGGCGGCGACCCGTTCAGGGATCGCCGCGTTACTGGTGGGCCTGCTGATGTGCTGGCGTGGCGGCTGGGAGCACGTGGGCACCACCTGGCGCGCGGGGCTGCTGGCGGGCGCGTTGTTCGGGATCGAGTTCCTGTTCATCGCCGAGGGCCTGTCGCTGACCTCGGCGGCGCACATGTCGGTGTTCCTCTACACCGCGCCGGTCTTCACCGCCCTCGGCCTGCATTTCATGCTGCCCAGCGAGCGCCTGCGGCCGCTGCAGTGGCTGGGCATCCTGCTGGCCTTTGGCGGGATTGCGTTGGCCTTCGCCGGCGGTATTTCCCTGGATGATCTCAACGGGCCGATGTTGCTCGGCGATGCCTTCGGTGTACTCGCTGGCGCGTCCTGGGGCGCCACCACGGTGGTGGTGCGCTGCTCGCGGCTGTCTGAAGCGCCTGCGACCCTTACGCTGTTCTATCAGTTGGCGGTGGGCTTTGTCGGTCTGCTGTTGATCGCCGCCTTCAACGGCAAGCTGACCCACGTCAGCCTGACGCCCATCGCCATCGGCAGCGTGCTGTTCCAGGCGCTGGTGGTGTCGTTCTTCAGCTACTTGACCTGGTTCTGGCTGCTGCGCAAATACCTGGCGTCCAACCTTGCTGTGTTTTCCTTTATCACGCCGATCTTCGGCGTGACCTTCGGTGTGCTGTTGCTGAACGAACCGCTGAGCCTGAACTTCGTGATCGGCGCGCTGTGTGTGTTGCTCGGCATCGTCATGGTCAGCGCCGAGCAGTGGCTGCGCAGGCGTCTGCGTTCGTTGCTGGGGCAGCGCTAGAGGGTGGTTGGGTAATACGGGTACAGAGACGCCGCTGTCGAGGAGAGCCCCTGAACCTCTCCACTGCGCTGTACTATTTCTGCCCGCAGCGCGGACGGCAGCAATTGAAAGTGGATTTGTTGTTCTGCTCTGATTCTCTGGGCGTTGTTGGCAAGCGCGTCGGCTTTTCCTCCGTAGTCCAGAGCGGTCCATTCACTCCTTCGAAAACGGAGCGGTGATGCTCGTTTATGGCACTGATCAGAGCCTGTCAGGTGCGGGTGAATGACGAGTATGGGCGTTCTGATAGGTTCCAGGCCGCCAGTTCAGGACGCCCGCCAGCAACAGACCGGCGCCAGCGACCAGCAGCGCCGGTTGCAGGCTGCCGGCGAACAGGTTGCTCAGCGCCGCCAACAGCGGCCCGCCGAGCTGACCGATGGCGAAGCAGGCGGTCAGCAGGCCGGCATTGCGTTGGGTAGCGTGGGGCGCCAGTTCCCGCGAGCGCTGCATCACCAGTTGCATGCAGGCCAGGAACGGCGTGCCGCAGAAGATCACCCCCAGTGCCAGCCCCGGACCGTCGCCCATCAGGCAGGCGAACACACCGATGGCCTGCAGCCACAGTGTCACCCTCAACCAGCGCGAGGTGCTGCCCGGCCGTGGCCGGCGCAGGCTCAGCAGCATCACCCCGACCGCGGCCGCCAGGCCGAAGCCGGGCCAGAACAGGTCGGCCATCCACTGCCCGTGAAAGCGCGCGCTGGCCATCTGCGACATGAACGTCGCGGGGATTATGTAGCCTATGCCGTACAGGCCGTAGATCAGGCCCAGCAGCGGGATGCCCCGCGAAGGCGTGGCGGCCAGCGTCGGTGCCGGCGTGGTTGGCGCGTTTTCCGGTTGCGGCAGCATGGGTCGCACGGCCAGCAGCATGACCAACGCGGCAGCGGCATAGATCAGCCACAGCGGCGCCGACCCCAGCCCGTACAGGTTCGAAAACAGCGCCAGCAGCCCTGTCAGCATGATGCCCAGGCCGGGACCGGCGAACACCAGGGCGCCCAGTCGCGGCAGGTTGCTGCGCGCGGCGAGGGGTTGGCTCAGGCTGGTGATCATCACCATTACCCAGGCGCTGGCCACGCCGGTGCCGAAACGCAGCAGGGCGTGGGTGATAAAGCTGTCAGCCCAGAACGACAGCACCGTCAGCAACACGCACAACCACAGCCCGAGGTTGAGGCGCAGCCGCACTTGTTGTGGGCGGCGGGCGAGCATGGCGTCCAGCGCGCCAAGGAAGTAGCCGAGGTAGTTGGCCGCAGCGACCAGACCGGCGGCGGTCAGGCTCAACTGGCCTTCGCCGACCAGGTGCGGCAGTTGCGGGGTGAGGGCGAAACGGCCGATGCCCATTGCCATCATCAGGGCAACGAAGCTGGCCAGGAGGCGCAATGTCGGCGACATGTCCGGTATTCCTCTGCAAGGCGGGTGATGCGTTCAGACTACCGGGGGTTGCTTTTCTGAAAAATTGAATAATGATGAGCAACTTGTTCACTTTTAGAGAACGGCTATGGAACTGAGCCAGTTGCGCATCTTTCAGGCGGTCGCCGAGACCGGTTCGGTGACCCGCGCCGCCGAGCAATTGCACCGGGTGCCGTCGAACCTGTCGACGCGTTTGCGTCAGCTCGAGGAGCAACTGGGCGTGGAACTGTTCCACCGCGAGCGTCAGCGTCTGCAGTTGTCGCCGGCCGGCAAGGTGTTGCTGGACTACGCCGGGCGCATGCTGGCGCTGCACGACGAGGCGTTCGCGGCGGTGCAGGGCGGAGAACCGGCCGGCGAGTTCATCCTCGGCAGCATGTACAGCACCGCGGCAATTCACCTGCCGGGGTTGCTGGCGCGGTATCACCGGACCTATCCGGCGGTGAACCTGCAGGTGCAGACCGCGCCCAGCGGCGAGCTGCTGGAAGGGCTGCTCGCCGGTCGGCTGGACGCTGCCATGCTCGATGGGCCGCTGTCGCTGGCCGGTCTCGACGGCGTGCCGCTGTGCGAGGAAACTCTGGTGTTGATCACCGAGTCGGACCATCCGCCCGTGCGCAGCGCACGGGATGTGACGGGGCGTGCGGTGTTCACCTTCCGCAAGGGCTGTTCCTACCGCATGCGGCTGGAGGCCTGGTACGCCCATGATCACGCGGCCATGGGCCGGGCCATGGAGATCGAGTCCTACCCGAGCATGCTGGCCTGTGTGGTGGCGGGTTCCGGGGTGGCATTGATGTCGCAGTCGATGCTCGACAGCCTGCCGGGGCGCGAGAACGTCGCGGTGCACCGGTTGCAGACGCCTTTCGATCTGGCGACCACCTGGCTGGTGTGGCGGCGGGGCATGCGCGGGGCGAATCTGGATGCCTGGGTGAACCTGCAGGAAGAGGGGCGGGAAGGACCGCCTGTCGGAACGGCGCTCAGCGCTTGATGCAGGTCACGGGTGTAGGAATTTACGCAAGCGATTTGTAGGACTTGAGGCTATGATTGCTAGGAAACATCGTAGCCAAACTGGATTGGACGATGACCCTCAAGGGGGAATTATGAAAAACCTGATGATGAACTGGCTCCATGACCTCGCTGTTGCCTTGGGCCTGATCCCGCCGATGCAACCGGTACCGATCCCCAGCGACGACGAGAAGCGCAAGCGTCAGCCTCGACGTTGAAGTATTCAGAGGCCCCATCGCTGCGGTTCGGCGCCCCGAACCGCAGCGATGAGGCTCTTCATCCCAAAGAAAAAGGGCCTGCTTTGCGCAGGCCCTTCTTGTTTCAAGCCAGTTTCGCCGCATTCACTTCCGAGCGGGACATCAGGCTGACCACCACGAAGCTCACCAAGGCGATCGCCAGGCTGTAGTAGATCGGGGTGTTCGCGTCCATGCCGTCCTTGATCATGAACACCAGCGCGGTAACGAAGCCCAGCGCCATGCTGGTGATCGCGCCGCGAGTGGTGGCGCGTTTCCAGTAGATGGCGCCGATCAGCGGCACCAGCATGCCGCCCACCAGCAGGTTGTAGGCCAGGGTCAGGGCGCTGATCACGTCTTCCACCACCAGGGCGATAGCCAGCACGGCCAGGCCGGTCAGCAGGGTGAACAGGCGGTTGATCGACAGGCTCGACTGTTTGCCGCCGCGCAGCCGTGGCAGCAGGTCTTCGGTCAGAACGGTGGACGCAGCCAGCAGGCCGGCACTGGCGGTGGACATCATTGCCGCCAGCGCAGCAGCGATCACCAGTCCGCGGATGCCGTCAGGCAGGGCGGATTTGACGATGGCGGCGAAGGCGTTGTTGGCGTTGCCCAGGTCTGGCAGCAGCACGTGAGCGGCCATGCCGATCACCGCGCAGACCAGGCCGTAGATCACGCAGTACACGCCTGCGGTGGTGCCGGCGTATTTGGCGACCTTCTCGTCACGGGCGGTGAACACCCGCTGCCAGATGTCCTGGCCGATCAGGATGCCGAAGAAGTAGATCAGGAAGTAGGTGATGATCGTGTCCCAGCCGATGGTGGTCAGGCTGAAGCTGGACGCCGGCAGCTTGGCTACCAGTTGATCCCAACCGCCAACGCGGTACAGGCAGATCGGCAGCAGGACGAACATCAGGCCGACGGTCTTGATCACGAACTGGACGATGTCTGTCAGGGTCAGCGACCACATGCCGCCGATGGTCGAGTACACCACCACCACGCCGCCACCGAGCAGGATCGCACTCCAGAACGGCAGTTCGAACAGCACTTGCAGGACGGTGCCGATGGCCAGGGTCGAGGTCACGCCGATCATCAGCGCGTAGGCCAGCATGATCACGGCGCTGGCCTGACGGGCCATGGGGTTGTAGCGCTTTTCCAGCACCTGGGTGACGGTGAAGATGCGCAGGCGCAGCAGCGGTTTGGCGAGGAACAGGTTCAGGGCGATGATGCCCAGGCCCAGCGCCGCGCACAGCCAGAAACCGGAAATACCGTGCACATAGCCCAGTTTCACGGTGCCGACGGTGGACGCGCCACCCAGTACCGTTGCGGCCATGGTGCCCATGTACAGGCTCGGGCCGAGGTTACGGCCGGCCACGAGGTAGTCCTCGTGGGTCTTTGCCTTGCGCATGCCGTACCAGCCCAGTATCAGCATGCCGGCGGCATAAATCAGTACAACGAATATGTCCAAGGCCATGGGTGTCTCCAATTATCTTTTTTATGTGAGATCAATCTCGCGGTCGGGTAGGCCGCCGCGGGTCATTCTTCGTAGTGCGGCCCGTTCTTCACGGGCCGCCGTCATGGCTCCTGCCTGATATCTTTCCTTGCCTTGGCTATTAGCGACGTGCAACGCCGGGCAGAACGCAGAGCATTTCGTAAAGCAGGTTGGCGCCGAGCAACGAGGTGTTGCCGGTGGTGTCGTAGGGCGGGGACACCTCGACCAGGTCGCAGCCGATCAGGTCGAGGCCCTGGCAGCCACGGATCACTTCGATCGCCTGGATGGTGGTCAGGCCGCCGATTTCCGGGGTGCCGGTGCCGGGCGCCCAGGCCGGGTCGATGCCGTCGATGTCGAAGGACAGGTACACCGGGCCGCCGCCGACTTTCTCGCGAACTTCGGCCATCAGCGGTTCCAGCGACTTGTGCCAGCACTCTTCGGCCTGCACCACTCGGAAGCCCTGTTTGCGGCTCCAGTTGAAGTCTTCAGCGGTGTAGCCCTGGGCGCGCAGGCCGATCTGCACCACGCGGTCGCAGTCCAGCAGGCCTTCTTCGACGGCGCGGCGGAAGGTGGTGCCGTGAGCGATTTTCTCACCGAACATGTGGTCGTTGACGTCCGCGTGGGCGTCGATGTGGACCAGGCCGATCTTGCCGTGCTTTTTGTGCAGGGCGCGCAGGATCGGCAGGGTGATGGTGTGGTCGCCGCCGAGGGTCAGCGGGATGACATTGTGTTCGACGATGGTGTCGTAGGCCTCTTCGATGATGCGCACGGCGTCGAGCAGGTTGAAGGTGTTGATCGCCACGTCGCCGATGTCGGCCACCGACAGCGAGTCGAACGGGGCGGCACCGGTGGCCATGTTGTACGGACGGATCATCACCGACTCGGCGCGGATCTGCCGCGGGCCGAAGCGGGTGCCGGAGCGCAGGGAGGTGCCGATGTCCAGCGGCACGCCGATAAAGGCGGCGTCGAGGCCGGCGGGACTTTGCAGGTGGGGCAGGCGCATCATGGTTGCGATGCCGCCGAAGCGCGGCATTTCGTTGCCGCCCAGTGGTTGGTGCAGGATCTTGTCCACGGTTTCGGGCCTCATCGGTTCGATTGTTCTAGTTGTTGAAACCTGTTCTCAACACCGGCCAG
The DNA here is from genome assembly GCF_025466035.1 of Pseudomonas sp. 20P_3.2_Bac5. Taxonomy (NCBI): domain Bacteria; kingdom Pseudomonadati; phylum Pseudomonadota; class Gammaproteobacteria; order Pseudomonadales; family Pseudomonadaceae; genus Pseudomonas; species Pseudomonas sp. 20P_3.2_Bac5. Next base: position 12,926 of record NZ_JANLOA010000068.1, on the reverse strand, counting down.
CCAGCCGAAAGTGCCCTGGAACAGTTGCAGTGCGGCAAAGTCTGCAAAAGGTAGTGCCGTAGAAGAATCGCTACAGGCAAATACTTAGTTCAGGTTTTTCTGAACTATCGCTGGGAGCGGGGTTAGACTGTCGCCATTTCCGACCTGCGGACCTCCGTTTTCATGGCCTCGAACCTGCCCGATCTGAAGCTGCTGCGTATCTTCGCCAGCGTGGTGCGCCACCAGGGTTTCGCCAATGCCCAGCGCGACCTCAACCTCTCCACGTCAGCCATCAGCACCTACATGAGCCAGCTCGAGGCCGCCCTCGGCATCGTGCTGTGCCATCGCGGCCGTGGCGGCTTCAGCCTGACCAGCAAGGGCGAGCTGTTTCACCAGGAGACCTTGCGTCTGCTGGCCGAGCTGGACGGTTTCGAGCAATACGCGGCGGCGCTCAAGGGCGAGCTGCGCGGCACCCTCAACCTGGGGGTGATCGACTCCACCGTGGGCGATCGCGCCTTGCCGCTGGCCGAAGCCATCGGCGCTTACAGCCAGGAACATCCGGCGGTGCACCTGCATTTGTCGGTGTCCAGCCCCTACGAGTTACAACTGGGCGTGCAGGACAACCGCCTGGACCTCGCCATCGGCGCCTTCTCCACGCGCATGAGCGGGCTGGTTTACCAGCCGCTGTACCGCGAGCAGCACTGGCTGTATTGCAGTAACCGTCACCCTCTGTTCAGCGAGCGGCGGATTCCCGAGCAGGTCATCACCCAGCAACGGATGGTCGGACGCGGCTACTGGAGCCAGGCGGAACTGGCCCGGCACGGTTTCAAGCACAGCGCTGCGACGGTGGAAAGCATGGAGGCGCAGTTGATCCTGGTGTTGTCCGGCGCCTATATCGGCTACCTGCCGGAGCATTACGCCCAGGCCTGGGCCGATAAAGGCGACTTGCGGGTGCTATCTCCTGCGACCTTCGGTTATCAGGCGCCGTTCTCGATGATCATCCGCCGTGGTCGCAGCCGTGAACCGCTGATCCAGACCTTCCGCGACCTGCTGCGGGCGCAACTGACGCCAGCATGAGGCGAACGTCGGCGAAAATTACTTTGCGCGGGTGGTAAAAAGCACTACGAAAGCGTTAATGCTCTGCTACTACTTTTCTTGCCGTGATGAAACTTCCTCCCCACCTTGTTAGCAGGGAACGCCCAAGATGCGCATGAATTTGCCCGTCACTGAGCAGGAAAGAACCTTCCCCCAAGAGCAGCGGCTGATCTCCACCACCGACCTGAATAGCCGCATTACCTATTGCAACGATGCGTTTGTCGCCATCAGCGGGTTCACCCGCGACGAGCTGCTCCACGAGCCCCATAACCTGGTACGCCATCCCGACATGCCGCCCGCGGTGTTCGCCCATATGTGGGAGACCATCAAGGGGGGAAAACCGTGGATGGGCGTGGTCAAGAACCGCGCCAAGAACGGCGACTTCTATTGGGTCAGTGCCTATGTCACGGCCATCTACGAGAACGGTCGGATCAGTGGCTACGAGTCGGTCCGCTCGCTGCCCAGCCGGGATCAGGTGCAGCGCGCCGCGGCCTTGTACGAGCGCTTGCGCGCCGGGCGCTCACCCACCTCCTGGGCGGCGCGCACGCTGGATGTGCTCGAACATGGCTGGCCGTTGGTCGGTGCTGGCGTGGTATCGGTGATCGCCTACCTGGCCTTGCCGCAATACGCCGCTCTCGGAGTGTTAATGGCTAGCTTGCTGTCGGCCTGGTTCCTGCTGGAAAACCGCCAGAGCCGGGTGATCCGCCGTACCCTGGCCGAGCACCCCAAGGCGTTCACCAGCCCGCTGGTGGCGCTGACCTACAGCCGCAACCTGGGCCTGCAAGGGCAACTGGACCTGGCCATGATCAGCGAGGAAGCGCGCCTGCAAACGGCGCTGACCCGGCTGGTGGATGCCGGCGTCAGCGTACGAACGCGGGCGTCGCAGTCGTCGGATTTGTCCGGTGCCCAGGCGCAGATGCTCGATCGTCAGCGCAGCGAGACCGATCAGTCGGCGACGGCTATCGCGCAGATGGCGGCGACCATCCAGCAGGTGACCCAGAACGTGCAGAACACCGCGCACGCGGCGTCCGACGCCGACGAGCTGACCCGTCAGGGCAGCACGCTGGCGCAGCAGAGCTTGCGGGCGATGAGCAGCATGGCGGATGCGGTCAACGATATCGGGCAGGCGGTGCACGCCCTGGCCGAGCAGACTCAGTCCATCGGCAGCGTGGTGGACGTGATCACCTCGATCGCCGAGCAGACCAACCTGCTGGCCCTCAATGCCGCCATCGAAGCGGCACGGGCCGGCGAGCAGGGACGCGGCTTCGCCGTGGTCGCCGACGAAGTGCGCTCGCTGGCCCAGCGGACCCGGACTTCGACCGAGGAAATCCACCAGATCATCGCCTCGCTGCGTGCGGGTGCCGATCGGGCGGTGACCAGCGCGAACAAGGGCGGGCAGATCTCCCGCGACAGCGTGCACAGCGTCGAGGCGGTGCAGGTGGCGCTGAGCGGGATCAGCGAGGCGGTCAGTCGTATCACCGGCATGAGCCAGCAGATCGCCACGGCCTCCGAGCAGCAGAGCCATGTGGTGGAAGACATCAACCAACAGATCGTGCGCATTGCGCAGTTGTGCGATCACAGTGCCGGCCAGGCCAGGCAAGGGGCCGAAATCAGCCAGGAACTCGAACGCATGGCCGAGTACCTGCACGACCTGGCCGAACGGTTCAACCGCTAGTCGTATTGTCCTGCCCACAGGGATGTGGGTCTTTTCCGGGACTGCTGTGGCACACTTTGTCCGCCCAGGAGAACCCGATGTCCAGAATCCAGTGCGAGCGCTGTCAGCGTCCGCAGTCCCGTTGCCTTTGTCCCTTGATTCCGTCGCTCGACAGCCGCACCCGCGTGGTCCTGTTGCAGCACCCCGATGAAGTCCGTCATGCCCTCAATACCGCGCGCCTTGCCGCCCTTGGCCTGCGCAATGGCGAGTTGCGGGTGGGCGAGGTGTTCGAGGGGCTGGCCGAGCTGATTGCTGCGCCGGGGTATCGGGTGGGCTTGTTGTTTCCCGGTGAACAGGCGCAGCCGTTGCGGGCGTATGGCGAGGATCCGGATCCGCGTCCCTGGTTGCTGATCGTGCCGGACGGCACCTGGCGCAAGGCGCGCAAGCTGCTCTACCTGAATCCGCTGCTGGACGCATTGCCGCGAGTGACCCTGGCCTGTGTCCAGCCTTCCCGCTATCGGCTGCGCAAGGCGCCGGAAGCGGGTGCGTTGTCGACCATCGAGGCGGTGACCCAGGCGCTGAATGTGCTGGAAGGGGAAGGGCGTTTCGATGAATTGCTCAGGCCTTTCGATGCGTTGATCGAGGGGCAGATTGCGGCGATGGGGCGGGAAACGTTTGAGCGTAATCATTTGCGCTGATTTGTGAGGGCTAGACACCGCATCGCGAGCAAGCTCGCTCCTACAGTTCATTGCACCATGCCGTGGACAGTGTAGGAGCGAGCTCGCTCGCGATGGCCCTCAGCAACCCAGCCATTCCTCAGGTGAAGTCTGTGGTCGGGATCGCCTTCGCGGGGATGGGACCACTGACTAGCGTTCCCGCAACGCCTCCGTCCGCGCCTTCAGCACCGGCTTCAGCAAGTAATCCAGCACGCTCTTCTCGCCGGTAATGATGTCCACCGTCGCCACCATCCCCGGGATGATCAGCAGCGGTTTGTTGTCCCCGCCCAAATGATTTTTGTCGGTGCGCACCTGGATCATGTAGAAGGCGTTGCCCTTGTCGTCGGTGACGGTGTCGGCGCCGATCAGTTCCAGTTTGGCCTTGAGCCCACCGTAGATGGAGTAGTCGTAGGCGCTGAACTTGACCATCGCGCTCTGCCCCGGATGCAGGAAGGCGACATCCTGTGGCCGGACCTTGGCTTCGATCAGCAGGTTGTCTTCCAGCGGCACCACTTCCACCAGGTCGCTGCCGGGCTGGACCACGCCGCCGATGGTGTTGACCTTGAGCAGCTTGATGATGCCGTGCACCGGTGACACCACGGTGGTGCGGTTGACCCGGTCGTCGATGGCGACGCTGGTGGCGGTGATTTTCGACAGGTCGGTGCGTTTTTCGTTGAGTTCCTTGGCCGCTTCGGAGCGGAAACCCGCCTCGGATTCTTCGATCTTGCTCTTGATTTCCGCCACGGCCGATTCGGCCCGGGGGATCGCCAGGCTGGTGGCGTTCATCGAGCCGCGGGCTTCCACCGCGCTGCGTCTGAGGCGGAGGATTTCCACCGGCGAAATCGCCCCGGTTTTCACCAGCGGCGTCGACATGTCCAGCTCCTGCTGCAGCAGGGCCAGGCCAGAGCGGTACTGGTCCAGCTTGGAGCGGAACTCGGCCAGTTCCTGGGTCTTCTGCCGAAGTTGTTCGTTGAGGGTCTGCTTCTCGCTGTTCAGGCGGCGCTGGCGCGATTGGTACAGGGCCATTTCGTCCTCGGCCACTTGCGGCGCCTTGCTGCGCACTTCCGGGGACACCTGGAACGGCTTGCCCTCGGTCTCGGCGGACAGCCGCTCGACCTGCGCGGTAAGGGCGTAGCGGTCGGCCTCGCTTTCGCCCTTGTTGGAGCGGAAGCGCGTGTCATCCAGGCGCAGCAGGGTGTCGCCCTTGTTCACCATCTGGCCTTCGCGGACGAAAATCTCGGTGACGATGCCGCCTTCGAGGTTCTGGATCACCTGCACCTTGCTCGACGGAATCGCCTTGCCTTCGCCGGTGGTCACCTCGTCGAGCACGGCCACCTTGGCCCAGACCAGCGCAACTAGCAGCAGCGTCGCCGCCAGCCACACGGTGAGCCGCGAGCGGCGCGGGGAGTCCTGCAGGGTGGCGTTCGTCAGGTCCGGCAGGTACTCGTGCTCGGCGGTCTTGTTGAAACTCTGGAAGTAGCTGCGTAGTGCGGACATCTCGCACCTCTGTGTAGGACTAAAGGGCTTGACCGATACGGCCCTTGCGCAGGGCGTCGATCACCGCATCCTTGGCGCCGTCGGCAACGATCTTGCCGTTGTCCAGTACCAGCAGGCGGTCAACCAGGCTGAGCATCGAGGTGCGATGGGTGACCAGCAACAGGGTTTTGCCCTCGATCCAGCCGTGCAGGCGATTGCGCAGTTGTTCTTCGCTGCTGTTGTCCATGTGGCTGGTGGGTTCGTCCAGCACCATGATCGGCGGCTCCAGCAGCATCGCCCGGGCCAGCAGCACGGCCTGGCGCTGGCCGCCGGAGAGCAGTTGGCCGCGCTCGCCCAGCGGACGGTCGAAGCCGCGCGGGTGTTGCCGGGCCAGCTCGCTGACGCCGGTCAGTTCGGCGACTTCGAGCATCCGCGCGTCACTCACGTAGCGCGCCCCCAGGGTCAGGTTGTCGCGCAGGCTGCCGGCCAGCAGCGGCAGGTCGTGGGCGACGTAGCCGAGTTGCTGGCGCAGATCGGTAATGTCCAGTTGGCGCAGGTCGAGGTTGTCCAGCAGGATCTGGCCTTCGTCCGGCTCGTAGAAGCCCATCACCAACCGCGCCAGGGTGCTCTTGCCCGAACCGCTGCGGCCGATGATGCCGATACGCTCGCCCGGCTTGACGCTGAAGCTGACGTTGTTCAGCGCCGGCGCGGTTTGCCCGGGATAGCGGAAGCTCACCCGGCTCACTTCCAGCGCCCCTTGCAGGCGGGTGTGCTCCAGCGGTTGCTGGTCGCTGCGACGTTCCTGCGGCAGGGCCATCAGGGCGTCGGTGCTGCGCATGGTCAATTGCGCCTGTTGATAACGAGTGATCAGCCCGGCGATCTGCCCCAGCGGCGCGAGCACCCGGCTGCCGAGCATGTAGCAGGCGACCAGGGCGCCGACGCTGAGGCTGCCGGCGATGATGCTGTAAACCCCGGCGACGATGGTGGCCATCCCGCAGAACTGCTGGATGAACAGCGTGCCGTTGGTGGCCAGGGCCGAGAGTTTGCGGGCGTGGACGTCCAGTTGGGTGAGGGCGCCATGGGTGCTTTCCCACTGGTACTGGCGCTCGCTTTCGGCGCCGCAGGCCTTGAGGGTTTCCAGGCCGCCGAGGGTTTCGATCAGCAGTGCCTGGCGCACCGCGCCGAGGCTCAGGCTTTTCTGCACGGTGTCGCGCAGGCGCACCTGGATCAGCAGGGCGAAGACGATGGTCACCGGGAACGCGATCAGTGGAATCATCACCAGCCAGCCGCCGAGCAGGCCGATAACCGCGAGCATCAGCACCACGAAGGGCAGGTCGATAACGCTGGTCAGGGTTACCGCGGTGAGGAATTCGCGCAGGCCCTGGAAGTCGTGGATGCTCTGGGCGAAGCCGCCGATGGTGGCCGGGCGGGCTTTCATCGACATGCCGGTGATGCGTTCGAACAGGGTTGCCGAGAGGATCATGTCGGTCTTCTTGCCGGCCTGATCGAGCAGGTGCGCACGGACCACGCGCAGCACCAGTTCGAACAGGGTGCCGATCAACAGACCGATGACCAACACCCAGAGGGTCGAGGTGGCCTGGTTCGGCACCACGCGGTCGTAGGTCTGCATCACGAACAGCGGCACCATCAGGCCCAGCAGGTTGATCAGCAGGCTGGCCAGCAGGGCGTCGCTGTACAGCCAGCGGGATTGTTTGAGGGTGTCGCGAAACCACGCATTGACCCGCGGCACCAGCGGGTTGCGCAGGTCTTCAAGTTCATGCCGGGGGCGGGCGAAAAGGACCTGGCCCGCGTAGGCCTCGTCCAGTTCCTGACGGCTGACCCACTGCTCGCCGCCGTCGGCTTCGCAAGGCAGGATCAGCGCCTGATCGCCCTCTTTCCAGCGCTGCAGCACCGCGCAACGGCCATCCTTGAATAGCAGCAGTACGGGCAGGTTGAGCGCGGAAATCGCGCCCAGCTCACGGCGTAGCACGCGCGCCTGCAAGCCGGCACGCGCCGCCGCGCGCGGCAGCAGATCGACGCTCAGGCGTTGTTGCGGCAGCGGCAGGCCGCTGCTCAGGCTGGCGCGGCTGGCCGTGCAACCGTGCAGCTTGCAGAGAATCAACAGCCCATCGAGTAACGGATCATCGAAACTCTGGCGTTGGTCCGCCGAGTTCGCCGGTTGCATGCTGGTCACAATGGCCTACTCCTCAGTCGAGGCGGCGGAAAATACTCAACGCATTTCAGGCAACCGCGCGTCGGTCTTGACGTCGCTCTGGGCGACGGCTTCAGGCGGCAGCGAGATTTTCTGCTTGCTCAGCAGTTCGCCCATGTTGGCCAGCAGCCGATAGCCGGAGAACTCCTCGATGTAGCGCACTTCGACGTAGCGCCGGTTGGCGTTATACAGCTCGTTTTCGCTGTCGAGCACGTCGAGCAGGGTACGTTGGCCGAGGCCGAACTGGTCCTGGTAGGCCGCGCGCACACGGGTGGTGGTCTCGGCGTACTGGCGGGCCGATGGGGTCTGTTTGGCAGCGTTCTGCAGGGCGTTCCAGGACAGCGACAGGTCCTCGGTGAGGGTGCGCAGCGCGTTGTTGCGGATGTCCATGGCCTGGTTGATCTTGTGCGCGTCGGACTGCAGGCGGGCTTTGTCGCTGCCGCCGCGGAACAGGTTGTAGGTCATCACCACGCCGGCGTGCCAGTCGGTATTGGCATGCCCGGGCTCGCCGCCCAGGTTGTTGTTGGCGGCGGTGGACAGCTCGGCGTCCAGGCGCGGGTAGAACGGCGACTTCGCCACTTCATATTGTTGCTCGGCAGCCTGGATGTCGGCCTGGGCCGATTTCAGGTAGGGGTTGTTCGCCAGCATGTCCTGGCGAGCGTCGACCAGGCTTGTGGGGATTTCGCCCTTGATCGAGGGCGGGGCTTCCAGCTCGTCGGCGGTGCGGCCGGTGACGCTGAAGAAATTCGCCTCGGCATCGGCCAGGTCGACTTCCGCGGTGTACAGGTTGTTTTCCGCCAGTGCCCGGCGGGCGGTGGATTGGTCGAGGTCAGCGGTACTGCCGACGCCGCGCTCGCTGCGCAGGCCGATCTGATCGTTGACCCGCAAGTGGGCCTGCAGGTTGTTCTTGGCCAGGGTCACCAGTTCGCGGCGCTTGAGCACTTCGAGGTACACCTCGATGGCGCGCAGGGCGATGGTCTGCGAGGTGGCTTGCAGGTAGTAGGCGCGGGAATTGACCACCGCCTCGGTGCGGGCCACTTCATTGGAGGTGTTGAAACCGTCAAACAGCATCTGCCGCAGGCGCAGTTCCGACTGGGTGTAGTTCAGGGATTCCTTGTTGTGGTTGCGCGTGCCGTCGGCATTGATACCGCGGGTGTTGGTGTTGTCCGAGCGCTCACGGCCGTAGCCGGCGACCAGATCGACGCTCGGGTAGTAACCACCGCGAGCGAACTTCACATCTTCATCGGCGGACAACCTGCTGTTTATTCCCGCCTTGGCTTCCGGGTGGTAATCCACCGCGCTTTGCACTGCTTCCTGCAAAGACATTGCCTGGGCATTGGCACAGGTCATGGCCAGTAAAACTGCACTGGTGAGGGGGGTCAAAACGCGCATGGGTTACTTCTCCCTGAGTTTCATTTTTAGGTGCTGCATCGCCAATAAAATGACGAAAAATTGAGTTCAAACCGTTTCAGGCTTGTAACAACAGAGCTAAGAACATTTGCACGCAAAGCTAAGAAGAAATTTTCATAAGGGTTATGCGAAAAAAAACTTATGCGGTCTAAGGAAACCGGCACATTGTTTAACCCACGCGCCACGTATACCGGGCGCTGAAGCGCTTTTTTACTGGCGTCAGAAAGTTTTCAGATGGTTTTTCGGCATAGGGCATGGAAAGAGTGGAGGGGAGGGGAAACACCGCAAATCTTGGCGACGGAAATTTGGCGCAAGGCCAGTTGCCAGTAGGTGTTCTCTATCCGCTGCGGCGACATCGATCGGGATCGTGGATTTCCCCTGGAATCCCCCGGTCCTGATGGTCGCGGGTACTTCGAACCGGGCGCTGATTGATGTGGCCCGCACACGAGATGCCACGCACTTTCCTGCAGAACTCGGCGGTGGAGGAGTGGGTACATGGCTCAGTCAATCGGTGTGGTCAGCAAGGTGGTCGGTCTGGTGTTCGCGGTCGCGAGTGACGGAACCCGGCGGGCATTGGTCGAAGGCGATCGCCTGTTCGTCGGCGAACAACTGGAGACCGGCGCGGCTGGAGCGGTGGCGGTCCACCTGGCCAACGGCGGGGAACTGACCCTGGGCCGCGACAGCAGCCTGACCCTCTCCAGCAACCTGCTGAACCATCACGCGCCTCACGTGCAAGCCCCGGATGTCGTGACCCCGACTGAAGCGCAATTGAGCGACGTCGAGAGACTCCAGCAAGCCATCGCCGCCGGGGGCGACCCGACCCAGGATGCCGAGGCGACCGCCGCCGGCCCGGGCAACGGCGCGCCCGGTGCGCTGGGCGGCGGCCACAGCTTCGTGCTGTTGACCGAAGTGGGCGGCCGGGTCGATCCGGTCATTGGTTTTCCCACCGCCGGCTTCAACTTCCAGGGCGACCTGGTGGACCTGCGCACCGGTGATGTGACGCACGACCAGCCTTTCGCTCCCTTGGTGAACAACCCCATCAGCCTGAATGGCCTGGCGGTGCAGGGCGGCGAGGTCATCGTCAACGAAGCCAACCTGCCACTGGGTTCGGCGAGCAATGCCGGGGCCCTGACCCAGGGCGGAACCTTCACCGTGGTCGCGCCGGATGGTGTCTTCAACCTCAATGTCGGTGGCGTGAATGTGCTGACGGCCGGTGTTGTCACAGGTGTAGGACAGTCCTTCACCACCGGTACAGGCAACGTCCTGACCATCACCACCTACGATCCGGCCAGCGGCACCGTCGGCTACACCTACACCTTGACCACCGCCGGCAGTTCGCTGGGCGAGAGCATCCCGGTCACGGCCAGTGACAGCAATGGCGATGTCACCAGCGGCAGCCTCGATGTCACCATCCTCGACGATGTGCCGCGGGCGGTGGACGACACCAATGCCTCGGTGGCCACGGAAGCCTCGACGGTGCTGACCGGCAACGTCCTGCCCAACGATATCCAGGGCGCCGATCGCACGCCCAATCCGATCATTCCGGGGACGTTCACCGGCACCTACGGCACGCTCGTACTGGCGGCGGACGGCTCCTACACCTACACCCTGAATCCCTCGGACCCGGACTTCATCAACCTTCACGGTGGTGGTCACGCGACCGAGACCTTTACCTACACGCTGACCGATGCCGATGGCGACACCAGCAACGCCAACCTCGTGCTCAACATCACCAACCTGGATGATCCGGTGGTGCTGGGTGGGGTGGGGACCAATGCCGGAGCGATCACCGTCTTCGAGAAAAACCTGAGTACCGGCAGCAGCCCGGATGCGGCCGCGCTGACCCAGACCGGCAGCTTTACCGTCACCGCGGCGGATGGCCTGCAGACCCTGAGCGTGGGAGGTATCAACGTTATTTCCGGCGGCGTGGCGGTCACTTTCCCGCAAACCGTGACGACACCTCTGGGCAATACCCTGACCGTCACCGGCTACAACCCGGGCACCGGCGTGGTGACCTACAGCTACACCTTGCTGGACAGCGAAACCCATCCGGCTGGCAACGGCGCCAACACCCTGACGGAAAGCTTCACCGTAGTTGCCAGCGATACCGATGGCAGCTCCAGCACTGCCAACCTGAACGTGCTCATCGTCGATGATCAGCCTGTCGCGGTGGCGGACAGCAATGCGTCGGTCGCTACCGAAGTATCAACGGTGCTGACGGGGAATGTGCTGACCAACGACATTCAAGGCGCCGACCGGGTAACCGGACCGATTACTGCGGGCACCTTCACCGGCACCTACGGCACGCTCGTACTGGCTGCGGATGGTTCCTACACCTATACGCTGAATCCTGCCGATCCGGACTTCTTCAATCTGCATGGCGGCGGGAATGGGACCGAGACCTTTGCCTACACCCTCACCGATGCGGATGGCGATACCAGTACTGCCAACCTGGTGCTGAACATCACCAACCTCAACGATCCGGTGACGCTGACGGGCCTGGATAGCGCCGGCGGCGAACTGAGTGTCTACGAGAAGAACCTGAGTGATGGCAGCAGCCCGGATGCCGGGGCATTGACGCAGACGGGCACCTTCACCATCAGTGCGCCGGATGGCCTGCAGACCCTGAGTGTCGGCGGCATCAATGTGATCAGCGGCGGCGTGGCGGCCGGCTTCCCGCAATCCACCACCACCTTGCTCGGTAACACCCTGACCGTCACCGGCTACAACCCGGGCACCGGCGTGGTGACCTACAGCTACACCCTGCTGGATAACGAAGCGCATCCGAATGCCGGCGGCACCAACAGCCTGACCGAAAGCTTCAGTGTTATCGCCACCGATACCGATGGCAGCAGCACCAGCGGCAGTATCGACGTGAACGTTGTTGACGATGTGCCGACGGCTGCGGCGGATACCAATGCATCGGTTGCTACTGAGGTTGCCACGGTCCTGACGGGGAATGTGCTGACCAATGACATTCAAGGGGCCGACCGGGTTACCGGACCGATCACAGCGGGCACCTTCACGGGGACCTACGGCACGTTGGTTCTGGCTGCGGATGGGTCTTACACCTACACGCTGAATCCTGCGGATCCGGACTTCTTCAATTTGCATGGTGGCGGTACTGGCACTGAGACCTTTGCCTACACCCTGACCGATGCGGATGGTGATACCAGCACTGCGAATCTGGTTCTGGATATCAAGAACCTGAACGATCCAGTCACTCTCAATGGCCTCGATGCTGCGGGTGGTGAGCTGACGGTTTACGAGAAAAATCTTAGCGACGGCAGCAACCCGAACACGCCGGCATTGACCCAAACCGGCACCTTTACCGTCACCGCTCCGGATGGTTTGCAGACCTTAAGCGTGGGCGGCATCAACGTTGTTTCTGGTGGTGTGGCGGCTGGTTTCCCACAAACCGCCACGACGCCTTTGGGCAATACGCTGACCGTCACCGGCTACAACGCAAGTACCGGCGCGGTGACCTACAGCTACACCCTGCTGGATAACGAGGCTCACCCAAACGCTGGCGGCATCAACAGCCTCACCGAAAGTTTCACCGTCACCGCGACGGATACCGATGGCAGCACCAGCAGCGGCAGCCTCGACGTGAACATCGTCGACGATGTGCCGACGGCTGCGCCGGATACCAATGCGTCGGTTGCTACCGAGGCGGCGACGGTATTGACGGGGAATGTGCTGACTAATGACGTTCAGGGCGCTGACCGAGTTGTTGGACCGATCATCGCGGGCACCTTCACGGGGACCTACGGCACGTTGGTTCTGGCGGCGGATGGTTCTTACACCTACACGCTGAATCCTGGCGATCCGGATTTCTTCAATTTGCATGGTGGCGGTACGGGTACCGAGACGTTTGCCTACACCCTGACCGATGCGGATGGCGATACCAGCACTGCGAATCTGGTTCTGGATATCAAGAACCTGAACGACTCAGTCACCCTCAACGGCCTCGATACCGCGGGTGGTGAACTGACGGTCTACGAGAAAAACCTCAGCGACGGCAGCAACCCGAACACACTGGCACTGACCCAAACCGGGACCTTTACCGTCACCGCTCCGGATGGTTTGCAGATTTTAAGCGTGGGCGGCATCAACGTCGTTTCTGGTGGTGTAGCCTCCGGTTTCCCACAAACTGCCACGACTCCGCTGGGTAACACGCTGACCGTCACCGGTTACAACGCAAGCACCGGCGTGGTGACCTACAGCTACACCTTGCTGGATAACGAAGCCCATCCAAACGCTGGCGGCATCAACAACCTGACCGAGAGCTTCACGGTCACCGCGACGGACACCGATGGCAGCACCTCCAGCGGAAGCCTCGATGTAAACATCGTCGACGACGTACCAACCGCTGCGCCTGACA